>JAEXJM010000071.1 GCA_023449275.1 Pseudomonadota bacterium | reverse complement strand
GAATGACGAGGCTTATGCAATTACTGAACCAGAAACCTGATGAACCGGTTATTCCTGGGGGGATGATGCCCGGGAAAAAGTTGAAGGCAAACATGTAACCACAACCGAGTCCGATGCACCATAACGTCATGACATATAGAAGGGTTGGAGCGAGTACGACTTTATATGCGCGCAATACGTATGAAGCCGTCACTTGCACGGCATCGAAAAAGAGCAGGCTGCACAGGAAAAGGAACAGGGGGGAGGCATTGGCTGCGACGACGTCGTTGGATGTGTACAGGCGGATGATCCAGTCTTTCGCCAGCCAGACGGTACAGGCGACGAAGATGGCGAGGATGGCGGATAGCCGGATGCCGGAAAACGATATTTTTCGCGCAATGTCCAGTCGTCTGGCCCCGATGGATTGTGCGACCAGTGTACTGGTGGCACTCGCTAATGACAATGGCAACATGTAAAGAACGCCGGAGAAGTTGGCGACGATCTGGTGTCCGGCCACTGCATTCACACCGATACGGGCAATGAACAATGCCATGAAGGTGAATGAGGTGACTTCAATAAAGTAGTTCAGGCCGACAGGAACGCCCAGGCTCAGCAATTCTCTCAGGGATTTCCAGTTGGGCCATGCGAAGCCGGTTCCGAACAGATGGATGATCCGGTAGTACGGGTTATAGCGCAGGATGAGCCAGGCGATCAGCAATTCCAGCCAGACAATGATGAAGGTGGCGATAGCGCAACCGGGACCGCCGAATGCCGGGATACCCAGTCCACCAAAGATGAAGAGCGTGTTCAGGGGAATTTTAAGCAGAAGGCCGGTGACCTGAATGGCCATGACCATTTTGGGTCGGGCCATGGCATTGTTCAGGGTGTTGTAAACGAGAAAGTTAAGCGAGGCTGGCAGGGAAAAAGCGAGAATACGCAGGTACAGCGCCGCTTTTTCGGTCATTTCGGGCGACGCCTTGGCAATGGCCAGAAGTGGCTGCGGAAAGCTGAGCAGTAAAGAACCGATGACAGACAGAAAAATGGCAAGCCAGACCCCCTGTTTTGCTTCCTTTCCCATATCGGAAAACTTGCCTGCACCGAACAGTTGTCCGAAAGTCGGTGCGAGGGATTGCATGACGCCGTTCAAGGCGACGTAAACACTGATATAAACAGAGGCGGCGACGGCCAA
Source organism: Pseudomonadota bacterium (assembly GCA_023449275.1). Lineage (GTDB taxonomy): Bacteria > Pseudomonadota > Gammaproteobacteria > Burkholderiales > Burkholderiaceae_D > Oxalobacter. The sequence continues at coordinate 4,319 of JAEXJM010000071.1, read as the reverse complement.
TGCACCAAGATCAGTAACGGAATATCTCGATACCATCGCCGTGTCGACGACCGGATTGGCGATCGCGGCCAGCTGGCCGATCCAGATCGGGACGGCCAGTCCGATGATACTCAAGACAGGTTTGGAAGAGAAGGCACCGGTTTTCACTGAACGGATTGGTAAAGTCGGAATCGCTCTTTCCGGTCACTCGGACGGTGGCCTTCCCAAATCAGTTTCATACCATTATAGGTCTTTGGAGAAGTCGGGCGGTTATATTTCGGCACACGGTCACCCAGAAGAAGGTAGTCGCACCTCCCGGTTTCGAAACCTTCGAAACGGACGTCTCCAAAGTATGCGAAGATGGCGCGCTGTGAAGCGGAAACGTTGGTTTTGATACAGCTGTGTCTGTTTTTCACCCTGGTTGCCATTTCGGTGGCGATTCCGGCGTAACTCTTGTTGTAGTTGATCCAGGGCATCCATAATGTCGCCAGCAATACCCAGCAGAGGATGATGCCACCAGTCGAGAGGACGACTGCACGCCACAAAACGGATGGTTGTCGGGAAAGACGCCAGTAAACCAGAGCGAACCAGCAAATTGTCACACCAAGGGCGACCAGCGTTGCGATGATATTGACGTCAGGGGAGAACCCCGGTGCCAGTTTGGCCGCATTTTTGGCAATACCCGCAGGCACACCTGTGTTGGCCGCCATCCATGCGACCCAGATGAACAGGGCGCATATGGTCAGTGTCATGACCGAGAACCAGTCGATGGCATTGATTGCGCCTCTTTTCATGGTTGGCAATCCCAGTGCAGCCAGTATGGCCAGAGGGGCAAGCATGGAAAGCAGAACGGTTTCTTCTTTTTGCGGATTGAAAATCGCGAGAATGAAGAATGTAATGGTAAACAGCAGCGGCAGGAGGACGTGTGCAGAGCGCCATTCACGACGCCAGGCGTAAATGGCCCAGAGCGCATAAGGCCATGCGGGCCAGAAAAACCAGATACCGTTTTTGAAGAAATATTTCAGTGATTCGAAGGTGGGCATGCCAAACTGGGTGGCATTCCAGACAAGCCATGCCGGGAAAGGTGAGCTGTTATAGGGAAGCGAGATTCGCTCGACGAACCACCAGAGGATGATAATTGAAGTGGTAACAGTGAAGGCGACGATCAGATTGATGACGTGTTTCTGTCTTGGGGGTCTGCAAAAGAAGATACCGATGAAGAAACAGAAAAAAAGTCCAAAGGGCGTGACCAGTCCGTTTGTCAGGGCCAGTGCGCCGAGTGCAATGCCCAAAAGGCAGGCGTTTTTTATGGAGGGTGTGTCAACGTATCGCGCGCATCGATAAAGGTTGTATGCGATCAGGGCGACGAACAGGGCCTCGACACTGGTTTCATGGCTGTGCATCAACAGGCCGAGGCAGCCGAGATAAATCAGAAGCGCTCCATCTGCCAGCATACGGCCGTAAGCATTGGCTTCCGGTTGACCACCGAATGCCAGTCTCATCGGCTGGGCGGAATTTCGCCTTCCCAATATGAAAGTGGTATGCCAGACGGAATAGGCTCCGATCAAAAAGAAACATAAGGGTGCGATACGGGCGGCCAGCGCGTCTCCCAGAATGCTTCCGAAGAGCTTGATGCAAATGGCGCCGAGCCAGAAAGTCAGCGGCCCCGATCCGGCAACAGGCAATCCGGATATGTTGGGCCACAGCCAGTCCTGCCATCCGTGATGTGCCATTGTCCACATGACACCGAAATCTGCCGCATCGGAGTTTTTCCAGGGGTCGCGGCCAATCAGTCCGGGTACGATATAAAGCAGGCACAATAGCAGAATGCCCCAACGTGGCAGGGCCAGCGTTGCTGACGCCGACAGGCGTACTGGCTTGGGTGAAGGGATCAGGCTGGGCTGCGTATCGGACATAGGTTTGATTCTGGAGCAAATTCAGCCAAATGGCTTTTAGAAAAAAAAAGCAGCCGAAGCTGCTTTTTTCTTTTGGAAAAAATTAGCCGGCAGAAATCTTGGAACCGACCTTGCCGAACTTCTGGCGGAATTTTTCAACACGACCAGCGGTATCGACGATTTTGTATTTACCGGTGTAAAACGGATGCGATTCAGCCGAAACTTCAACTTTTACGAGAGGGTATTCCTTACCTTCGAACATGATGGTTTCACGCGTTGCAATGGTGGAACGGGTGATGAATTTGAAATCGCAGGAAACGTCCTGGAAAACGACTTCGCGGTAATCTGGGTGAATGCCTTCTTTCATTTATTGCCTCTGATATATTGGTAGCCAATCGGCACTTCATTGGTCCTGCCTGCTTCGCGACCTGATTGCCAACCACTTGCCTGGTTAAGTCAAATTGTTTTCAAAATAGTTTGCTGAACCAGCTAAAACTTTTGAACATATTATTTTGACATAAAAAGCAATTATTTGCCACTTTTGCCGGGTTTCTCTGTCACATATGTTTTGTCATCGACGTTGCAAAATAACGTCAAAATGAATCATTGATGATAAATGGCCTGTCCGGCTTCATCGATTTGCTGCCTTAAACGGTTGCGTTCATCAGGAGTCATTTTCTTGCCTTTGTGAAAACGGGGGGCATCAAGATCGCTGTTGTGGGTTTTTCCAGTGTCGTGCCGGTCGTAGGCTTCCCGGGTGTGCTGTCGCCGGAGGGAACGCTGTTGCATCCTGTCCGTCGGGTATTTTGAATGCATTCTCCTGTATTCCGAATGGCAGGCATTCGGATTGCCGGTGCGGTCGCAGGCTGGAGCGGTAAATGCCGTACCCGTTCCGAACAGGAAGAGCAGGATTCCCAAAAGAAATGATGAAATGGTTTTCATGTCTTTTACCGTCATATAATTGTGCAATCCAAAATAAATGGCACTGATTGCAATTTTTGACAAGTGTAGTCTGTATGCCTTTTTTCAGTAACGAAAAAACAGTAAAGTTTGTAACTTTATGTAAGGCCATTTATCTTGTTTTTCTTTTTGGTCTAGTCTGAACATGCCGAACTTTTCATATGGACGTATCGAATATGAGTGCAGAAGATAAAGTGGAAAAACAGGGACGTCAGATAAAAATTCTGGTTGTGGATGACGATGTTCGTCTCCGCGATTTGTTGAGACGTTATCTGTCGGAAAATAATTTTGCTGTGACGACCGCGGAAAATGCGCAGAGCATGAATCGTTTCTGGGTTCGTGAACGTTTCGATTTGCTGGTTCTGGACCTGATGTTGCCAGGCGAAGACGGTTTGTCCATTTGCAGGCGTTTGCGTGGTGGCGGTGACCAGACGCCTATCATCATGTTGACGGCAAAGGGCGAGGATACGGACAGGATTATCGGGCTTGAAATGGGGGCTGACGATTATCTTCCGAAGCCTTTCAATCCACGGGAACTGCTGGCCCGGATCAGTGCCGTTTTGCGCAGGAAGCGTCCGGATGAAATTCCGGGATCGCCATCTGAAATGCAGCAGGTTTTCAATTTCGGGGAATTCGAACTCGATCTGGGAAATCGTACGTTGAAGAAAAACGGTGAAAATGTCTCGCTGACGACGGGTGAGTTCGCCGTCCTGAAGGCCTTTGCGCGTCATGCGCGTCAGCCCCTGTCGCGTGACAAACTGATGGGACTTGCCAAGGGCAGGGAGTATGAAGTGTTCGACCGCAGTCTGGATGTCCAGATTTCGAGGCTGCGCAAACTGATCGAGCCCGATCCATCGCATCCACTGTACATTCAGACGGTTTGGGGGCTCGGTTACGTTTTCATACCGGACGGGTCTTCCCAATAGTTTTCCGATTCCATGGCTGATTTTTCACAATTGCAAACGCATTCCGTTTTGCCGGTGTCTCCGATACCCTGGTGGAGAAGCGGTCTTTTCTGGCGCACTTTCTTTCTGGTTGGCATTCTCCTGCTGGTCAGTATCGGAGCGTGGATCGCCAGTTATCGTATTGAATTGCAGGGGCCACGGGCACGGCAGGCGGCAGACCAGATCGTTTCTCTTGTGACGATTACCCGTGCGGCACTGGCCCATTCCGCGCCGGAATTGAGGCGTGAGCTTTTATTCGATCTGGCAAGCAACGAAGGGATCCGTATTTATCCGCTGGAGCCGACGGACAGGATCGTTTCGATTACCGAAGGCGATGATTTCATGCAGAGTATTCTCCCCCACATCCGGCAAAAGATGGGGGAAGATACGATCATTTCGCCGAAGGTCAATGATTTGCCGGGTTTCTGGATCAGTTTCCGGCTTGAAGAGGATGACATATACTGGCTCCGGCTGGATAACGGACGCCTCAAAGGCATATCCGGTTTGCGATGGCTCGGCTGGGGTGGAGTCGTGCTTCTCC
>JAEXJM010000011.1 GCA_023449275.1 Pseudomonadota bacterium | reverse complement strand
GGGCAGCTGGAGCAGTTACCTCGGCCGGTGCCTGTGCAGGTGCCATGGGGTCTTGCCATTCGACGGCTTTTACAGGTGCTCCCGGTTTGACTTTTTGCAGGCCTTCGACAATCACGCGGTCGCCAGGTTGCAAGCCTTCGGTAACCAGCCAGCGGTTGCCGACGGCGGCGCCGGTCTTGACAGTACGTGCCTCGGCCTTGTTTTCCTGATTGATGATCAGGACGGCAGAACCGTTATTGGAGCGTGTGACGGCCTGTTGCGGAACCGTAATGGCATTGTCGTTCACGGCCTGTTCCAGACGGGCACGGACGAACATGCCGGGCAGCACCATATTGTCCGGATTCGGGAACAGGGCTCTCAAAGCCAGTTCGCCGGTCGTCGGATCGACGGTAATGTCGGAAAACAGCAATTTGCCGGTATGGGGATAAATCGAGCCGTCTTCCATGACCATGGTGACTTTCAGTCCGCTTTTTTCCGCATTTTTAAGGGCGCCGCTTTGCATCATCTGGCGGAGTCGGAGCAATTCGGCACTTGACTGGGTCAGGTTCAGATAAATCGGATTGATCTGCTGGATCGTTGCCAGAAGAGTCGTTTCGTTTTGCCCGACCAGCGCACCTTCCGTGACCATGGCACGGCCGATACGTCCTGAAATCGGGGCGGTGACGGTGGCGTATTCCAGATTCAGCTTGTTGTTGACCAGAGTCGCCTTGGCGGCTTCGACATCGGCGCTTGCCTGTTTGGCGGCGGCGATGGCATCGTCATATTCCTGCCTGCTGATGGCATTGATCTCGACCAGAGGTTTGTAACGTTTCAGTTTCAGGTCAGCCTGAACCTTGTTGGCTTCGGCACGCGACAGGGCTGCCCTGGCATTCTGGACAGAAGCCTGATAGCTTCGAGGATCGATTCTGAAAAGAACCTGTCCCTGTTTGACAAAGGTACCTTCTTCGAAGGCCCGTTTCAGGATAATGCCGGGAACACGGGCACGCACTTCTGCCGTCCGGTAAGACTCCAGACGGCCCGGCAATTCGTTTTCAACCGCTCTTTTTTCAGGAGCGATCGTCACATATGCCGCTTCTGGAAGCTGGGCCGGTGGAGCGGCCTTGTCGCCGCAGGCAGAAAGAAGAGAAACAACGATGAGGGCTGCGCCTACGTTTTTTATACAGGAAATGGATCTCATGGATTTTTTTTCGTGAAATGGATCAGTTTTCGAATCGATCTGAATATGGGAAAACCAATGTGTAAAAAATAAAGGCCATATTGTAATGACGAGCGCTATAATCTAACATACAATCATGAATGTATGTAATCAATTTTTTTGAATTATTTATCAGAAGACATTTTTGTGCAACAAACCTTATATTTTGTTACAACTTGTTAAAAGGACGTACTGATGGAACCCGTTTCCCGGAAAAAACCTCTTGAAACCCGCGAACGTATTCTCGATGCAGCCGAGGATGTTTTCAATGCCAGGGGTGTTTCCCGTACGACCTTGAACGAGATTGCCGAGGCCGCCGGTGTGACGCGCGGTGCCATTTACTGGCATTTCAGGAACAAGGTCGAACTTTTTGAAGCCATGTGCGCAAGGGTGAGAGGCCCCATAAGAGAGCTTATCGAGAAAACGGCTGACAAAAATACCGAAGACCCTCTTGAACAGTTGTGTATCGGATATGAGAACCTTATACAGGGAGTGATCGATAACCAGCATTATCGCAAGGTGCTGAATATTCTTTTCCACAAATGCGAATATACAGATGAGGATGATGGCATCGTCATCCAGCAGAAGGAATGGCAAACCTATTGCCAGAACATGGTTGAAAATACGCTGGTCAATGCACAAGTCAAAAAACAGTTGCCGGAAGATCTGGATATCAGTCTTGCCAGCCGTGTCATGGGATTCACGTTTACGGGGCTTTTGAAGAGCTGGCTGTTTATGCCCGACAGTTTCGATCTGGTGGAAAATACCAGGAAAGTAAACAATGCCCTTATCGGCATGATCCAGCATAGCCCCCATCTGAAAAAATAAACCTGTTTGGTTTTTTTCTCCTGAACAGGGGGATCAGCGAAATCAGTCCCGTAAAGATCCCGGTCGCTATGACGGACACGGCAACGCAGTTCCATTGAACCGCGCCGAAATGGAATAATGTCCTGATTGGCGGGACGAAAATTCCTGCAACCAGTACCGCTGTTGTCGCACCAAGAACCGACCACAGGATTTTATTGGGTTGTGCAAGCGATGCGAAGAAAGAGCGGCTCCATGAACGGTTGATCAGGATCAGCCAGATATCCCCCACAATCATCGCCGTGAACGTCAGCGTCCGTGCCTGTTCGGAATCAAAGCCGTTTTTCTGTGCGAACCAGTAAATGAAAACGACCCAGGCCAGAAGAGCCAGTCCCTGTCTGACGCCCAGAAGCAAAATCGATTTATCGAAAATTTTCGCATCGGTCGGACGGGGCGGTCGGGTCATGACGTCGGTTTCTTCAGGTTCGTTTTCAAAAGCGACGGAACAGACGGGATCGACCATCAACTCGAAAAACACGATATGAATCGGAAGAAGCATCAAAGGCCAACCCAGCATGACTGGGATAAGCGACAGGCCGGCAATGGGAATGTGTGCCGCGACAATAAAAACCACGGCTTTCCGGATATTGTCGAAGATACGCCTGCCAAGCCTGACCGCACAGACGATGGATGAGAAGTCGTCATTCAACAGCACGAGCGAGGCCGATTCACGAGCGACGTCAGTGCCCCTTTCGCCCATTGCAATCCCGATATGGGCCGATTTCAGGGCCGGGGCATCATTGACGCCGTCGCCTGTCATGGCGACGATTTCCCCGTTTTCTTTCAGCATGTTGACGAGCTGGAGTTTCTGTTCGGGTGTTGCCCTGCAAAAAACGTTTCCTTTTTTCAAACGTTCTTTCAGTCCGGTTGGGCTCAGGGACTCCATTTCCTGTCCCGTCAGGATCAGCCCGCTGGCGTCCAGCCCCGCTTCTTCGGCAATGGTTTTCGCCGTGGCAGGATAATCGCCGGTTATCATGATCACACGGATGCCTGCGGTCAGGCATTCCCTGACAGCGATCGGGACAGTTGGCCTCAGGGGGTCGGCAAGCCCGATGATCCCCAGAAATTCAAAATCGAAATCGTGCTGCCAGGAGGGCAGTTCGCTATGGCTGAACGATGCCTTTGCAACGGCGAGAACGCGCAATCCCTGTTCCGCCAGCATATTGACCTGTGTCGAGATCGTCGCCATCGTTTCTTCATCCAGATGGCACAGATCCATAATCGCTTCAGGAGCACCCTTGGACGCAATGACATATTGGGTCAGATCGGGAGAGCGCCAGACACGGGAAATGGCCAGCAATTCCCGTGAAAGGGGATATTCCTCGACCAGCGACCAGCTGTCGTGGATGTGTTCCGTTCCGGCCAGTACCTGTCGCCCGGCTTGCTGGATGGCCTTTTCCATTGGGTCGAAAGGATCGCGCTGGCTGGACAGCATGGCGAATTCCAGCGTTTCATGGAATTTCTCCGGAAAGTTGTCGTGTTCAAGTGATGCTTCGTTCTCGAAAGAATAAAGATCGCCATGGGCCATGATTTTTGAGAGAACCATCCGGTTCTGGGTCAGTGTCCCGGTCTTGTCAACGCATAAAACCGTGGCGGCGCCGAGCATTTCGATGGCGGGGATACGTCGCGTCAGTACATGTTTTTTTGCCATTCGCCAGGCACCGAGTCCCAGAAAAATGGCCAGTACCAGCGGGAATTCGGCTGGCATGATGCTCATCGCCAGAGTCAGACCGGCCAGTATGCCGTTAAGCCAGTCGTGACGGGTAATGCCATACCAGACCACCAGCAGGCCGACGAGTGCCGCACTTGCGGTGGCGATGACCTTGACGGCATGGCTGGTTTCAGCCTGCACCCGGCTGGTTTCCGTGTCCTGGGAGGACAGGGCCTTGCCGATTTTTCCCAACTCGGTTTTTTCGCCAATAGCTGTGACGCGAGCGATACCTTTTCCCTGTACCACAAGTGTGCCGGAAAACAGGAACGGCAGGTCGTCACCACCCGGTTTGTTTTCGCAGTGGAAATCTTCGCTCTGATAAACCTGTTTGCGAACAGGCACCGATTCTCCTGTCAAAAGCGATTCATCGACCGTCATGTTTTGCGCTTCGAGAAGAAACGCATCAGCCGGGACGCGGTCACCTTCGGAAAGGAAAATGATATCGTCACGGACAACGTCTTTTCCTGAAATCCGGACTTGTTCATTATCTCTTAAAACAAGTGCGCGTGGACTCGTCAGGTCACGCAGGGCTTCAAGGGTACGTTCGCTTTTCTTTTCCTGAAAAAAACTCATGGCTACGATAATCAGGACAGAACCAAGCAGGATCAGGGCGTCTTCCATATTGCCGATCAGCAGATAGATGATTCCGCAGGAAAGCAGCAATAAAAACATGGGTTCGGAAACCACACCCCATGCAATCGCGAGAATCGATTGGGGTTTGGTGGAAGACAACTCATTCAACCCTTCCTTTTGCAGCCGTTCACTGGCTTCGTGCGACGTCAGACCCCGGATTTTCTTTTTCTGGACGACTTCGCCAATGCTGGGTTGATGTGTTGTCATGATGGTCTTCAAATCAGGAAAGGAAAACGGAAATGAGAACGAGTATTAGTACAAGAACGGTTCGCCAAAACCACAAATGGTGCTTTCTTCTCCTGAAGAAAGCACCATTCATTAATAAAACAAGCCGGTTTTTTTACAATCGATCAACGCAAGGCATCGATCATTTTTTCCAATTTTACCGTATCCGCGCAAAACAGGCGGATTCCTTCGGAAAGTTTTTCCGTCGCCATTGCGTCATTGTTGACGGCCAGCCGGAATGATCTCTCATCGTAACTGACTTTTTCGATCGGGTCGGCCTTGGCAAGTTCCGGACTGAGCTTGCGGGTGACCGGCGCATCCGATTCGGACAGTTTCTGGAGGAGTTCAGGGCTGATCGTCAGGAGATCGCAACCGGCAAGCTCGATAATCTGGGACGTATTCCTGAAGCTGGCTCCCATGACTTCAGTCGGATAACCGAATTTCCGGTAGTAGTTGTAGATCCGTTTGACAGACTGGACTCCGGGATCATCGGCTCCCTGATAACCGGTTCCGGTCTGTTTTTTATACCAGTCATAAATCCGGCCGACGAAAGGGGAAATGAGCTGGACATTGGCTTCAGCGCACGCAACGGCCTGTGGCAATGAGAACATCAGTGTCATGTTGCATCGGATGCCTTCTTTCTGGAGGACTTCAGCGGCACGGATGCCTTCCCATGTCGATGCGATCTTGATCAGTACGCGTTCGGGAGAAATACCGTTTTCCTTGTAAAGAGCGATCAGTTCACGGCCTTTTTGGATACTGCCTTCGGTATCGAAAGACAAACGGGCATCCGTTTCGGTTGAAACCCGGCCGGGAACGATTTTCAGGATTTGCACGCCGAAAGCGACCAATAGCCGGTCCATGATTTCTTCCGTCGATTTGCCTTGATTGTCACGGACGGTTTTTTCGAGAAGCGATTGATATGAATCTTTTTGAACGGCTTTCAGTATCAGTGAAGGGTTCGTTGTGGAATCTTCAGGCGAATAGCGCTCGATGGACTGGAAGTCGCCAGTATCCGCTACCACAGTCGTATATTGTTTCAATTGTTCCAGCTGGTTCATATTTTACTTTCCAAAAGGGTTCTGACGGGTTGGAAATGCTTGCCAATATTTTAAGTTAACACATATCTGGATTTCCGTTGCCTCTATTCCGCAATAATCAATATTCAAAATGGATTAAGGCGCAAAGATATCGACAGAAGATGAAATGTCATTTGCAGTAATCAGTACAGGTATTTTCAATCCTGACTGGCTATAGGATCCAAGTATAAGCCAGGGACGGAAAATATTTTATTGACAAATCCGGTCCTGAATGGAATTTCCGGATCGGGCGCAGTACGATCCGCTTCGGTTAAACACATATTTATCCGTTTTTTATGACAAAATCATATTGCAGACAGGAATGAAATGACTTTATGGAATTCGCACATGTTCTGATTGGATTCATGGCGGTTTTTTTTCTGGTCTCTTGTCATCAGGAAAAACGGCTCAATGAAACGGAAATCACACAGATCGCCAAGGAGGCTTACATTTATGGGTATCCGGTCGTTGAGAATTACCGGAATATGTATGCAGCTTCCATCGACACACAAAATCCGGATTTCGTAAAACCTTTCAATGAGCTGGCCGTGTTGACGATGCGACGGACAGGTGACATGGAAATGACGGAAACGGAAGAAGTGTCGGAAAATGGAAATGAGGAAACCAGCCAGAGCCGGACGGTAATCGATGCGACGCTTGGTAAAACGGATCTGGTCTACGGGAGCGCATGGCTGGACTTGCGACGGGAACCCGTGGTCGTCACGATTGCTCCTGTCGAGGACAGGCGATATTTCTCCGTTCAGTTTGTCGATCTTTTCGGAAACGATTTCGATTATTCCAGCAACCAGAACGATAAAAGTCGAAGTGGGCGCCTGCTCGTGAGCGCTCCGGGGTGGAAAGGCGAAAGGCCTGAGGGGATTTCCAGGGTGGTGGAGGCGCCTTCTTCGTTTGTATTTGCCATATTCCGGCTTCAGATCGTGAATCGGGCAAATGTGGGGAAAAACGCCAGGATAGAGGATCAGTATAAAGTCGAAACCTTGAGCCAGTTCGCTCGGACGGCTCTTCCTTCTTCTCCGGAACCGTTGAATTTCCCGGTTTACAATTCAGCGAAAGCCAAGACACCGGAATTCTTCACTTATCTCAATTTCATGCTTCGGTTCTGTACCATCCCCAAAGAAGAAAGCGGCATGATGAAACGCTTTGCCGAAATCGGCATCGTTCCGGGCAAGGTTTTCGATTATTCAACCATGTCCGATTCCGAAAAGAAGGCGCTGATAGATGGAATGGCAGCAGGGCAAACGGAACTGGATACCATGTCGAAGACAAACGTCAAGGTTCCGGTTTTGTACGGAAACGGTTCGAACCTGTTGAAGGAAAATTATCCTTACCGAGCCTATATCGCGTCGAAAAATCTCTACGGCAATTCTTCTGGGGAAATCTGGGGAATGATCTATGAAGTCAGCGCCAGCAACAGGAAACTGAATGGCAAAAACCGGTATGAACTGAGGTTTGAAAAGAACCAGTTGCCTCCTGTCAATGCATTCTGGTCTTTGACGGCCTTTCCTGTGTCACGACAGTTGTCCGCTTTCAACCCGTACAGTCCCTATACGATCAGTTCGAACAGCCAGACATTCCAGATAAATGAAGACGGCACGCTGAGCTTGTATCTCCAGAAGAACAACCCGGGCGAGGAAAAACAGGGTAACTGGTTGCCAGTCCCGGATGGCAGGTTTTTCCTGCTGCTTCAACTGTACCAGCCGAAAGAAGCGGCTTTGAGCGGGCAGTGGCCTTCACCGAAAATTCTCCAGATGAACAACAGTCCAGTGCCGGACAATGCATCGGTATTGCCGATTCCCGTTCCGAAATCAAAACAGACGGCTTTCGTCAGGTTTGCCTATGAAAAGTAAAGGGCGGGATGCAGAAAAGCACGATCTTTGATTGTGCTTTTTTATTATGGGCAATTTATTTTTTGAGACTGGCCTTTGCCAGGGCGATCAAGCCACTGGTCGAGCTGTCATGGGGAACAGTCTCATTGCCGGCAAGTTCATTTTCGATTGTTTTTGCAAGCACCTTGCCCAGTTCAACACCCCACTGGTCGAAGCTGTTGACGTTCCAGACGACGCCCTGGACAAAAGTCTTGTGTTCATACAGGGCCATCAAGGCTCCAAGCGTTTCAGGACGGAGCACATTCATCAGGATGGTATTGCTGGGCCGATTGCCGGGAAACATTCTCTGTGGTGTCTGCACGGCACTGTCAGAGGAGGGCATACCGGCAGCTTCAAGGTCGGCCTGGACCTTTGCTTCAGACTTTCCGACCATGAGTGCCTCTGACTGGGCAAAACAGTTTGCCAGCAGGGCGGCATGATGTTTCGGCAGGCTGTGATGCGGTTCCAGTGCGGTGATGAAGTCGACGGGGATGATGTCGGTTCCCTGATGCAATAACTGGAAATAGGCATGCTGGCCGTTCGTTCCGACATTGCCCCAGATGACAGGACAGGTTCTGTAATCGACAGTGTTTCCGTTTTTCTGAACCTGTTTTCCATTGCTTTCCATCTCCAGTTGCTGGAGATAATTGGCGAAACTGGCCAGATCCTGAAGGTAAGGAGCGATGGAAACGGAAGAGTATCCCATGAAATTCCGGTTCCATATTCCGACAAGTCCTAAAATGACCGGCATGTTCGACGCCAGGGGAGCATTTTTGAAATGCACGTCCATGGCATATGCACCAGCCAGAAATTCCGTAAAGTGGTTGTAACCGATGGCAAGAACGAGGGGAAGCCCGATAGCCGACCAGACGGAATAGCGGCCACCGACCCAATCCCAGAAAGGGAACATGTTTTCTTGAGGAATGCCGAATTTCCTGACAGCTTCGATATTGGCGGATATGGCGACGAAATGTTTCGACAGATCGCGAATCGTTCCGGTATTTAAAAACCAGCTTCTGGCAGACCGTGCGTTCAACATGGTTTCAAGCGTCGTAAACGTCTTGGATGCGACAATGAACAGAGTGGTTTCAGGATTAACCCTGTCAAGGACCGCTTTGAGGTCATGACCGTCCACGTTGGCGACAAAGTGGACGGTGAGGTCTTTCACATGAAAATGGCGCAAGGCCGTCGTTGCCATCCTGGGGCCCAGATCGGAACCGCCGATACCGATATTGACGACGTCGGTTATTTTCTTGCCGGAAAATCCCTTCCATTCTCCGGAATGGATTTCCTCGGAGAATTGGTGCATGCGGTCAAGAACGGCATGTATGTCCGGAATGACGTTTTTGCCATCGACCAGAATCCTTTCATAACGCGGGGCGCGGAGAGCCGTATGCAAAACGGCACGGTGTTCCGTCGTATTGATTTTATCTCCCCGAAACATCTCATCCCGCTTCTGTTCCAGATGGCACTCCCTTGCCAGTTCAATTAGCAGTTCCAGCGTTTTGCCGGAGAGATGATTTTTGGAGAAATCGAGGAAGAGGCCTCCTGCAGTAAGGGTCATGGCAGGGAATCGGGCCGGATCGTTTTCGAAAAGTTCGGAAAGAGACCATTTTTTCGCTTCCTGAAGATGGTCTGTCAGTTTTTTAAAGACGGCAGCGTTAACAAGATTGGAAGAGTTCATGGCAAATGTTTGACAGGAAGTGCAATCAGTTGACGGCCTCAAAATAAAAAAACGCTTTCAAGGTCCAGGGACTACTTTAATAAAATATCACTATAAACGTGAATTTGCCAATGTTGATTATGAATCCGCAAAAGAGGATATTGAACGAGGTGTCAAACTGCTTGAATATGATGGAATTTCTGTGGTTTTTCATATCGGAAAATGTCTGATGGGAAGATTGCCTATAGGAAATTTCGGATTTCCGGTTGCATGGATACTGGCAGATTCGGGATGATGCCAGAAAGAGTGTCGGATCAATACGTCAGGGTCGTTCTCATGTGTGCCATCGTGACTGCCAATGAAACATGGCATAAAAGTCAGTAGTAGCAAAGTGACCATAAGACAGGTGGTTCCATTGCCACATTACATGATTTGCTATTTGTACAGCGACCAAAATCTGTCGTGCTGATTTGCACGCAGGTGAAGAATATCCGGATAGGACTTCACCACTTTCAGCACAACTGTTCGGTCGTTCCGGATACCTTTTGTGTGAATGACGGCATATACGCATGGCTTCTGGCGATTTTACTGGTGGTTGCAAAGCTGCCAAAAAGCATTTGTTGCATGGAAACCGATTTTTCCTTGCCGACACATTAACCGGTATCGACGCGCGGCATATCCACCGTAAGCGCCATACAGGGTTCCGTTAACGGAACGTCTTCGTCTTGCCCCGATTGCGACATCAGAATTGTTCAGGGGCGTATAATCGACCACGGCTGTCAGAGAGTAGGCCGTGCGCCTGCCAGTTCGGACAGTGTCAGAAATGCGCTGCAGATTGCAAGAGAAACGGGTTTGAATGCCATAAAAGCATCTCGCTGTAAAACAGAAAAAGTACATATGCATATGAAAAATCATGAAAAGCCAAGTTCAAGTCCGGATTTTTTATTTGACTCTCAATGAGATGCAAGTGTATTGTCATGAGGAAATTTTTTACTGTGTATCACGCTGTTCAGCGGTGAAAATCAAATGGATGATTGACGGTTTGCCAATTTGTGTTTGTGTTGTCTTTGCGCAACAAGCTGGTCAAAATAAGATATAGCCAAAATTAAATTTGTTCTGCTATAATTTCAATCTTTAGGCGCGTAGCTCAGCTGGTTAGAGCACTACCTTGACATGGTAGGGGTCGTTGGTTCGAGT
>JAEXJM010000014.1 GCA_023449275.1 Pseudomonadota bacterium | reverse complement strand
GTGCCAGCCTCGATGCGCAGGAATTTTTCCGGGCCGACAACAAATCCTCCGGCTTCCGCCTGATGGAAAAAATTACCGAAATCGATCCGGATACCGAAGACGGCATGTTCCTTCTGGCCTGCATCATCCGTGGCGGCGTTTACTCGGGGAGCGACAACTGATGAAACCGAACTGGTATTTTGATCTCGACATGCCGACAGGCACAAGCGACGAATTCAGTCCGGTACCGGCCATACGAAACCGGCTGCTCGGCATCCTGCATGCCTTTTTCAGCCAGAACCCGCATACCTATGCCATCGCCCTGCCGAAAAAACGCTCCAGCCTGCGCGTTTTCGCCTCGACACGCGACGATCTGGACAGACTCGTCGCCTTCCTGACCCCGAACCGCTGGATACGCGATTATATCCGGCTGACCTATCCCGTCGGAATCGACAGCGTTGACGTCAAAAAATGGACAGGCTTTCAGCGTTACCGTATCCCGACCGAAAAGTCCGACCGGAAAACGGGCGAACAAAAAGGACAGTTAAGACAAAAACGCATGCAAAAAGCGAATGAGGCAAAGATGGAATACTTCATCGTCCATAGCAAAAGCACGGGACAGGCCTATTCCTTCTTCATCGAAAGACGGGAGGGAAAACCGGGCACAGGTGAATGCCTGCCCAACAGCTACGGCTTTTCCACGGCAACCCGTCCGTTTTGTCTGCCTGACATCCCATGAACACATCCGTCAAGGCAAAACCACAAGTCAACCCGCGGGCCGTCATGCTCTCGAAACGGGCCAACGTTTTCTATCTGGATCACGCCAAAGTCATCCAGATGGACAACCGGATCGTTTACCTGACGCAGGACGGCAGCGACGTTGAGAAATACTTCAACATCCCCGAACGCAATACGGCATTCCTCCTGCTGGGCAAAGGCACATCGATCACCGACGCCGCCATGCGCCGGCTGGCGGAATCCAATGTCATGGTCGGCTTTTGCGGTTCAGGCGGTTCTCCCCTTTTCGGGGCACTGGACATCACCATGCTGGCCCCGCAAAGCGAATACCGCCCGACCGGATACATGCAAAAATGGGTTCAGCTCTGGTTCGATGAAGACAAACGCACCGCACTGGCCCGCCATCTTCTCATCACGCGAGCCGAACTGACGGCACGCTGCTGGAAAGAAGACGCCGAACTCATCAGAAGAGGTATCCAGCTACCGGAATCCTTCACAGGCACCTTCATCAAAGACCTCGGGAACGCCAGTACCACACAGGAACTGCTGCTCATCGAGGCAAGATGGGCCAAGGCGCTCTACAGCCTGCTGGCACAAGGCTTCAAGATCGACTTCAGCCGGAAAGAAGGAGAACGCAAAAGCGAAACCGTTGCCGATATCGTGAATGGATTTCTCGACCACGGCAACTACATCGCCTACGGTTACGCCTCTGTTGCCCTGTGCGGACTTGGCATCAGTTTTTCCCTGCCGATCCTGCACGGAAAAACCCGTCGTGGCGCCCTCGTCTTCGACATCGCCGACCTGATCAAGGATGCCTGCGTCATGCCGCTGGCTTTTGTGTGCGCCAAACGGGGAGACAACCAGAAAGACTTCCGCAATGCCCTGATCGAATCCTGTCAGGACAGGGAAGTCCTCGACTTCCTTTTCACCTTCGTTTCAGAAGCATGTGAAAAAACCTTTGAAAATCAAACACTTGTAAATCCATGAAAAATCGAAGGTCAAACCCTGAAAATGGAGGCAAGTCTATAAAAGATAAAAGATTTTTTTAAAAAAGCTCTAGTGAACCACCGTGTAGGTGGCTTAGAAGTCAACATACAATTCACGAAAGCCGTCTAATTGGTGAACCACCGTGTAGGTGGCTTAGAAGCTCAAAGCCCTCTGTTATATCTTCGCCTATGGCGTGAACCACCGTGTAGGTGGCTTAGAAGTTCTGAACACGGTGGGTCTGAAAATATACAATGTGAACCACCGTGTAGGTGGCTTAGAAGTTTATACGGGAAAATGTACAATCTTTCAGTCTGTGAACCACCGTGTAGGTGGCTTAGAAGATTTCAGGTAATTCTTCAATGTTAGACAAAGCGTGAACCACCGTGTAGGTGGCTTAGAAGAATTGGCGCTATTGTGACGGTATCCACAGCAAGTGAACCACCGTGTAGGTGGCTTAGAAGTATATCTTGGATTGTAGCGGGGATCATTTTGCGTGAACCACCGTGTAGGTGGCTTAGAAGATTGAAAGCCCACTTCCAAGGTCTGCCCCTGCGTGAACCACCGTGTAGGTGGCTTAGAAGATCTCGTCGCACCGTGAACGGTGCCGGGATGGGTGAACCACCGTGTAGGTGGCTTAGAAGGCTCTACCGGCGCGAGGATAACCCCGCGCATGGTGAACCACCGTGTAGGTGGCTTAGAAGCTCGTCGTATGTTTTGCGGACGCTTTCGAGATGTGAACCACCGTGTAGGTGGCTTAGAAGTTTATAAAAACCACTCTGGAAAAAAGCGGCGCGTGAACCACCGTGTAGGTGGCTTAGAAGTTCTTGCGTCCCTTTTTCAATCCCTTCATGCAGTGAACCACCGTGTAGGTGGCTTAGAAGTCTTTAATAAAAACAGGAATCCCGCCGGTTATGTGAACCACCGTGTAGGTGGCTTAGAAGAAATTCTTCAAAAATCAAAACTTGCAAGTCATGTGAACCACCGTGTAGGTGGCTTAGAAGTCTATGCCCCCGTCTGCACCATCTACAGTCTTGTGAACCACCGTGTAGGTGGCTTAGAAGAATCTTGTGCCGCTTTCCACGCTGTCGCAATAGTGAACCACCGTGTAGGTGGCTTAGAAGAAGAGAGCGGATGCCTTTTGGCCTGTTCTGTGGTGAACCACCGTGTAGGTGGCTTAGAAGTCAAAAATTGGTTGTTTTCCCCGGCTCAATTCGTGAACCACCGTGTAGGTGGCTTAGAAGACCGAAAACGCGGGCATTATTGAGATTGCAACGTGAACCACCGTGTAGGTGGCTTAGAAGGGTCTGCTGGGAATCGACAATAGCCTGCAAACGTGAACCACCGTGTAGGTGGCTTAGAAGATCGTCGCCCGCCTTCCTCAAATTATTTGACTGTGAACCACCGTGTAGGTGGCTTAGAAGGCAAACAGGACAGGTTTCAATTAGACCTGTTGGTGAACCACCGTGTAGGTGGCTTAGAAGTTATTACGATAATAAAGGAAATTTACAGTTTCGTGAACCACCGTGTAGGTGGCTTAGAAGCACGGGTCGTTTTCCTGACCTGACATAACACCTGTGAACCACCGTGTAGGTGGCTTAGAAGTGACCGAAACGACCTATTTTGTTCGGCAGGTTGTGAACCACCGTGTAGGTGGCTTAGAAGATAAAAATCACCTCCTTTCAATTTCGCATAATGTGAACCACCGTGTAGGTGGCTTAGAAGTGTTGAGATCCCGCTTGGCTTCAAAACCCCCGGTGAACCACCGTGTAGGTGGCTTAGAAGGCAACGTTCTAAAGTTCCAAGGCACAGACAACGTGAACCACCGTGTAGGTGGCTTAGAAGATGCCGGAAGCGTGACGGTACGGCTTACAGATGTGAACCACCGTGTAGGTGGCTTAGAAGCGGAAGCGCAGGCAGCAATTGAACGGGATAAACGTGAACCACCGTGTAGGTGGCTTAGAAGTGCACAGGAAGCCTATACGAAATACACAACTTGTGAACCACCGTGTAGGTGGCTTAGAAGTTTTCCGGGATTGTTTCGTAATACTGCAAAACGTGAACCACCGTGTAGGTGGCTTAGAAGGAGGAAGTGGCTTTTATGTCGATGAATCCGACGTGAACCACCGTGTAGGTGGCTTAGAAGCTTGCCGGTTGTCGGCAATGGTTCCGGTGACAGTGAACCACCGTGTAGGTGGCTTAGAAGTGTGAAAGCTGTAGCTTGGCCAAACTATATGCGTGAACCACCGTGTAGGTGGCTTAGAAGAGCCTGGGCAGCATTGGCCGCATTAGCCGACTGTGAACCACCGTGTAGGTGGCTTAGAAGAATTCGACAAGGTGTCCCGTTTGAAGTGGTATGTGAACCACCGTGTAGGTGGCTTAGAAGTTCACGGATGGAAACTCGTGTACGCTCTCGTAGTGAACCACCGTGTAGGTGGCTTAGAAGCAAAGATACCGCCAAATATCTTGAAAGTTCCAGTGAACCACCGTGTAGGTGGCTTAGAAGTCGATCGTCTTTTAAAATCCAGTCGGCTTATAGTGAACCACCGTGTAGGTGGCTTAGAAGGGCTCGAACGGTCTCGTCAATGGGCCGTTCGTGTGAACCACCGTGTAGGTGGCTTAGAAGTCAACGATAGCGATTTCGATCCGTTTGAAGCAGTGAACCACCGTGTAGGTGGCTTAGAAGATCCCGCCAACGGCCCCGCTGTCTATTCCCCCGTGAACCACCGTGTAGGTGGCTTAGAAGATAAAAGTAGGCACCAACGATTAACGAAGCGAGTGAACCACCATGCAGATGGCATAGGAGTCTGGCGTAATATTTCGCCAGTAACGGTTATGAACCTCCATAGCAAATGGCCTCGCAAAAAATCTTGATCATCAAACAGGTCTCGTAATATCTGAAATATTTTGAACTAATACCATCAATTCCATTCATAACCATTCTATTTTCCTGCATGGAACAATCTGCCCCGGACTGGTAAACTCCTTTTCCGGAAGAAATGACCTCTCTGAAAACTGATATTCCGGCCCCATGGGAAAACTGATCGTCAAGGCGGCGTTGTCCGTTTTTATCTGTTGCCTGATATACGAATTTTTCGATATCGGCACGGGGATTCCCTTTTATTCGGGCATCGCGGCGATTATCTGCCTCCAGCCGGAAATCAGAAGCACTTTCCGGGTGGGCATGAACCGTACGATCGGGACCCTGATCGGTGGCTTTACGGGAATGGCGATTCTTTTCATTCTCCGGGAATTCTCCCTGTTTTCCTTCCCCACCCTCAAGAACTTCCTGATTTCCCTCTGCATCATCCCCCTGATGTTTCTGGCGGAATCGTTCAGGAAAGGCCCCTTTTCCACCCTTCTCGACAAGGCGAAACAAAACAACCTGTTCAGCGTCGCGCCCCTGATCGTTTTCGCCGAGTTCATGCGCAAGAGCGCCCTGACCAACATCACCTGTGTCGCCTTCCTGAGCGTCACGATCACACACGGCACCGATTCCAGCATCTCCGGCTTTGCCATCAACCGCATGCTGGATACCCTGATCGGCGTGTTCGTTTCCTTCTTCATCAATATCATCCCGATGGGCAGTGACGTCAAAGTCACGGATCGGGAAACGGAAAACATGGAATGAAGACGGATGTCGATACCGGCCGATTCACGCCGTTTTGCCCTTCCATCGCCTGAAGCGCCCAAAATCCTTCATCAATTTCACAAAACAAAAACATAGGTCAAGAAGTTTGACCTTTCTTTTGGCTAAGATATGAGAACTGTCCTTCGAACCACCTTGATATGGGAATTGTCATTGTCAAGGCAGCGATATCCGTCTTTATCTGCTGCCTGATCTATCTTTTTTTCGACATCGGAACCGGCGCGCCGTTCTACTCGGCAATCGCGGCGGTGATCTGTTTGCAGCCTGAAATCAAGAGCACATTCCGTATCGGACTGAACCGGACAATCGGAACCCTGATCGGCGGTTTCACCGGCATGTTCGTGCTTTTCCTGATTCGCGGCATCGAGCTCGAATCCCATCCCATCTTGGCCTACCTGCTGATTTCTTTCTGCATCATCCCCCTGATGTACCTGGCCGAGATCGTCAAAAAGCCGCATCATTTCAGGCTCGTCAACCCAAAACAGGAAGAAAAGCACCCTTTTGCCCTGGCGCCTTTCAAATACCTGGTCGATTTCATGCGCAAAAACGCGCTGACCAACATCACCTGCATCGCTTTCCTGAGCGTGACCGTCACGCACGGAACCGATTCCAGTATCTCGGCATTTGCCATCAACCGCATGCTCGATACCCTGATCGGCGTATTCGTTTCCTTCTTCGTCAACATCATCCCGGTCCGGTCGCACGAGACCATAAAGCATGAAATGCAGGCGGCTACCGACGCGGCCTGCCATTGCAAATATCACGAAAAAGGAACCCCACCTGCTCCGGCCCGCGATCCGAGAAAACGCTATATCGCTTTTTCAGGACGTACCGAAACCGGAAAAACCATCCGGATTCACGCGAGTTCACCTGAAGAAAAGAAACCACAACCGGATAACGGAAATCTTCACGACAACAACTGACCTTTTCTCCCGTCTCTCTGTCCCGTTCTCATCCTGCCCCCGCCAGATGTAGCCCCCCCGAAAATCGTCACAGGCAACGGTTTGCCATCCTGCCGACGAAACATCGGCGTCAGCCGTCCGCAAGGAAAACCGTCACAACATCCCCTTCCTTGCCACCATCAGAAACGGTTCCGACAAGATTTCCTCTTTTTTTGAACAAAAAAACCCGCTCAACCGGATAAATGATGCAAAAAAACCACCTTCATGGCGCAAACCGCTATTACTATTCGGAATAGCGTATCGCTATTCTTTTTTAGAATATCGGTGCGTGTGCATTATACAGAATGTCCTGTGACATTCTGCGGTTCATTCAAGGCGGGAGATCCGGTCTCCCTCAATTTATGGAGTAACAAATGAAAAAAAATCTTCTTGCACTGGCCCTTGTCGGTTCGTTGTCCGGTCTGGCCTGTGCACAGACCAATGTCACTGTTTACGGCATTGTCGATACCGGCTTCATCAAGGAAACCGGTTCAGACGTAAGAATGGGTGAAAACATCAATAACCGTATCGGTTTCAGGGGATCGGAAGATCTCGGCAGCGGATACAAGGCCACATTCCAGCTTGAAAAACGTTTCAATCTGAACGATGGCACCATCAATGGCGTGGATTGGGAAGGCGCCTCCAACCTCGGCATTTCCGGCCCGTTCGGCGCAGTCCGTTTCGGCCGTTTGAATGAACTGCCGACAGAAACTTTCCGAACCCTCGATCCATTCAACCAGTTCGGGGTCGGCAGTATGCTGCTCTCTTCCCAGCGTTCGACCCGTGTTTCCAATACGGCCCGATACGACAGCCCGAACCTGTCCGGCTTCAAACTCGGTGCCAGCTTCACACTGGGCAAAAATACCAACCGTGACACCATCGACAACAATGACATCGTCATGAAAGACCTGGGTGCCGACAATGACGGTTACGCTCTCTCGGTGAAATACGACAACGGGCCTGTTTCCGCACTGGCCAACTGGAGCCGGCTGGCGGACTCGAACGAGTCATCCGTCTGGAATCTGGGAGGAGCCTATTCCATCGGCCCGGCAAAAATTTCACTCGGTTACGAAAAAACACATGACAAGGGCTGGAAACTGGGATCGATCAAATCCGCAAAACGTTCCTCACAGGACAACTGGATTCTCGGGCTTGTGTACCAGGTCGGCGCAGGACGGATCAACGCCTCGTTCAGTTATATGGACATCGATCACTCCAGCCGGTGGAACGGCAGCAAAGACATCAAAAAATATTCGTTGGGATACGAACACAAGCTCTCCAAACGAACCACATTGTACGGCATGGTTTCCTGGTCAGACTTTGAAGACGGACAGGTCGCCAACTTCTACCGGGGCAGTGACGCGAACGACAGCGTAACCGGTATTCAGGTCGGCATGACCCACAAATTCTGACCGGTTCCCTTTTCATTTGCCTGAAAAAACAAAAACAGGATCGTCGTCATTTTTTGCGTGCCCTTTCGGGGGCACGCTTTTTTGACGGTACCGGCAAAAAACGGATTCATCGTTCCCGCCAGCCAACCGCACTGTTTTTCATCGCCCTGTGTTCCAAATCCATTTAACATGCACCTAACTTCCATTAAATTCCGGAAAATTGTCCAGAATCGACAGTCATGGGAAATATTGTGTGATAAATTGTAAAAATAAAGGTTATAAACGTAAAAACACTTACAATTTCATTGTCCTGGAACCTTTAGCCGGAGTTGTATCGATGAGAACGGCAATATCCTGTCCTGCAGCATCTCCTTCCATCCATTGCAACAGAAAATGGCTGGTAATGGCCATGTCCGGCCTTCTGGCCCTTGGGGTGTGCTGTTCCTCACAGGCCGCCGTCAAAAAAGCGGATTCCACCAGCACCGGCGTATCCCAAAAAACCCATAACCGGAAGGCGTCCTCCCATTCAGGAAAAAGATATCCCATCCATCAGGAATGGCAAAAAAAGCAGCCCTTCGCATCCATGACATACACCGGAAAAAAACAGGTTCCGGCAAAGGCATCGGCAAGACAGGCAAAACAGAACATTTATGACTACCGGCTCGTGAACAAATACCTGCCCGACTCCGGCAGGTCATGGCTGAACGAGCGCAACACCCATCCGGTTTCCCCTGTTTTCACTCACAGGGGAACCAGCCTTTCACCAGTCAACCTTTCCCGACAGGTATCCGTTTATTCAGGAGCATCGGCCGAATCCGGTAAAAACCGTGCAGACAGCCTGCCACCTGTCCCGGGATCGACCCGCTTCACGATGAATTATGAAAAATCGGGTGACACGGCGGAAAAGGTATCCCGGTTCCTGTCGGGAAAGGCAACACCGGACATGACGACCAACAACGATATTGTGGAAACCCGGCAAAACCAGTCCAATATCCAGCTCGGGATGGAATACGCCACCGGCAATGGCCGCGTCAATGCTTCGGTCAATTACGTCCGGCTCAGGGATATGAAAGGCGCGAATTCAGCGGCGGCAGGCGGAACGGACAATAATGATTCAGCGGACTTGAAAACATTTGCAATCGGCTATACATATGATGTGTCAAGCAGGACTTCATTTTACGGTATGGTCGCGCATACCGATTATGAAAAGGAAGCCATGACCGGCTATTTGAGAGGCAATGGCTCCGACGAGGATAGCGTCACCGGCGTTCAATTCGGCATGATGCACAAATTCTAGGAAACAGGACTGCAGGGAAACACTCTCCGTCCCTGCCGACCGAACCGGAATTTGGTTCCGTCCTCCCAAAAAAGGCGTACAGCGCAATCTGTACGCCTTTTTCCATTCCGGCCCGCAAACTGTCCTCCTTTTGCAAAAAGCTTCGTCAACCCGGTACATCCACACAACGGACTTCAGGCCTTCATCGCTCATGCCAGCGAAAGCCGGAAACAGCGGCGATACCATAAAGGCGAAGTGGCTTTAATCCTTTCAATACCGGCATACCTCCACTGTCACCGAAACAAAAGGAGGTACACATGCAAGCCATTATCCGTTTTTTACAGGAAAATCCCGTCCGGCTCCCTACCACCATCGGCCTTGACGGCAAGCCCGAAGTCCGGCCCTTCCATTTCATGCCGGAAGACGACGGCAAATCATGGCATTGCACCGGTAACCGGAAAGATGCTTACGCCGGACTGCAACAGCAACCTTATATCGAACTCCCGACCGCGTCGGAAAAACCCGACTGGCCCAGACTGTCCGGCAAAGCCGTTTTCGGAAAACACAAAGATCGAAAACAACATCATGGAACAAAACGACATGATTGTCCGAACCCGTTTCGGTATGGCAGACAATCCCGTTTTCGCAGTGTTTTATCCGGCTGAAGCCGTGGCAGGCATTTCCGGTTTCACCGGATCGGCCGCCAGAAAATACCACCTCGCCGAAATGCCTTTTTCCCCTGAAAAAGCGCGAACCGGCCCTTCGCGCCTTTTTGGGGCCGGACATTTCCGACAACCGTTTCCGTTTGAAGAAACCTGAACCGTTTGATGCATGAATGCAACGGTTTTTCAGCCATTTCCATGTCTTCCGGACAGTCGGGACACCCGCCTGTTTCATTGTCATGAAACGGTCATACAAAAGCGTTCAGATAGTCACAAGCAAGCCAGAAACAGGGCTTGCCCAAGCAGAAACAAGACATATTGACTATCTGGAGCAATCAATGAAAAAGCAACTTCTCGCATTGTCTTTACTGGCTGCGTTCGCAGGCATGGCAAATGCACAGACCAACGTCACCATCTACGGCCTGATGGATACCGGTTTCATCAAGGAAACCGGTTCCGACCTGAAAATGGGCGAGTGGAACAGCAGCCGTCTCGGTTTCAGGGGAACGGAAGATCTGGGTGGTGGTTACAAGGCGACCTTCCAGCTGGAAAAACGTTTTTACGTCAATGACGGCACCATCAATGGCGTTGACTGGGATGGTGCCTCCAACGTCGGTCTGGCCGGTCCGTTCGGTGCTGTCCGCTTCGGGCGCATGAACGAAATCGAAACCGAAAGCTTCCGTCGTCTCGACCCGTTCAATCAGGAAGGTGTCGGCAGCATGCTTCTGGGAACCCAGCGTACCAGCCGTATCAGCAACGTTGCGCGTTACGATTCCCCGAAATTCAACGGATTCAGAGTTTCCGCAGGATATTATCTGGGCGGCAACACACAGGGTAACGACGCATCGAAAGATTTCGTTACAAAAGGTGCCGACAACGACGGTTTTGCCATCGGCCTCAACTACGATAACGGCCCACTGCTTCTGCTCGCCAACTACAGCCGCCTTTCCGATTCCAATGAATCCAATGTCTGGAGTCTGGGTGCATCCTACAAATTCGGCCCGGTCAAGATCGGTCTGGGTTACGAAAGAACAGACGACAAAGGCTGGAAATTCGCGGGTGGCAGCGGCAAGCTGAAAGACACGAACATGCGTTCCAAACAGGACAACTGGATCCTGTCTGCCGATTACAAAACCGGTGCGCACAGAATCGCCGGTTCGTTCAACTGGATGAAAGTCAAGGATGTCAAAGGCTCGACCAATGCATACTGGGCCGGAGATGATTCCGGCGACGTCAAGAAATACAGCATCGGTTACTTCTACAGCCTGTCCAAGCGGACGACCCTGTACGGACAATTGGCCTATTCCGACTTTGAAGACAAGGCCGTCGCGGAATTCTTCCGTGGCAAAGGCTTCGAAAACGACAGTGTCACCGGTGTCCAGATCGGCATCAACCACAAGTTCTGATCCGTCAGGACACACTCCCGAAAACACCTGCTCCTGAGCGGCGACCCTTTCAGGCCTGATTCCGGCACGCGACCATGCGTGCCTTTTTTATGGCCGTCATCCGAACCCGCCCTTGTCCCCGTTGCACGAAAAATACAGTGCCGGAACACAAAAGCGACATTCTTCCGTTAATTTTCCCTCATTCACTTTTTATCAAAACACGGCCATTCATCCCGAAAGAAGATGACATCCGGACACGTGAATTCAGGCACCTCCATCACGTCAGGCAATACATGCACATCGACCAATACAACGGATTTCGCATCGGAGACATCATGAAAAAGTCACTCTTTGCCCTCGCCATCGCCAGCGCTTTCACCGGTACGGCATACGCCCAGAGCAGCGTCACCATCTACGGTATCGCCGATACCGGCATCGTCAAGGAAACCGGCAGTGACGTCCAGATGGGCAACAACCATGAAAGCCGCATCGGCTTCAGGGGAACGGAAGATCTGGGCAACGGCTACAAGGCCCTGTTCATGATCGAAAAACGGATCAACCTGAACGACGGTACCAACCTGGGTGAAGTCGATTGGGACGGGGGCGCCAATGTCGGCATCAGCGGCCCATTCGGTATGGTACGTCTCGGGCGTGTGGATGAAATCCCGACCGAAACGATCCGCAAGCTGGACCCGTTCGACAACGACAGTATCGCCAACATGCCATACTCCACCCAGCGTTCCAGCCGCATTTCCAATACCATCCGTTACGACAGCCCGAACCTGTCCGGACTTGTCCTGACAGGCACATACAGCCTGGGCAAGAACACCCGAAACAGTGACGCCGGCAACGCATTCGTACAGGCCGGAGCGGACAACGACGGTTACGCGGCAGCGGCCGTATACGACAACGGCCCGATCACCCTGCTGGGCGCATGGAGCCGCCTGACCGATTCGAACGACTCATACCGGTGGGACGTCGGTGGCGCATATAGCTGGGGCAATCTGAGACTGTCTCTGGCCTATGAACGCACCAAAGACAAAGGCTGGTACAACGGTGGCAAATCCAACAGCGGCATTGCGGACTCGACATTGATCAACGGCGTTGCCGCCACCATGAACAGCTGGATCGTCGGCCTGAACTACAAACTCGGCCCGGGCACCCTGAAAGCGTCATTCAACTACGTCAAGCTCAAAGACGTAAACGGTGTCGATGCCGCCAACGGCGGCAATTACTGGTCCGACAACAGTTCGGCAGACCTGAAACAATACGGCCTTGGCTATATTTACGACCTGTCGAAAAGAACCTCCATATACGGCATTCTGGCCTATACCGACTTCGAGAACCAGGCCATTTCCAATTTCTTCCGGGGCGCCGGATACAATAACGACAGCGTCACCGGCGTACAGCTCGGCATTACGCACAAATTCTGATCATGAGTTTCCAGTGGCTTGCGCCACGGAACAGGGGGCTCCCGCCCGGCTTGCCGGTGATGTGACTCCCCAAGGGGCGCAGTTCATCTGCGCCCCTGACCTCCCATCTCTCCGTTTTTCCCGGACAGGACGGGCCGTTTCCCGACAGGCATCGCCATTCTCGCAGTACTGGCGAATGGCTTCTGCAAATACCCGTCCATCCCTGCCTTTTCCACTGTCACGCCCCGCAGCCATCGTCTGGCTCAAAACGAAAAACCGTAAAAATCACGCCTCCCTGAAATGATGGCCCCCCACCCATCCATAAAACAGGCCTGTTTTACCGATTCCGCATGATCGATCCAGCACTTTTCTTCCGGAAACCTCCCCCACCGTTCAGGATGGTAAAACCCGAAACCGTTCCGGATATATCACACTCACCGGCAGACAAAATGGGATGCCGGATTTGGCATTCCTCCTCCCGGTTATGCCCCCTCTCAAAAAAACAACAGAAAAAACGATAAAAAACACCCTGAAACGTCCCACAAGTCCTGTATATCTGCGACAATCTGCGTTTTTCGGTTCCCGTTTTTCCGGCAGTGAAAACAGCCTGAACCGATCCATGAAACAATCCCGTCATTCACCCCGGATACACTGACGGCAGAAAAACAGGAAAATACAGTTAACGTATAATTCCGCAATAGACAAATGGCACGCGACAGCGCCAGAAAAACGTGGTAGAACAAGAAGATGTTCTGCTTTTCTTCTTTATTGAACATTGGAGTGGCGCGATGAAATTCCGCTTTCCCATCGTCATTATCGACGAAGACTACCGTTCCGAAAATTCATCCGGTCTGGGTATCCGTGCGCTTGCCAAAGCGATGGAAGACGAAGGCATGGAAGTGCTGGGTGTCACCAGTTACGGTGACCTGTCCCAGTTCGCCCAGCAACAGTCCCGTGCCTCGGCATTCGTTTTGTCCATCGACGACGAGGAATTCGGCGACGGGACAGAAGACGAAATCAACGATGCCCTGAAACCGCTGCGTGAATTCGTCACGGAAATCCGCAGCAAGAATGCCGACATCCCGATCTACCTGTACGGCGAAACACGTACCTCGCGCCACATCCCGAACGATCTGCTGCGCGAGTTGCACGGCTTCATCCACATGTTCGAGGACACGCCCGAATTCGTCGCGCGCCACATCATCCGCGAAGCCAGAACCTATCTTGACGGACTGGCTCCCCCGTTCTTCCGTGCCCTGATGCATTATGCACAGGACGGATCGTACTCCTGGCACTGTCCCGGACACTCCGGCGGCGTCGCTTTCTTGAAATCGCCTATCGGACAGATGTTCCACCAGTTCTTCGGCGAGAACATGCTGCGCGCCGACGTCTGCAACGCCGTCGAGGAACTCGGGCAGCTCCTCGACCATACCGGCCCGGTCGCCCAGAGCGAACGCAATGCCGCCCGCATCTTCAATGCCGACCATTGCTACTTCGTCACCAACGGCACATCCACCTCCAACAAGATCGTCTGGCACTCCAGCATCGCCAGCGGCGATATCGTCGTCGTCGACCGCAACTGCCACAAATCGATCCTGCACGCCATCATCATGACCGGGGCGATCCCCGTTTTCCTGATGCCGACCCGCAACCATTACGGCATCATCGGCCCGATCCCGAAAAAGGAATTCGAACCGGAAAACATCCGGAAAAAAATCGAGGCCAACCCGTTCGCCCGGGATGCCGCGAACAGGAAACCGCGCATCCTGACGATCACCCAGTCGACCTACGACGGCATCGTCTATAACGTCGAAACGATCAAGACCATGCTCGACGGCGAAATCGACACACTCCATTTCGACGAAGCCTGGCTGCCTCATGCCGCATTCCACGAGTTCTACAAGGACATGCACGCCATCGGCAAATACAGCCCGCCGGCGAAAAAATCACTGATCTTCTCGACCCAGTCCACACACAAGCTGCTGGCCGGCCTGTCGCAGGCATCCCAGATCCTCGTCAAGGACTCCGAAGAAGTCAAACTCGACCAGAACATTTTCAACGAAGCCTTCCTGATGCACACCTCCACCTCGCCACAGTACGCCATCATCGCGTCCTGCGACGTCGCGGCGGCCATGATGGAACCGCCTGGAGGCACGGCACTCGTCGAGGAATCCATCCTCGAGGCGCTGGACTTCCGGCGCGCCATGCGCAAGATCGAAAAGGAATGGGGCCAGGACTGGTGGTTTGAAGTCTGGGGACCGGAAAACTTCGATGAAAACGGCATCGGCCAGCGCGACGACTGGATTCTGAAAGCGGAAGACAACTGGCACGGTTTCGGCGACATCGCCGAAGGTTTCAACATGCTCGACCCGATCAAGGCCACCGTCATCACCCCGGGCCTGTCACTCGAAGGCGAATTTGAAAAAACCGGCATTCCCGCCTCCATCGTCAAAATGTATCTGGCGGAAGACGGCATCATCGTCGAAAAATGCGGCCTGTACAGCTTCTTCATCATGTTCACCATCGGCATCACCATGGGGCGCTGGAACACCCTTGTCACCTCGCTCCAGCAGTTCAAGGACGACTACGACAAGAACCAGCCGATCTGGCGCATCCTGCCGGAATTCGCGGCAGCCAATCCACGTTATGAACGGCTCGGCCTGCGTGACCTTTGCCAGAAGATCCACGACTTCTACCGTGAATACGATGTCGCCCGCCTGACGACGGAAATGTACCTGTCCGACATGAGCCCGGCGATGAAACCGTCTGACGCCTATGCCCGCATGACACACCGTGAAATCGAACGCGTACCGATCGACGAACTGGAAGGCCGTGTCACCGCCATCCTGCTGACCCCGTACCCGCCGGGCATCCCGCTGCTGATCCCGGGCGAACGTTTCAACAGGATCATCGTCGATTACCTGAAATTCGCCCGTGATTTCAACGACCACTTCCCCGGTTTCGAAACCGACGTCCACGGCCTGATCCGTCAGGAAGAAAACGGCAAGTGGGAATACTACGTCGATTGCGTCAGAAAAGAATCCGTTTAGGCCATTCGACACTGAAAAAAGACGGGGCATCCCGTCTTTTTTCATGCCCCTGACAGGCAAGGCCATCCAGCGACAACCATGACCATAAAACGGATCACCGACAACAAACACGAGTTTCTCGAATTGCTTCTGCTCGCCGACCCGGATGAGCGGATGATCGGCCGTTACCTAGACCGGGGTGAACTTTTTGCCCTGTATGACGAAAACCGGCTGAAAAGCGTCTGTGTCGTCACCGACGAAGGCAACGGGCTGTGCGAACTCAAAAATCTGGCGACCGTACCCGATGCGCAAGGTCAGGGATACGCTTCCCGCCTCGTACGCCATGCGATAGAAACCTGCCGTCCGGCATTTTCCACCATGCAGGTCGGCACGGGCAACGTGCCGAAAACCATCCGTTTCTATGAAAAATGCGGTTTCACCCTGTCGCACAGAATCCGTGATTTCTTTACCACCCATTATCCTGAACTGATTGTCGAAGATGGCATCCTGCTCACCGACATGATTTACCTTTCGCAGACACTGCGTTGACAAGCCTGTTTCAGAAGCGAAAAGGGAGCGTATGCCGCTCCCTTTCTGTCATGGAGGCCTGCCTCATCCGGCAATCGGAATCGGCTATCGATCCCGCTCCCGGCTGACGAATCCATCAGACGGCCTTCGTCCTGACCCGTCTGCCGACCTGCCGGTTCCCTCTTTCGGCAACGGGTAAAGGTTCACTGATCTTGCGGCTGCGGTTCACGAAACGGTTGGCGCCGCCCGGCATATCATGGGTCGGCTGGTCGCTGGATGGATCGCGGAACAGAACCATCGCCATCATACAGGCAGGCAAGCCGCCGAACATGATGGCGTGGTGAATGGAATGCTTGATGATATTCATGATCGAATCCTTTCTTGAAACATTGATCATTGCGCAGGGATATTTCATCTTTTGGATGAAAGCCCGTCGGCAGGGAACAGATTATATGCCCGATATGAAAATGATGTTAAAAAAGAGCGACTTATGCAAAAAAAAGATTAGCCGGCACAGTCAACAGATTTGAATGTTATATAAAAACGCTTTGAAAATTATAAGAAAGACAAAACCGGATGCAGTCATATTTTAAGAAAACCGGAAAAACGAGGATTCAGTGGCCACAGCCACATTGCGAACAAGCACACGAATCATGGGAATGCTCATCTGCAAAACCATTGATCTTTTCATAAAAACGTTCGAGAAAAGCCATATCGTCGGGATGAAGCCGTTCCATGATTCCTGTATCGATCAGGGAAAGACTGCCCAGCCTGACAATGACCCGCGAAAACAGAATGACAGAGAGATATCCCGGATTACCCAGTACCCTCGGGTCTTTCATCGGCGACAACTCGTCCGAAACGGTAGCCAGTCTCATGACCCCGCTTTTATGAAGCGTTCCATTGGCATCCGTAAAACCATGAGGCAATGTAAATTCAAATTCCACCTGTTGTGACATATATCTGCTCCTCTCATGATGAAAGATCATATCACCACTTGCTTTCATCATCGTGAACACGATCTGTTCCAGCCTGTCGGGACGGACACAGCACATTTCAAAAACATCAAAAACTGCGGGCGTAAAGCCCGCAGTCCGATAGTCGCCGGAGAGATTTCATCGTTTTTATGACAACCGGCCATTCCGGTTCTAGTAACGGTAAGCCGACTCGCCATGTGAGGTATTGTCCAGACCTGCCCTTTCCTCTTCCTCGGAAACACGCAGGCCGAATACCCTGTCGGAAATCTTGTAGGCAATGAAAGACACGATTCCCGACCATGCCATCGTCACCAGAACGCTCTTGACCTGTATCCAGACCTGATACCCCATCGAGTAATCCCCGCCAGACAGGCCCGTACCACCCAATGCCGGAGAAACGACGATCCCGGTCAGGATGGCGCCCACAATCCCGCCGACCCCGTGAACCCCGAAAGCGTCGAACGCGTCATCCACGTTCAGGATTTTCTTGAACCCGCTGACGCTCCACAGACAGACGACACCGGACACCAACCCCAGTACGATCGATCCCATCGGCCCGGCATATCCTGCTGCCGGAGTGATGGCCACCAGTCCCGCAACGGCCCCGGAAGCCGCACCGAGCATGGACGCTTTTCCCTTGTGGAAAGCCTCGCCCGCCAGCCACGACAGGGTTGCCGCCGCTGTCGCCAGAACCGTGTTCACGAAAGCGAGACCAGCCGTCCCGTTCGCGGCTCCGGCCGAACCGGCGTTGAAACCGAACCAGCCGACCCACAACAGAGAGGCTCCGACCATCGTCAGGGTCAGTGAATGGGGCATGAAGGCATCCTTGCCAAGGCCGATCCTTTTGCCGACCATATACGCCCCGACCAGCGCGGCGATACCGGCATTGATATGGACGACAGTCCCGCCGGCAAAATCCAGCGCACCATCATCTCCCAGAAACCCGCCGCCCCAGACAATGTGCGCCAGAGGGATATAACTGAATGTGAACCAGAGTACCATGAACAGCATCACTGCGGCAAAACGGATACGCTCGGCAAAGGCACCGACAATCAGGGCTGCCGTGATCGCAGCGAACGTCCCCTGAAAAGCGACGAAAACATATTCCGGCACGGTATTCATCGTCGCCGACAACGTGTCAGGCGTTATCCCCGACAAGAACACTTTCCCGAAATCCCCGATAACGGCGCCGCTTCCCGAAAAAACGAGGGAATACCCATACAGGCACCACAGGAGTGATACCAGCGAAAACACGACGAAGACCTGAATCAGGATCGAGAGCATGTTTTTCGACCGTGCCAGCCCGCCGTAAAAAAGGGCCAGACCCGGAATGATCATCAAAATGACGAGCATGGTGGACGTCATCATCCACGCGGTATCTCCCGCACTCAGGGCGGACGCCGCTTCGGCTGCCATTACGCCATGCGACACACCGGTTTCTTCGGCAAGGGCAGACCCCGCAAAAACGCCAGCGCCCATTGCCAGCAACAATGAAATCAATACTTTCACAATAAACTCCTCATCAAAGTGCATCCGTACCGGTTTCCCCGGTACGGATACGGATCACTTCATCCAGATTCATGACGAAAATCTTGCCGTCCCCGATTTTTCCGGTCGAAGCCGATTTGCCGATGGCTTCGATCACCTGTTCCAGAAACTCGTCGGCAATCGCCACCTCGATTTTCGTTTTGGGCAGAAAATCGACGACATACTCTGCCCCCCGATACAACTCGGTATGCCCTTTCTGCCGTCCGAATCCCCTGACATCCGTTACCGTCATCCCCTGTATCCCGATGGCCGCAAGCGCTTCACGCACCTCGTCCAGCTTGAATGGTTTGACAATGGCACTCACCAGTTTCATATTGCTCTCCCTGTCGTTTTTATTGGCTATGCGTCAAAAGACTTTCCCTGTTGAAAAAATGACACGTGCATCCGCATTGGCGTCTTTCTTGTTGTCGAGATCGGTATCCACATAATGGAGGCCGAAATCGAATCCCTGCCAGTTCACCGTCACCCCGATTTTCCAGTCGTTATAGGAATTGCCGGAACCCGTGATGATCTGGCGACCGCAATGGGCATTGAAAGTCACCCTGTCCGTCAGTGGGTAAGCTGCGGAAAAATCGATGTACTTGCTGTTTCTGGTATCCACCGCCCCGAACAGATCCGTAAACGAATGGGAATACTTCACTGACAGGAATTTCCATGACGCCCCGACATAGCCTTCCAGCGTATGCGGATCGGTCATGTTATTGGCCCTCTTCCATTCACTGCCGTAACTGCCCGGATAGAGATAGCCCAACAGACCCACATCCACCCCGATATCGCCGAACGGGTGCCGGTAGCCCCCATAAACATCCAGTTCCATACTGCTTGAAGGTGCTCCGCCATCAGGCATATCGTGCAACCAGGAAATGCTCGAGGCCCATGTACCGGCATAAAATCCGGAATCATGTTTGAAATCGACACCTCCCTGAATGGCAGGACGTTCATTCGTCTGGCTGATCCCGCGGTAAGCGTAATCCGTCGTCAACGTCACGTTCGCGGAAAACGGATTTCCGGCTTCTTCCGCATGGACACTTGAAATACCCGTCAAAGGCAAAAAAGCCAAAGAAAAAATGGCAATAAAATGGCGGTTCATAAAATGCTCCTTTATTGTTTTGCAATGGGGTATATGCATATTGCGTGCCAACTTTTATAAAGGAACCGGCATCCGGATGTCGCCCGTATTGAAGAGGACATACATATAAAAGTCGTCAATATGGGGAGGGATTTTGTGTAAAAAGAGGGTGAAACGTTCAAATTCCTGAAGAGGGAAACGCGAAACGAAGGGAAAAACGTGCCAGAATCCGTCAAAAAAGGAATGGCCCGCACCAGATTGGTGAATGGAAGAGAAATCGCGGGATTTCCAAAGGAAAAGCGACACGTCCGGCATCACTGGCGAGAAACAGACAGCCACTGCCGTGAATAGCCGGATGAAACTGTCCGGATGCATTTCTTGCGTAAAAAACGGTATCAAAAAGCATGACACCAAAGAAACTGCAACATGGGTATTAACCTTGGGAGATTTTGCTGCTATAATTTCACCCCTCGATGGGTTGTTAGCTCAGTTGGTAGAGCTGCGGACTCTTAATCCGTAGGTCGAGCGTTCGAGTCGCTCACAACCCACCAAAGAATTCAAAGGGTTACGTCATTTGACGTAACCCTTTTTTCATGGCTGCGCGTAAATCGGCACGATCATCTTTTATTTCGGCCATTTCCTTTTCGATTTCACGAATCTTTCCGCCGGTCTTTGCCGGTCGTCATGACCGGCAAAGAGTCATTCCGTATTCCTGAACTCGGCCGGCAATTGTGCCCGATCGTTCAGATTCATATGCTGTCAGCAACGGTCTTTTTGCCTGAAAATGCACGTCCATGATATGCCTGATGATTTTCCATCGCTTTTTTCAGATACGCCCACCATACCCGCGATCGTTTCAGTCGCCCGTCCGCCCAAAACTGTCTTGATCAGCCGATCGTACGGCATATGACCAAACCGTTCGATCAGGTCAGGCAGGTTGAACGTTGTCTCGCCATTCCCTTCCCCATACATCGTTCCGATCGCGGCAAAAAATTCAGGATAGGTTGCCCTTCCCACAGCCGTTCTGTCCGTTCCCATGTAATTTGCCAGAGCAGTGCCCTGCCCCGGTGATATCCCCTGTTTCCAGTGACACGGGTGCGCTGACAAGAAAAAAACTCCCCCATATCGGGAAGCAGGAATATTACCCCGCGAAATTTTTTCGGTCAGCTTGTGCACTTTTCTTTTCCGACATCCGGTTTCGGTTCCGCAACCCTTTTGAAAAGAGAATTTCCGGCAGTCACATCTCATGCATTCATCCCCTGATCCCGTGGAAAATCCGGTGAATAAGGATGGGCCTGCACATGCCCTGTGCGTACCGGCCATCTCTGCCTGTTTTTCAGACAGACGATAAACCGGCTATTATGACAAATGTAACAAAGTGTAAATATTTCATCCCGATAGGCCTGTCCATCGTACGCTTTCCCCTCTGTAAAAAAATATTTCAGAAATTGTCAACAAAAGAGCGCCGATATCGTCTTATATTTACAACAATAATTCAGACATCATTCCATACGGATTTTTCCCAAAAACCGGACGCATCAAATTCACGTTTCATCATGAAAAGCCTTCCATTCACCCGTTTCAATTTCCCATACAGGTTCCATATCAAAAGCCACTGGCTCATTCCTCTGGCTGCGTTATACATGACCAGTATCCTGAACCTGAGTCTCTGGCGTTACATGATCGTTCATCTCGAAGTGAGCGGCATCAAAATATTCTTTTTCGGAATCAGTCTCCCGGTATTCGTTTTTGCCGCTCTCTATCTTCTGCTGAATGTTTTCTGCCTTCCCTGGCTCACGAAACCGCTGTTGACCGGCCTGCTGCTGATTTCCTCCACCACCAATTACTTCATGTTCAATCTGGGCATTTTCATCGATTCGGACATGGTCAGGAACGCATTCGAAACAACCACAAGAGAAGCGACCGACCTGATGTCGCTGTCGGCGATCCTCTGGATCGTCGTAACAGGCATCATTCCCGCTGTCATGCTTGCCTTCACGAAAATCGAATACAAAAGCTTCTGGAAAGAACTGCGTTTCCGTGTAATCGCCATTGCCGGTTCCGTCATCACGATCGGAGGCATTGCCGCCCTGTTTTTCAAGGAATACGCCGCTTTCGGGCGTAACCATCATGAAATGCCCCGCCTGATCAATCCGACCAATTACATTTATGCGACCGTCCGCTATTACCATCACAAATCACTGGTGAACCGCCAGTTCGCACGACTGGATGAGCAGGCGAAACTGAAACCATATGAAGATGCCGCACCGACCGTTTTCATTCTGGTCGTCGGGGAAACCGCCCGCTCGATGAATTTTTCCCTGAACGGCTATCCACGGGAAACGAACCTGATGCTTGCCAAAGAAGACGTGATCTCGTTTAAGGACGTCTATTCCTGCGGGACGGCAACCGCCATTTCCGTCCCGTGCATGTTTTCCAATATGGACAGGAAGGATTTCAACGTCGATGATGCGGCTTACTCGGAAAATCTGGTCGACCTGATGCAGCAGGCCGGTTTTCAGGTTCTCTGGAAAGACAACGATGACGGCTGCAAAGGTGTCTGCAACCGGATCCCTCATGAAAACATGATCGACAAAAACGATATCCGCTACTGTGACGGACAAAGCTGTTTTGACGAAGTGCTTCTGGAAGACCTCGAGGACTATCTTGGAAATGTCACCAGGGACGCCTTCATTGTCCTGCATACCATGGGCAGCCATGGGCCGACCTACTACAAGCGGTATCCGGATAACTTCAGGAAATTCACTCCGACCTGCGACACGGCAAACATCCAGAAATGTACCCGCGAAGAAGTCGTGAACACTTATGACAATACGATTCTCTACACGGATTATGTCGTCGCGAACGCCATTCACATCCTGAAGCGTTTCCCCCATCTGGAATCCGGTTTGATGTACGTGTCCGATCACGGCGAATCACTGGGCGAAAACAATATCTATCTCCACGGCCTGCCCTATTCCATCGCTCCCATCGAACAGAAAAAAGTCCCGATGGTGTTGTGGATGTCCGAGAACATGAAGAAATTCGACCACCTCGATTACAGCTGCATCGCGAAGGAAGCGGAGAAGAATACCTATTCCCACGACAATCTTTTCCATACGCTTTTGGCCCTGATGGAAGTCAAGTCATCGACCTATGACAAGTCGAAAGACATGTTCGAAAACTGCCGGCTGAAACCGTTGCCGGAATGATACCGGATAATTCCGGCTCTTTTTTGAAAAGGATTGTCGCAAGCGACAGTCCTTTTTTACCGCCGCCGGGAAAAGACAACTTTTTCCGGACGGCACAGTCAAAGCAGTCCGAAATGTCCGGACACGATGATGAAAGGTTTCACGTTTACAGCGTCCGGAAACAGTGGTCTAATAACCGGCAAACATATTCGACACGAGCCTTTAAGGCCCTGAATCCATTGACAGGAGAAACTCATGAATGAGACGATCAACGCCATGCTGAGCCGCAGGAGCATCCGTTCCTATAAACCCCGGCAAATTCCCGAACGCGAACTCAACTGGATTCTGGAAGCCGCCATTTATGCCGCGACTTCCCGGAACCTGCAATCCTGGGATTTTACCGTTATCCAGAACAAGGACATGCTGACAAAGCTGAGAGATGCCGCAGCCGATACGCTGCGCAAAATGGGAGATGCCCGCAGTCTGGAAAAAGCGGACGATCCGGATTTTTCCCCTTTCTACCATGCGCCGACCGTCATCATCGTTTCAGGGAACGACAACCGCAATTCCCGCGTCGATTGTGCCAATGCCACCCAGAACATGTGTGTCGCCGCAACGGCACTCGGTCTGGGTTCGTGCTATCTGGCCAGTTTCACGCAAGCCTTCGAAGACCCCGCCGTCGCCGCTGCACTCATGAAAGAGCTCGGCATTCCCGAAGGCTACAAGCCCCAGTTCGCCGTATCGCTCGGATATGCCAACGAACAGCCCGCCACGCCTGAACGCCGGCGCGACGTCATCCATTACGTGAAATAAGGGAATCAGCCATGTTCCGACACGGCAAACGCGTCCTGTGCACACTGGCCGCCATCACTTTCCTCAGCGCACCGGCATGGGCGTCGGACATCGTCCTGCCCGCTCCTGAAACTTCCGCCGGCATGGGCGTGTTGTCCGCACTGAACAACCGGCATTCTGCCAAGGCGGGAGACTTTCCACTCCATGATGTCTCCCGGCAGGAATTGTCCACCCTCTTGTGGGCGGCCTCCGGACAAAACCGGCAGGGCAAGGGCTGGACAGTTCCATTCGCTATGGGCAAAGCGCCGTATAACACCATTTACGTGCTCGACAGGAACGGGGTATTCAGGTACGACTGGAAACAGAACCGGTTGAATGAAATTTCCGGACAGGATGTCCGAAAAAAAGCGGGGCCACAAGCCATCGTCGGCCAGTCGCCGGTCGTGTTTGTCTTTGTCGCCGACAGCGGAACCAAACCCGATTACGCCTTCATCGCGTCGGGCGCAATGACGCAAAACATCTATCTGGCGGCAGAATCCCTGGCCATCGCGTGCCGATACGTCGTTTCAATGGATGAAGCGTCATTGCGACATGTATTGAAACTCAAACCGGACGAAAAACTTCTGAACCTGATGCTGATCGGCAAAAAATAAACCGTATCGGATCATAAAAGAGCTTTCTTTCCGAAAGCTCTTTTTTCGTCTGGCGGTTCCGGTGCCTGACCGGCACCCAAGGCGCCCGTGTCAAGATTCCCTATTTCACAAACGTCTGAACTTAAGGACACGAGATCTGTCTCACTGACGCGAGACCATGCGACAGACCAGTCGGCAGGTCTTTTGAAAAATTGAAACAAACTTGATTTATCGAAGCACATTCCGTTACCACAGTGTTACATTCGACCGTGTGAAAAAAGTGCTTTTACTTTACTGTACCTTATTTCCGGCTAGCAAAAATCATCCCTGGAGGAAAATATGAAGCGTTATTTATTGTCTTTACTGGTAGCTCCGCTTGTTCTGGTAGGTTGCGCACAAATGCCAGACTCCAATCCACCTGTTTCCAAGGCTGTCAATTCCCTTGACGCATTCCACTGGCAACTGACCGATGCAACCGACCACCGGGGCCAGCGGCTGGACTACCTGTTCGTCCAGCCCACCAAACCTGTCCAGCTCGATTTCAAGGTGAACCGTTTCAGTGTTTCCAACACCTGTAACGTCATGGGCGGCAATTACCGACTGAATGAAAACCTCGTCACCTTCAGTGACATGTTATCGACGCGGATGCTCTGTGCGAATCCACAGTTGAACACACTGGAACAGCAGGTAGCGTCCCAGTTTCAGAAAAAGGCCAACATCGATATCTTTCTCTCTGCCGCACCGGTCATGAAACTGCGCTTTACCGACGGCAATACACTGACCTTTACAGGCCGTCCGACCGCGGACATCCGCTACGGTGGCACAGGTGAAACCATGTTCATGGAAATCGCTTCATCGACCGTGGCATGCAGCCTGCCAGGTATGCCTTTGAAACAGTGCCTGCAAGTTCGCGACGTTTACTATGACAATAGCGGCGTCATGAATGGAACCAGCACCTGGCGCACTTTCTATCCGGACATCGAAGGATACAGACATGACGGAACGGGTCACATCCTGCGCCTGAAACGTTATAACGTCACCAATCCTCCGGTGAACGCGCCAAACCAGGCCTATGTTCTGGATATGGTCGTTCAGTAAGCGGCAGTCCCTTCCCCGAAAACCCGACTCTCTCAAGTCGGGTTTTTTTATCATTTCCAATATCACTCAACACATCCATCAATACTTTCAAATACAGAAAGTATAAATAAATAAAATAAAATTTTTAGGAATTCCATTAACCTGCTTTTAAAACGGATATATTTTATTCCATCAAACTTAAATCGTCATGAAAATATAAAAATCAAGAAATTTTCAATCAGAAATAACCCAAAATTAGTTGTCGATTTTAATTATTAATTCCGAAACATGCCTTTAAACTGGCAACAAGCTTTTATCAAATAAAATTATTCAGGTTTAATGGATAAGGCAAGTTTGGAATTGGAAACGGCATTACTCGTGGCATTCAGGAACGCCATATCCGATCATTTGCCGATCCGATCCAATCTGGTCATTTTCGACATTCTGATGTTTGTGTTGACAGAACACCTCCAGAACAGGCCTCTTTCAGTAAAAAGGCTCTTCCGAAGCCTTGATTTGTCCCATACCGGATTCCGGTACCATTTCAAAAAACTGGTCGATAACGACTGGGTGATTCTTTCGAAAATAACGGAAGAAAACACCGACCAGAGACTACGCTTCATCACCCCATCCGATAAACTGGTCTCGAGAATCCTGTTAATAAACGATGCCATGAATGTTCAATTCAGAAACGCCAGAAATAGGCGTGAAACATCCGGTTTATAGACATGTTCTCTTTCCTTTTTTCATTCGACAATAATATGCCGGGAATGAATTAACGTCTTTATGAATGTATTCACTGATATTTTCACGATTCCGCTTTCTGATAATACTGATGGATACATCCGTTAAATCCATTCCGGATTCAATTATCCCATTTCCCATAAGCAATTCTATAATCCTCCCGGCTGATTTGTTTACAAGCTAAATCGTGTTTCCGGATAAATCCGTTTTCGGGAAAGTTTCAGAAATGGACAGCAAAACGGCTTCCACAAGGAAACCGTTTCCGTTTCACTGGCCCCCTGAAAACGGCGACAAGTGATTGCCCTATTTTTCTTCGTGATTACATGAACCGGTATCCGGATCGCTTTTCAATACCGGAAGTGAAATACGATGACATGAGGGATATCTGGTGAGTGGCGGCGCAGGAAAGTGGCAAAGGTTTTCAGCTGTCCCGATATTTCAATCAGGACAGCATTGAGCCCGACAGGCAAACGGGTTCATCGGTCATGTTCCACACTTTCAGAAAGACATCCGGCATCAGTGGGCCTGCCGTTATGGATAGACACGACGTTTGACCGATTCCAGAGCGTGTATGGCACCGAGAAGCAAATCCTCTATTCGTTCCCGCTCGAAACGTGCCAGCATTTCCACCCTGCCATCCCGTTCGCCGGAGAGTTTTTTCATATAGGCGACGGCTTCCTCAAGACATTCGAAAGCATAGTTCATATCCTGAATAGCCAGTCCATCCAGACTGGACTTTTCTGCCAGTTCCAGCAAATCGGCCCGGAGCCGTTTGTCTCCCAATCGCCAGAAACTGTCCTGTGAAACACTCAGCAGTTCATTCTCGTAATTGTCCGAACAGATGAGTTCGACGGAATCCTGCAAATTGATGATCAGATTGCGCAAACGCCCGTCAAGAATCGAACAGTACATCCGGATCATCACCTGTACGTGATTCTCCCGCTGTTTTTTGACATACCGGGACAGCCATACCACTCCCGCAAGGACAAGAACAATGAGAACTCCCGCCAACAGGTTCATCCAGTCAGTATCGCTTTCCACTCCTGCCACACCCGATGCAAAGACCGAACGCCCCCCGGCAACGGACGCCATAAGGGAAAATAACAGCAGATAATGGCAGAGACGTTTTGGCATGATGGTTGAATGATTCCTGAAAAGGATAACGGGTATTGCAATAATGACCCAAACCGGCAATAGAGAATATAAAAAACCGGAAGCAGCGGCAACATCATGGAAAAACAGGCCATTATGTTGGCTCATTGGATACATTCAGACATCCACATGGGGCAACCGGACAGCTTTTCAGCCGCCTCCCTGAAACCGGAACCATTCAGGCTGACGTTCGAAATGCCAGTGCCGACTCATTCACTGTATTTACGGTCCGATCCTTTTGACCGGCTAACCGGATATTTCAGGGCATTTTGTTCCATCTTCTTCAGGGCAGCCTGTTGCAAGTCGATTTTCGCCAGTGACGCAAACCGGATCAGGTACAGCAAAATGTCGGCCACCTCTTCCTCGACATGCTGCCGGATGGCCGGATCTTCATCGATTTCCGCAAAGTCACGCTGCCCGCGCGTCCACTGGAAAATTTCCAGCAATTCGGAAGCCTCGACCGACAGGGCAGACGCGATATTTTTCGGGGTATGAAACCGGTCCCAGTCCCTGTCAGTGGAAAAACGCTGCAACCTGTCAGCCAACCACTCGTCGTCGATCATCCGGCATTCTCCCGAGCCTGCTTCCCTGTACCTGGAACAATGGCGTCATTTTTCAATACCGTTTCCGACACGTTTTCGATGACCCTTATCTGGTGGAAATCCCGTCCACTCGGCTGCTGGTAAGCGTACAGCCCGAAACGGGGCAGGATGGAATAAAGATGGTCGAATATATCGGACTGGATGGCTTCATAGTCGTTCCAGACCGTCGTGTTCGTAAAGCAGTATATTTCGATCGGCAGGCCATT
Organism: Pseudomonadota bacterium; assembly: GCA_023449275.1. GTDB lineage: Bacteria > Pseudomonadota > Gammaproteobacteria > Burkholderiales > Burkholderiaceae_D > Oxalobacter. The sequence continues at coordinate 22,194 of JAEXJM010000014.1, read as the reverse complement.
GGCGCCCGGATCGAGCTGCCTGACAAGAACGGTCGCGTCCTGCACGATTCTGGCGTGATTCTGAAGATAGCATTCGACATAGGCACGGAATGTCCCGACATTCGTCATCCTGCGGATATTGGCATACGCATTGCCGGCATCATCCAGACGGCTGTTCCACTCATCGAGTTCCTTTTTCTTTTGTGCCAGATAATTCCGGAGCAGGCGGATGCGCTGGACGTTTTCCGTTTCCTCTTCCGTCAGGAAATGGATACTGGACTGGTCGATATAAATGGAACGCTTGATCCGTCGGCCACCCGATTCCTGCATGCCCCGCCAGTTCTTGAATGGATCGGTGATCAGTTTCCGGGTCGGCAAAGTCGTGATCGTCCTGTCCCAGTTCCGGATCTTGACCGTATGCAGGGCGATGTCGATCACTTCTCCGTCCGCATTCTGGTTGGGCATTTCAATCCAGTCCCCCACCCTGACGATCCCATTGGCGGAAATCTGGATACTGGCGACCAGTGACAGCAGGGTATCCTGAAAAACGAGCATGAGGACAGCGGCCATGGCACCCAGCCCCGACAGGAGCAGCAGGGGCGATTTCTCGATCAGTGTCGCGATGATCAGGATTGTGGCGATCAGGTAAAGCCCCAGTTTCACCAGCTGGATGTACCCCTTGATCGGCCTGTTGGCCGAGGACGGGCGCAAGTTGTAAATCGCATGGACGACATTCAGCGCCGCCCCGATAGACATGGCGAAAGTCAGGATGATGAAGGAAGCCGCCACGTTCCGGATAAAAGAAGCGAGTCCTTCCGGCAAATGGGGAATCCAGAATACGCCACGTGTGAACACCAGTGCCGGAACGATATTGGCAAGCCGCGCAATGACTTTTTCAATGAGATTGTCGCCGATAGTCGCCGCCGGAGTCAGGCGCAAGGCCCTGTTCACCAGACGCAGCAATATTTTCTTGACGATAAAGTTCAGAATGGCCGACAGGACAATGAGCAGGGAGAGCGCCGCCAGCGTGTACATTAAGGGAGAACTGTCGAAAAAAGCCAGATACTGTTCAATCAGTGATGCCATAAAAAAACCTGTATTCCTATTCATCCGTGTCGCTGGAATATAGCATATTCCACGGTGCCAGTCCGAAAGTCAGGCGATTTGTCGCTTAACCGGACACTATATCAGTTGAAAAGAAACTGCCGACTTCCAGTGAAGTTGGTATGATGTTCCCATTTCATCAAAACCGTATTTTTCGTCCGGAGAAAAAAATGAACTCTCAGGAATATCCTTTCAGGGAACTCGAACCCGCTTCCGTCTGGAAACACTTTGCCGCCTTGTGCCGCATTCCGAGACAATCCAAACATGAAGAAGCCATCAGGGACTTCCTGAAACAGTGGGCTGACCGTCAGGGTCTTGAAAATCTTGTCGACAAGGGTGGAAACCTGATCATCAAAAAACCGGCCAGTCCGGGATGCGACCATGCACCCGGCGTCATTTTGCAGGCGCATCTGGACATGGTCTGCCAGAAAAACGAGGGCGTCGAACACGATTTTTCCCGTGACCCGATCGATGCTGTCGTGCGCGGCAATCTCGTCATTGCCGAGAACACCACACTGGGTGCGGATGACGGCATCGGTGTGGCACTGATACTGGCCGCTCTTGAAGACAGGACACTGGTTCACGGCCCGCTGGAAGCCCTCCTGACCGTCGATGAAGAAGAAGGGATGGGTGGAGCCAACAAACTGGAAAAAAACGTCCTGAACGGGAAAATCCTGCTGAATCTGGACAGCGAAACCTGGGGTGATTTTTGTCTCGGCTGTGCAGGAGGGGCCGATGTGATCGTCCAGCGAACCGGGCATGAGGAACCCTTCCCGACAGCCTGGAAAGCCCTCAGAATCGACATTACCGGCCTTCGCGGCGGCCATTCAGGCATCAATATCCATGAAGGACGCGGGAATGCCATCAAGATCCTGGTACGCATCCTGTGTTCACTGGACAGGCAAATTCCTCTCTCGCTGTCTTCCCTCACTGGCGGAACGGCCCGAAACGCCATTCCACGCGAGGCGTCCGCCGTCATCGCGATTCAGGAACAGAACATGATTTCGCTCAGCGACCTGCTCCAGCAATGGCAGAACCGCATGCAAAAGGAACTGGCCGGAGTGGACGAAGGTATCCGGATCCGATGGAGCACCACCGACGCCGACAAAATCATGTCCCCGTCCGACCAGCGCATCTGGCTGCTTTCCCTGAATGCCGCTCCTTATGGTGTCTGGCGCATGACTGCAGGCACCCCTTCTCCCGAAACATCAAGCAATCTCGGCACGATCGACCTGCAACCCGGAACAGGTACCTGCACCTTCATGGTACGTTCGACAATCGACAGTGCCTGCCATGCGCTGACGGAAGAAATCACGAGCCTGTTCATGCTGTCCGGCATCCAGCCGAAGCGGGAAAACGCCTATCCGGGATGGGCGCCCGAGATGAATTCCCCGCTGCTGGCCCTGTGCCGCCAGACGTACCGGGCCGAATTCGGCAGTGAACCGGCAACCCATATCATTCACGCCGGACTGGAGTGCGGCATCCTCAAGTCGAAATATCCCGAACTGGACATGATCTCATTCGGCCCGACCATCCACAGCCCGCACGCCCCCGGTGAATCCGTCGAAATCGATACTGTCGGAAAATCCTGGCAGCTGTTGCAGGCCCTGCTCAAGGCGATTGCCAAAGCCTGACCCAAAACGGACACATGAAAAACGGGCAATACGATTAACGCCGTATTGCCCGAAATGCTATTGTGCCTGTTCCCCGACACTGACCGGCATACCTCCAGCGTGCCATTGCGTCGTCCCGGTCACCAGCCCGAACGTCTTGCGGCAAGCGCCCTGTAAAAGGCGGCTTCATTGTCCCAGAATGAGGCCGTGTCGATTTTCCCGTTCACGTAATCGCTCACATATTGCGGCAGTATCGAACCGGCTACGTGGCGGATGCCATCCGTTTTGCCCGGATCGAGCCAGGCATCCGGATCGTTTCCATACCAGCCTATTGCGTTATCGCCCGCCAACAGACCCGACACGTCTTTGGCAAGATTGTCCGGATTGTCATAAACATGGCAGAAATCATCGCCATCATCAGCCACCTGCAACTGGCAGTAACCACTGGAATAGAAAATAACGCAGACATCCATAAAGCGCTCCGAACGTTTTCGACAGATTTTTCCATCATATACGAAAACCCGCCCCTTCAAGAACATTCCCGTGTCAAAAAACCTTCAGGCACATCCTCATCCCGGCTGCCGCCATTCCGGAAATATCCGGACAGGACGGGAAACAGCAAGGCGGGAAACAGACGGAAGATTTCACGGCCACTGCCGAACAAATCCGGTTCCATTTGGCCCGAAAACGCCTACATCCCGTTCAATGGGAACTGTGAACAGGCGATCACAACGACGACAGAGGCGATGAAGGCAAGCGCATTCATCATTTCGGATACAAGGCTTTTCATGTACGTTCTCCTTTATACTGTTTATGCATCCAGTATATCATACTGTAAATAAAAACAGTGTTTTCTTCACGCAACACGAAACGGAGCTTTTCGGGACACGAACTCCCCGGAGACAATCTTTTTTACCGGCACTGTGAAGGCACTTCCCTGTCCGGGAACATGCCCCGAACCGGCAAGAAAAAACCTCCGGTTCTTTCGAACAGGAGGTTTTCATGCAGGATATCGGCAGGAATCAGTTTTCCGTGCTGAGCAATCCGGAAAAACTGATATAAACCTTGTCACCACGATAAATCGGCAATGGTTTTTCACCTTCCTTCAAAGGTTCCTTTATGTTCTGCCCGGCATTGGCAAACGTGACATAAGCGAAATTGCCTCTCGCTTCCCTGGAAGCATACGCTTTTTCGATTTCCTTGATGTTATCCGGAATTTTCGCTTCTTCAGGCCAGCGGACAGCTTTGATGACAACCCATTGCGGAAATTGTTCCGTGCTGATCCAGATGGACGGTTGCACTTCCGGATTGCTGTTCCATCCGGCAATATGTTCCCCTTCCTGCGTCAGCGTCTGGCGGGCGACCTGAACGGCAAAATCATACAATTCCCAATCCGTCATTTCGATTTTTTCATCTGTTACCAGATCAGGCGGATTGACCGGCTTGCGGTCTTTGGCGGATAAAAGCCCCCATCCTTTTTCGGCAGGCAACCAGTTGCCGAAAGCGAATTTCATCGGCATCACGCAGGCATGTCCATTGCAGCCTTCGGCGATTTTGATCAGATCGGCCTGGGTTCCCGGAAATTTCATCTCTCCGTTTGCGTCTTCCAGACGGATAAAAAACAGCTGGTTGCCGAGACGGAAAGACAGATGTTCCATGAATGGTTCATCCAGCGAAGCCCGCATCCATGCCAGTCCACCGGCTCCCTGAATTTGCAGATGGCGTCCGGCTGACTGCCAGCACTGTATGAAATCTTCCGTCACTTTTACTGGTTCTTCTTGATTGGCCATGATTGTTCCTGTTCAATGGGATTGGACAAACGTCCATTGTACCGGACATTGCCCGCCGGTAGCCGGTTTAGGCAACAATATTTGATATTGCCCCGGAACTCACGCATTGAAGTGTTTGCCGACAAGTTCTTCCGGAGTCGTTCCCCGGATATATCCGGACTCCACCAACCGGATGAATCCGGGCATGCCGCCACACTTGTTGATGACCGGAGTCGGCCGGATGTTTTGCGCAAGCGCCGCCTGTACGACCTGAAAGTAATACGGCAGGAGGCCCTCGATGAAATCCCAGCGTTTTGGGGCAGCAACGGAAAAAAGCCAGCGGTCGACGAAATGGGCCGGTTCCTCACCTGATTTGTGCGTCTGGGCCAGCGTCAGATCGTAATTGTCTTTCAGTACCTGCTTCAAAAGCGTGACGTCCGCCCCCTGATTCAACAACTCCCTGTTCACTGCCGCCTCATATTCGGCTGTAGTGGGATATCTCTGGCGAAAATCCTGGACAGACTGGACTCCTTCCCTGACCTCATTGACGATTTTGCTTTTGTGGAACCACTTCCGGAGGGCTCCGAAAAGAACCATTATCAATGTCGCCAGTACAACAGCCAATACAATCATCCATGTTTCCATTGCTTCCCCGTCCCTTATCCTGTCGCGCCAACAAAACCTGCCTCACGGAAACGGTCAAAAAAACCGTTTTTTTATTCTACCCCATCATAAAACAGATTCGTCCATTTGCCCGCACAGGAAAACAGGAACCGTTTCTACTCCCTGGCAGGAACGAACAGCCTGGACATGTCGCACCCTTCCAGCTCAAGCAGTTTTATCTTTTTGCCGATGCCTCCGGCATAGCCTGTGAAACTGCCGTTCGAACCGACAACGCGATGGCACGGGATGATGATGGAAATGGGATTATGCCCGACTGCCCCGCCAACGGCCTGACTCGACATCCGCTCCCGGTTCATTCTGACCGCCATTTTCCGGGCAATATCGCCATAGGTGATGACCTGCCCATACGGGATATCGCACAGGATACTCCAGACGCCTTGCCTGAATTCCCCCCCGATGGGAGACAAGGACAACTCGGATATGGCAGGTTTTTCACCAGCAAAATACCTGTCCAGCCATTTCCGTGTGGCGTCAAACACCGGCAAGTCTTCTTTGGCATTCATGACCTCAGGTATGGTATCGGCGAAGTACTTTTGCCCTTCAATCCACAGGCCGATGAGGTTTTCTCCATCGGATGCAAGGGTTAGCCAGCCAAGGGGGGATGAATACGTTGCCGAATAATACATGTGTGCTTCCTTTCTGTGAATTCCGGAGGTCGGCACTAGTATAAGCTGATCAGCGTTGCCATAGACTGCCGTCATCGGTGTTCCCTGCTTTTCTGCATTGGAAATGACATCCGGGACGGTAATTTTCAGAGGGATGCATTCAGAATATGAATGCCTTGAACCCATGATGAAGTTGACTGAAATGAAAGTTGCCCGAAAACGGCACATGCCGGGCATGGCCAAAGATACATTACGTGCGACTTCTTGCGAATACCGCCCTCATGGCTCCTGTCCGATACGGGAAAATGAATGAAGAGCTGCGGTATTCTCTTGCATGACCTTGTCAGTACCGCGATTTACGCGGCATTCCAGCCCGTCATGTTCATGAGCGCAAGATTGGCCCTGCGTTCGATATCGCATTCACTCGAACAGAATTCAAATGAAACCTGATTGATTTCAACGGTCACAGAGTTGCCATCCCTGTCGATATGCCCACCGCAGTTATCGCAAACCGCATGGCTCATTTCGTTTGAATTTTTCATTTTTTCTCCTTGTGGGTGAAAATAAAAAAGCCCCTTTTCAGGGGCTTTCGGAAAATTACATCGGCTGGATGTTTTTCGCCTGTGGCCCCTTTTGCCCGACGCCAGATTCAAACTTCACTTTCTGGCCTTCTTCAAGCGACTTGAAACCGCCCGACTGAATTTCGGAAAAATGAGCAAAAAGATCAGCGCCGTGATTGTCCGGTGTGATAAAACCAAAACCTTTAGAATCATTGAACCACTTGACAGTACCTGTTTCCATTATGGAATTCCTTAAAAAATATAAATGAAGGGCAAACGCCCCGGGAGCAAGATAATCAAGGAAGACTGAATGAGACGAAGAGATACTGCGAGGGCACTACGACGAAACTGATTGAATCCAAGACTTGAAAATATTGAGGTTGCATCATAACACACTCAGGGCAAAAATGTTTTTATATGTGCCGTTTACGTTTATGTTCTTGATCATTCCCAAAAGCCGGAAGCGATATTATCGAAACCAACGCGCTTTTCCGTTCTAAAAAATCGCAATTCGTTGATTTAAAACGAATTGCGATTTAACTTTCGTGAGATACATACCTACATCAGCTATTGGCAGTGCTATAGACACGACCTCTCATGAAAATACTGCAAATATTACAAAATTGAACCGCCCGTTACTACCATCCGGTCATTCACCCCAAAATGAGATAATTGCACAAGCTTTTCCCACAGCCATATTCATGAGCACAATTTACCGTCATTCATTAATAAATAGTCTCTTCCCTGCATTACAAGCCGGACTTTCGCTGTTCAACATGCTTTCTTTTTTGTATTTCACCATAAACAGATTGAGCCATACCATGTAGTACATCATTACCAAAGTCCTTGTCATCAAGATATTTGGTAACCACACCGTCATTCTGCTGCATAAGACCAATCAGCAGATTTTGCATGTGCGGCTGGAAAGCCAGAAGAAATTTATCAAACAGATTCACCATACCAAGCTGGACAATTTCATCGGTGTTCAGTGCTTTGACCTGCACCTGTTCCAGGAATAGACGTTCTTCATCGTTAAATTCCGTGCCATACTTTTCATTGAGTAATGTGATCAACTCGGAAAGTGGCACCTCTTCATTCTTTTTCTGGCCTGTACCAACCGCTGTAGGGCTTTTAACAGGTTGCATATCGCCGGTTGCCAGATCAATTTTTGTGGTTTCCTGTCGCTCGAGCCGATAATATTCGAGAGTGACATCTTCTTCAATGTTGATTGGATCGGATTTTTCGTCTTTACGCAGAAGCGGCAACAAGGCACGTCCAAAACTGAACAGCTTTTCAAGGTCCAAATCAACATACGGGATTATTTGACTCAGGAAATTGTAAAGCCGCACATAGGCATTAAGTCTGTCCTGAAAGACAACACGCTCTTCCTCGTGTTGCAATGCCCTGAAACGATCTTGCGCCGGCGCAAGAAAACGGTAGAGATCGGCATGGTCCGCTTTCTTTTGTTTGAGCAGCGGTTTGTAGAACACTTCTGCAAAGGACTCCACTTCGCTTTCATAATATACCTGCATCCCGTCCAGTTCGTGTTTGAGCGCTGCCAGTTGTGCAGGCTCCGATTCTTCCTTCAGGGTCACAGCATCATAATAAGGCTTGAACGCACGATAAATGTCTTCTTCTTTATTGACGAAATCCAGTACGAATGGCTCGCGCTTTCCTGGATAAATACGGTTAAGCCGGGAAAGCGTCTGCACGGCCTGCACATCGTCCAGACGCTTGTCCACATACATCGCCTGTAACAGAGGCTGGTCAAAACCGGTCTGGTATTTTTCTGCCGCCAGTAAAATCTGGAACTCGGGCCCTGCAAAGAATTCAGGTAACTGGCTCTCCGATATCCCTTTCCCATGTACAGGATCGAAATTGACTTGCGACTCGGCAACCTCTTCACCAGTTAAAGGATCGGATACCTTGCCACTGAAAGCGACCAGAGTACGGATATTGGTGTAGTTATTGTCTTTGATATACCTGTCAAAACTGCGCTTGTACTGCATGACACTGGCGCGAGAACCTGTCACCACCATTGCTTTTGCCCTGCCGCCCAGTTTTGGCAGAACATGGTCTTTAAAATGCTCGACAATGACGGTCGTTTTTTGCTCTACATTAGTCGGATGCATATGCAAATACTTGACCAGCTTTTTTGCAGTCTTGCGTTTGTCAAGCTGCGGATCGTCGGCAATCTTTTTCGCCAGTTTGAAATAGGTATGATAGTGAGTGAAGTTCTGTACCACATCGAGAATGAACCCTTCCTCGATCGCTTGTCTCATACTGTATAAATGGAACGGACGCGGGCCATTTGGTCCCTTTACGCCAAACAGTTGCAATGTCTTGCCTTTTGGCGTTGCCGTAAAAGCGAACATGCTCAGGTTGTCGCGTTTGATGCGTGAACTGGCCACCGCGTTAAGTGCATCTTCATAGGTGGGCTCTTCTGATTCCGACAAGTCCGCCACACCCAGAATGCGCTTCATTTCCTGCGCGGTATCACCGGTTTGGCTGGAGTGTGCTTCATCCACAATAACCGCATACTTGCGCCCGGCAATTTCCTGCTGCCATTTCTTGCTTAGCTCCACTGCCTCCGCACTTGGCGCATCCACATCCGTTTCGCCAGCGACATACAATAAGCCATTGAGCACAAAAGGAAATTTCTGCAAAGTGGTCACCACGATACTGGTACCATCGACAAGTGCCCGGGCCAATTGTTTGGAATCCTGATCAATGGTCTTGACCACTCCTTGCGCATGTTCAATCTGGTAGATGGCCCCCTGCAATTGCCTATCGAGCACCTGCCTGTCTGTCACCACCACCACGCAATCAAACACTTTTTTATTGTCATCGGTATGCAGCGTAGCGAGCTGGTGTGAGAGCCATGCAATACTGTTCGTCTTGCCACTTCCTGCCGAGTGCTGGATAAGATAACTGTATCCTGCCCCTTGCGCCTTGCTTTCAGCAATCAGCTTTCGTGTGGCATCAAGCTGGTGGTAACGGGGAAAAATCATGGTCTCCGTTTTTTTCAGATGCATTTTGCCATCGGTGCCCAGTTCCTTTTTCTCTTCCACCTGAACAAACATGTAACGGGCAAGAATATTCAAAAAGCTGTCACGCTCCAGCACCTCTTCCCAAAAATAGCCCGTGCGGTAGCCTGAAGGATGTTGCGGATTACCCTTTCCGCAAACAAGCTCACCCGGTGCACTGCCCCTGTTAAAGGGCAGGAAAAATGTCTTGTCCCCATTGATGCGTGTGGTCATGTGTACTTCTTCGGTATCAGCGGCAAAATGCACCAGCGCACGGCGTTTGAAAGCAAAGAGCTGCGCATTGGGATTGCGATCGGTTTTATATTGCCTGACGGCATGCTGCCATGTTTGCCCACTCAAGGGGTTTTTGAGTTCACAGGTGGCAACAGGAATGCCATTCAGGGCGAAAAGCATATCCACTGTACTCTTGTCATTGGAATGACAGGGAATTTGCCGGGTCAAAGTAAGCTGGTTCTGTGCATATAAGGCCAACGTATCCGGATTCAGCTTGTGAGCAGGTCTGAAGTAGGCCATCCTGAACAGCTTGCCGTAACACTTGAAACCGTGCCGCAATACATATAAAGAACCTTTGATGTGCAACTCGGAAACAAGGTCTGCCAGCAATTTTTCAGGAAAGGATTGACCATGCTGGGCTAGCATGCCTTGCCAAAGATCAGGCTGTGAACGTTCGATAAAGGCCAACACCCGTGCCGGGAAAAGGGCTCTGGTTTTATCCCACTCTTTTTTGTCTCCGGCCTCCCAGCCTTTCGCTTGCAGGATTTCTTCAAGATAGCCTTCAAAGTTTTTCTCTTTGTCTTTTTTCATGAAACCTCCTGCGCGTGTGCTTCATTACGAACATCGATCTTGCCTGTCACCGCCGCGGTGATCAGTGCACTCCGGTATTCCTGCAAGGTAGTGATCGCCTGCTCCACCTTCGCAATGAGGGTATCTATTTTGCCGGTTTGTTCATCAAGGTAGGAAGCGATAGCTTGTTGTTCTTCGAGAGGTGGAAGCGCAACTTTAATGCTCCCGACAGTATCTGTATTCAAATTCAGCTGTGTTCCGAATTTACCCAATCCCAAGTAAGGTTGTCCACAAGCAAATATATAGAACAAAAAGTCTGTATTTTCTTTTAGTTGAGGAAAATAAACAAAGCCGTCATGAATACAGCATTTAATTTTTGAAATACACGGCTTTCCAACAGTTGCAGCGATACTTAAAAAAAGTTCATTAGGGCATAACTTGACACTTAATGAGCTCCCAAGCCTAGATAACCTTTGAGTTGTCTGAGTTAAATATCTATCTGATGCAGTCACATCAGCTATTCGTACCCAAGAATATTCTCCTTCATCGTCAAAATAGATGGGATCATCTATTGGTCTTGGAGATGCCCCTCTCTGAACCGAACTAATCCATTTGATCGCTTTAATCTCCCACCCTTTCGGCACATGCCCCAGCCAGTCAACATCGGAAAGTTTGAAATGAGTATGCGGTACAAGCCCATAGCGCGGCGCAACATCATCAGGCAACCCTCTGGTCACGGCATTGGAAATGATGGCTGTGCGCTGTTCTTTGAGCTTTTCAATAAGCGTTTTCTTTTTCGCAATCAATGCATCAATGCGGCCTGTTTCTTTGTCCAGAAAAGTGGCAATGGCTTGTTGTTCTTCAATAGATGGGACGGGATAGATAAACTCTTCAAAAACATTCTGGTAAAGATGCAGGATAGTAGTACCAGATGCTCTTAATCTAATGAATTCTTTGAAAACAAAAGAAGATAATACCCAATAAAGAAATTCGTTTATGAAGGAACTTAGCGGACGAACAAGAAATATCCCACTATTCAAGCACGCAGGTTTATCAAGATTTTTTACTAAAGAAACTTTCCCAATAGTTCCGTCTTTAGTTATCAATAAATCGCCATTAGATAATTGGATGAAAGGATCATCTTCATACCTTTCTTGAGTAATAAAATGGCAACTATCCCAGTCAATAAATTTATCATTAAAGTCTGTGCCTGTAACAAGATATGCGTATCCATCTGTTTGATATTCTTGTGATGTCAGCCCTTTCCAGCCGACACGCCCTTTCAGGTAGCTCGTTCTTTTTATTGTTCTAGTTTCCCATCCTTCCGGTACCGCCCCCAACCAATCCTCACCGGAATCTTTATACTTCGGATACGGCTGCCATTTCATTGGGCTACCTCAGCCAAAAGACGCATGATGTCGCTTTCCAGTTCCTTTATTTCCGCCGCAATCACTTCGAGTGGGCGGGGTGGTTCGTATACATAGAAATGGCGGTTCAGCGGGATTTCATAGCCCACTTTCGTCTTGCTCTTGTCAACCCACGCATCCGGAACATGGGGCAAGACTTCACGCCTGATATAGGCATCAATATCTTCAGTCAGTGGAATATTTTCCGTATCGCGCAGGCTGGTATCCGGCTCCGGTTTGCCGTTGGGCGCAACGCAAATCGCAGCATTTTCATCCCGTTCGCCCAGTGCCTCTTCAATGCTCTTGCGTTCCGAAGCGCTCAAGGTAATGCCATAGCTTTTTTGTTCAGCCTTGAGCGCAGCGCGAAAATCTTTTCTGTCGAGAAACAGTTTGTCACCATGTGTGTTTCTGAAGGATTCGAGCAAATGCCGTATTTCCTGTTGTCTGGCCTTGCCAGCGGCAATGTCAGCCTGCCGCTCTTCTTCTTTTTTCTTTTTGCTGGAAGCCAGATTCCTGAAACCGCTTTGTTCAGAAAGTCGGGCCACACGTTCTGGCATGGCAGCAAACGACAGTTTGAGCGGACGCTCTACCGTGACCTTGTAATAACCGAAATCTGCATTGTTAAAGATTCGGCTGACCACCAGTTCCTTGCCCGATCCATTTCCCAGTCCGTTACGGGTAAAGCGGCGTGTATCGCCATCAACAAAGTCATGGTAGATACGGGTAATGTCTGCGATATCGTCAGGGTCTTTGGGATGCTGCTCTGTACATTCGCCTATTCTGCGACGCTTGTTGCCCAGACTTTTTTCCATCTGCACCCAGAAATGACGGGCATCGATAAGCTGTATCCTGCCTTTACGCTCCTCCACTTTCTTATTGGTAACGATCCAGATATAGGTGGCAATGCCGGTGTTATAAAAAAGTTGTTCCGGCAAGGCGACAATGGCATCAAGCCAGTCATTTTCAATAATCCACCGGCGTATCTCACTCTCACCACTACCAGCATCACCCGTAAACAGGGGCGAACCATTAAACACGATGCCAATACGACTGCCGCCCTTATCGACAGGCTGCATTTTGGATATCATATGCTGAAGGAAAAGCAATGCGCCATCATTAATGCGGGGCAGCCCCGCACCAAAACGCCCGGCATAGCCCAGCTTGTCGTATTCGTTTTCAATGAACTTCTGCTGCTGCTTCCACTCCACCCCGAAAGGAGGATTGGCCATCATATAGTCAAACGTCCATTTGCTTCCATCGGTTTTGAAAGTGAAGCCATCCTGGGAAAAGGTATCGCCACGAATGATGTTTTCAGCATCACTGCCTTTGATGAGCATGTCGGACTTGCACACTGCCCAGGCTTCATCATTCCAGTCTTGTCCATACAACAAGGGTTTTGAATCAGCGTTTAATGCATGCAAGTACTCATCGCCCATTGCCAGAATGCCACCCGTACCACAGGCAGGGTCATACAGGGTTTTAACGACATGGCTTTTGGCAAGATCTTCTTCCGGAGCCAACAGGAGATTGACCATCAGGCGGATCACTTCACGTGGAGTAAAATGCTCTCCAGCTTCTTCGTTGGATTGCTCGGCACCGATGCGGATGAGTTCCTCAAATACATAACCCATCTGCTGGTTATCCACCGCCTCTGCTGAAAGGTCAATATTGTTACTGCAAAACGCCTTGACAACTTCATATAGAATGCCTTTTTCATTCATATAGGCAAGCTGTTCACCAAACTTGAAACGGTTGATAATTTCCCGTACATCAGGCGAAAAACGGTCAATGTAAGTATTCAGATTGAGGGCCAGATTATCCGGGTCATTCAGCAGGGAATATTCCTCATCTTTAGGTGCAAAGCGCATGGGAGAAAGATTGTAGAACTCAAGACCGGTGATTTGTGACAGTGCTGCCTTGATCACTGCTTCAGACAATGGAGTACGTTCTTCCTTATTCTTGCCTTGCATCCTTTTTTCATGATCATCCAATAATTTTGTATGTTTTTCCAATGCCCTGTTTTTGGTTGGGGACAATAATGCATCGAACCGACGGAGGACCGTTAAAGGCAAAATCACTTTTCTGTATTCATTACGTTTATATGGGCCACGCAAAAGATTGCAAATATCCCATATGAAGTTTGCAAGTTGACGATGAGTATTGTTTGTCATGGATGTTGTATTCAATTATCCGAAAAAGTTTTATTTTTAACGGCCAATGCGGCCAGATCATTCAGGGATTGTCCATCCTTGTTTTTCCATCCGGAACGCCCGTTTGTATTTCTTCCCAGCACCACACTGGCAGCCAGACTGGGAGAGGAAAAAGAATAATCTTCCAAAACAATGTAGTGACCATTTTTTTCTGTCAGCACACCATTTTTCACAAGGTCTTGACGAAGTTTTATGATGTATTGAGATATACCCGCAGTTACCGTCAAGGCTACTTTGGAATTTTTCAATACGACAAAGCCGTTGGGTTGCTGGATAGCAGTTGCATCTGCGCCTTCACGTCCACTAATGTGAAACGTGTCTTTATGCTTGTTCTTTGATGACGTTTTTGTGTTCTCGAATATTGACAAACCGACCAATGGAAATATGCTGAGCATGTTGTCCAGAAAGTTTTCCATGTCCGCATGATCTGATTCTGTGAGCGTAGGTCGTTTTGGCGAGGTGTTATTGGCAAGATTACAGCGTTTTTTCGCCTGGGCAATATCAATGAGCCTGCTTTCAAGGTGCTGTACAAATGCTTTATTGATGCTATTGTCCGTTGAAGAAAAAACAATGGCCCATTCCCAAAAATCCTTGTTCCGGTTGTGTTCAACCAGGCGATTGATCACCGGATCACCTTCTCCAATATACACCGTCGGTAAAGAGCTTTCTGCAGTATCACCCACCAGCACATAAACACCAGGCTGCGTTAATTCTGCGCGTGAAGATGCCTCCTGAAACCCCGTACGGGCAAAAGCAAGCCCTATTCCTGTCCAGTTAGGACGTCTGAGAATACGAAGCCCGGAAGCTTCTCCGCTGGGAAGAAAGATATTAATCGTATAGCTTTTGTGCATGGTCTTCCCCTGATGGCAAGTTTTTCCCTTATCCTCATTCACGGGAAAAATTATACTTTTAGAGTTAATGTGAAAAACAAACACCCAATAAAACTGATCTATATGATAAAGCCATTCAAATATTATTTAGCAATTGGGCATATCATATCAGGAGAAGTTTTAAAGTAAGCCGATTATCTTACAAGTTGGCTTCAGGCCGAGAGATTCCTTTCAGCAACTTTGGATATATCAATTTTTTCAAGGAAATACAAAAACAAAAAACCGCAAATCGTCGTTTCATAACGATTTGCGGTTTGTATTCTTTGGCGGAGAGAGGGGGATTCGAACCCCCGATAGGCTATGAACCTATACACGCTTTCCAGGCGTGCGACTTAAACCACTCATCCATCTCTCCTGCAATGGACTACTGCGAAGCCTTGCATTGTAGCATAAAGATGAAAATTGTCCTCATCTTTATGCAGTTTTTTAGCAAGATCACAACGATTTTTTCAGCTGCTCGAGGATTGCCGGGTTTTCCAGTGTGGAAATATCCTGTGTGATTTCTTCACCGCGTGCGATGACGCGCAAAAGTCGGCGCATGATTTTGCCGGAACGGGTTTTCGGCAGGTTGGCACCGAAGCGGATTTCCTTTGGACGGGCAATCGGGCTGATTTCACGGGAGACCCATTTGCGCAGGTCGGCAGCGACGGTTTTCGCGTCTTCCCCTTCCGGCAGTTCCTTTTTGAGGATGACGAAGGCGCAGATGGATTCCCCGGTCAGATCGTCCGGCTTGCCGACGACGGCGGCCTCCGCGACCATCGGATGGGCGGAAAGGACGGATTCGACTTCCATGGTTCCCAATGCATGGCCAGACACGTTCAGCACATCGTCGATACGGCCGGTAATGGTGAAGTAACCGGTCTGCGGATCACGGATCGCGCCGTCACCGGCCTGATACAGCAATCCACCCAGTTCTTCCGGCCAGTAATGGGTCTTGTAGCGTTCGTCATTGCCCCACACGGTGCGGATCATGGAAGGCCATGGACGGTTGATGACAAGGATACCGCCCTGCCCGTTCGGCAGTTCCTGACCGGTTTCATCGACGACGCTGATAGAGAGGCCCGGCAATGGGAGGGTGCAGGAGCCCGGTACGAGCGGGGTTGCGCCCGGCATCGGAGCGATGACGTGTCCGCCGGTTTCGGTTTGCCAGAAAGTATCGACGATCGGGCAACGTTCCTTGCCGATTTCCTTGTAGAACCAGAGCCATGCTTCCGGATTGATCGGTTCGCCGACGGAGCCGAGCAGACGGAGACTGGAGAGGTCGTAGTTTTCCGGGCCGACCGACGGGTCTTCATTGCTGGCCTTGATCAGGGAACGGATCGCGGTCGGCGCGGTATAGAAAATGGTGACTTTATGTTTGTCGATCATTTCCCAAAAGCGTCCGGCATGCGGGAATGTCGGAACGCCTTCGAACAGAACGATCGTGCCGCCGACTGCCAGAGGGCCATAGGCGTTATAGGTATGGCCGGTAATCCAGCCCACGTCGGCGGTGCACCAGAAAACGTCGTCCGGCTTGATGTCGAACGTCCAGCGCATGGTCATGATCGCCCAGAGCAGGTAACCACCGGAGGAATGCTGCGCACCTTTCGGGTTGCCGGTGGAACCGGAGGTATAGAGGATGAACAATGGATGTTCGGCATTGACCCATTCCGGTTCGCAAACGTCGGATTGGGATTGGGTCAGTTCATGCATCCAATGGTCACGGCCTTCAATAAACGGAATTGTGTTACCTGTGCGCTGGTAGATGACGACGTTTTTGACCTGATTGTTTTCGGTCATGGAAAGCGCATCGTCGACGATGGCTTTCAATGGCATGATGCGTCCGCCACGTACCTGCTGATCGGCGGTGATAACGGCGACAGCGCCGGCATTATCGATCCTTTCGGCGAGCGATGGTGCGGAAAAACCCCCGAATACGACGGAATGGGTGGCGCCGATACGGGCGCACGCCTGCATCGCGATAATGGCTTCAGCGGACATCGCCATATAGATGACGACGCGGTCACCTTTTTTGATACCGAGCGATTTCAGGCCGTTTGCGAGTTGGCAGACTCTTTTATGGAGTTCGCGGTAGGTCAGGCGCGTGACGGTGCCGTCATCCGCTTCGAAAACGATCGCGTCTTTTTCCGCATTGCCGTTTTCCAGATTCTTGTCGAGACAGTTGTAAGAGACGTTCAGTTCACCATCCTCAAACCATTTGTAGAATGGGGGATTGCTCTCGTCGAGTACCTGTGTGAACGGTTTGTGCCACAGGATGTTTTCACGTGCGAGTCGGCTCCAGAACCCTTCGTAATCCTCCCGTGCTTCCCTGCACAGGGCATTGTAGGCTTCCATACTCGGGATGGCTGCGTTTTGCGCAAACGCTTCAGATGGATAATAGAAGCGGGTTTCTTTTTTTTTGGATGGATTTGCTGCCATTTTCATACTCCTGTTTTCTGATGGCCTGCCATAGAGGTTAGACGGCAGGGCCGGACTCTTCTTTTAGATGAGCACTCTTTTGAGACAACCGGGAAAAATTGGTTTCCCGACCATTCTTTGAAAACATCCCTCAATCCATGCGGGAATTTTTTCAAAACCGACTAGCCCGGCAAGGCCTATCGTTATAACTACTTAATATAATATATATAGCGTTTTCAATATAAGGCGAGCAAGATATCGCAAGTTTTCATTGTCGTCAAATAACTTTTCATTTTTTCTTCGCTCTTTCCGATGATTTCATTCACTCCTGATGAAAGAGGCTTTAAAATAATTCGATTGTCCAACAAGGGCTTCTGCCCTGTTTTAATCCTGAATCCGGCACAAGCTTATGACTATCATCAAACAAGAAGATCTGATTGAATCGATCGCGGCAGCACTCCAATACATCAGCTACTATCATCCGACCGACTACATCGAACATCTGGCGAAGGCTCATGAAATCGAACAGAGCCCTGCCGCACGAGATGCGATCGAGCAGATCCTGACCAATTCGCGCATGTGCGCGGAAGGCAAACGCCCGATTTGCCAGGATACGGGTATCGTCAACGTTTTCCTGAAAGTCGGCATGGACGTGAAATGGGAAGGTTTCACGGGTTCGATTCATGACGCGATCAATGAAGGCGTCCGGCGTGCCTATACCTTTTCGGACAACAAGCTGCGTGCCTCCGTCGTGTCCGATCCGCATTTCGAACGCAAGAACACGAAAGACAATACGCCTGCCGTCATCATGATGGATGTCGTTCCCGGCAATACGGTCGAAGTCTCGCTTGGCGCCAAGGGCGGCGGTTCTGAAAACAAATCCTCGCTGAAGATGTTGAACCCGTCCGATTCCATTGTCGATTACGTGCTGGAAACGGTGCAGAAAATGGGGGCTGGCTGGTGCCCTCCAGGCATCCTCGGCATCGGTATCGGCGGCACGGCGGAGAAAGCCGTCCTGATGGCGAAAGAAGCCGCAATGGAAACGATCGATATGGCTGAATTGAAAGCACGCGGCCCGCAAAACAAGGTGGAGGAATTGCGCATCGAACTTTGCGACAAAATCAACGCGCTCGGCATTGGCGCGCAGGGGGTCGGCGGCATGACGACGGTTCTGGATGTCAAGATCAATATGTACCCGACCCATGCGGCTTCCAAGCCGGTCGCGATCATCCCGAACTGCGCGGCGACCCGTCATGCCCACTTCGTGCTGGACGGTTCCGGCCCGGTTTATCTCGACCCGCCATCGCTTTCCGACTGGCCGCAGATCAGCTGGCACCCCGACCTTGAAAAGTCGACCCGCGTGAATCTGGATACGCTGACGAAAGAAGAAGTCGCTTCCTGGAAACCGGGACAGACGCTGCTGTTGAATGGCAAGATGCTGACCGGACGCGATGCTGCCCACAAGCGCATACAGGATATGCTCGCCAAAGGCGAAAAACTGCCGGTCGATTTCACGAACCGGGTGATTTATTACGTCGGCCCTGTCGATCCGGTCCGCGATGAAGTCGTTGGCCCGGCAGGCCCCACGACATCGACCCGCATGGACAAGTTCACTGAAATGATGCTGGGTCAGACCGGCCTGATCGCCATGGTCGGCAAAGCCGAGCGCGGTCCTGCCACCATCGAAACCATCAGGAAACACCAGTCCGCCTACATGATCGCCGTCGGGGGAGCCGCCTATCTGGTTGCCCGCGCCATCAAGAATGCGAAAGTGCTGGCTTTTGCCGATCTCGGCATGGAAGCGATTTATGAATTCGAGGTTCAGGATATGCCGGTTACGGTTGCTGTCGATTCCAGCGGTACGTCCCTGCATACGACCGGCCCTGCCGAGTGGTCGGTAAAGATCGCCAACTTTTGTGACGGAAAGATTCCGAAAGCATCCAATTGAATCCTGACACCTGTGACAAACCGCCCATGATTTCCGCCTCCGGCCCGATCGGTGTTTTCGATTCGGGTGTGGGTGGCCTGTCCGTGTTCCGTCACATCAAAACGCAATTGCCCGACGAGGACCTGATTTATTTCGCGGATTCGGGTTTTGCCCCTTATGGGGACAAGCCCGAGGAATTCGTGATTGAACGTTCATTCAAGATCACGGAATTCCTGCTGAGGCAGAACGTCAAGGCACTGGTCGTCGCCTGCAACACGGCGACGGCGGCAGCGATTCATTTGCTGCGCGAGGAATACCCTGAACTGCCCATCGTCGGCGTCGAACCGGGCCTGAAACCTGCCGCTGCGAAAACGATCACGGGAACGGTCGGTGTCATGGCCACGGAACGGACGCTTGCCAGCAACAAGTTCCACGTGCTGCACCAGTTGCTGAACGACCAGACGGGTGTCCATTTCATCATGCAGCCCTGCAATGGCATGGCCGACCTGATCGAACATGCCGAACTGGATTCCGAGCCGATTGTCGGGCTGGTGCGCCGCTATCTGGTTCCCCTGCTCGAGCAGAATGCCGACACCATCGTTCTGGGCTGTACACATTATCCGTTTGTGCGCGACGTGATTGAAAAAGTGGCTGCTGAAAACGGCAAGACCTCGCTGAACTTTATCGATACCGGTTATGCCGTCGCCCGGCAACTGAAGCACCTGCTCGATATTTTCGAACTGAACAAAAAAGAAACGTCTACGGAACCGACGGTCAGGGCGTACACGTCCGGCGATCCGAAGGTGATTTCGATGCTGATGTCCCGATTACTGCAAACCGACATGCCCCTTTCATACGTATCATTATGAAAACATGTCCCTGATTCAACCTCTTGATACGGAGACCGATCATGAAACGTTTATTTCTTTTGCTGGCGGCCCTTCCTCTGGTTGCCTGTACCACGACCAGCAACGACCTTAGCCAGAACCTGGAACCCCTGCCGCCCAAGGCCATCAGTTACCAGTGCGACAGCGGAAACCGCATCATCGTGACGTATCCGGACAATGAAACGGCTGAAGTCAAATACATGGGCGACAAATACGCGATGAAAATCGCGATTTCCGCCAGTGGTGCACGCTATGTCGGAGATGGCCTCGTCTGGTGGACAAAGGGAAATGATGCCAGCATGTACAAGGCCGTCAATCATACGGAAACGGGCGATCTGATCGAAACCTGCACACAGGTTCTGAAATAAGCCCGGCATACCTGAAAGCCGCATTCTGACTGTTACCTGAGATGACGGTGCCGGAAAAGATCACAAAAACGAGCGCCTGATGTGCCTGTTGCACGCATCTCTGTTACCATTATTTCCTGACTTCAACCAACAGAGGGGAGATGTGTCCGTGAATACTTCAGTCAAAATCACTGTGCTGGTCGATACCGAATCGTTTGACGAAAATCTGGCGAAAGAACACGGGTTTTCGGCATGGATCGAAACGGAAGGCCGCCATATCCTTTTCGATACCGGCCAGACCGGTGGAATGCTGGCCAATGCCGGGCGCCTTGGCATCGACCTCAGGAAGGCGGATACACTGGTGCTTTCCCATGGCCATTTCGACCATACCGGCCAGATCCCGCAATTTCTGGACATGAATGACAAGGCGGAAATTTACGGCTGTTATGACCTTGGCATTACCCGGTACAGCTGCAAGATCGGTACCGACCCGCGTTCCATCGGCATGCCGGAGGCTTCCAGAAAAGCCCTGTCCTCCATTTCGCAAAGCCGTATCCATGAAATCGGCACCCCCCGTTACCTGACTCCCAAAGTCGGCATGACCGGCCCCGTCCCGCGCAATTCCAGACTTGAGGATACCGGCGGCCCCTTCTTCTTGGATGACCATCGGGGTGTCGACGACCTGATCGAAGACGACCAGTCCATGTGGTTCGAAACCGACAAGGGCTTGCTGATCCTGCTGGGCTGTTGCCATGCCGGTCTGGTCAACACGGTGGAATACATCAAGGCCATTTCAGGCATCGACAAAATTCACGGCATTATCGGCGGCATGCATCTGGTCAATGCCGATGAAAAACGCCTGCAATATACCTTCGACAACATGAAAAGCTGGAAACCGGACAGACTGATCCCATGCCACTGCACAGGACAGGTTCCGGTCGCCAAAATGATCGAGGCCATCGGCAGCGACATCGTGACATGGGGTTCTTCCGGCTACACGGTAGAAGCCTGATTTTATTTAACCCGTAATCTGGAGAATTTTTATGGTATTGCTTGAACTCGCCATTTTCCCGAATGACAAAGGCACCAGCCTTTCCCCATACGTTGCCCGTTGTGTGGACATTATCGACAAAAGCGGTCTGGCCTATCAGTTTTCCGCGATGAGCACGACAATCGAAGGCGACTGGGACGAGGTGATGAAAGTGGTCGGCGACTGCTTCAAGGCGCTGGCAACAGACTGCGACCGCATCAGTGTCATGACGCGTGTCGATTACCGTGCGGGCAAGGAATGCCGCCTGAAAAGCAAGGTCACTGCAGTCGAGGAAAAACTGGGACGCAAAGTCACCAAGAAACAATAATCCGGTATTTCAACCATAAAAAAAGCATGGGTGTTACCCATGCTTTTTTCTTATCCGTACAAACCGGAAACGACGGTTCGTTTTACGGTTTCTTCTGCGAATCGATGATTTTCATCGCACCCGCGATAAGGCCCCCGATATCGCTCAGGTTGGACGGCACGATGATCGAATTGTTGGTTTTCGCCAGTTTTTCGAAAGCGCCCCCGTACTGTTCCGCCACTTTCAGGTTCACGGCATCCTGGCCGCCTTGCTCGCTGATCGCGAGTCCGACCTTGCGCAAGGCTTCCGCGTTCGCGTCGGCAATCGCCTTGATGGCTTCCGCCTCACCCTGCGCGCGGTTGATCGCCGCCTGTTTTTCGCCTTCGGATTTGGCGATCTCCGCCTCACGCTGGCCGTCGGCGATGTTGATCTGTTCCTGCTTGCGGCCTTCGGACGCGGCGATCTGGGCACGTTTTTCACGTTCGGCCGTGATCTGTGCCTGCATGGCCTGCAGAATGGCGGCAGGTGGCGTCAGGTCCTTGATTTCATAACGCAGGACTTTTACGCCCCAGTTCTGCGCCGATTCGTCGATGGCGCTGACCACGCAGGTATTGATGTAATCGCGTTCCTCGAACGTCTTGTCCAGTTC
>JAEXJM010000051.1 GCA_023449275.1 Pseudomonadota bacterium | reverse complement strand
TGAGACGACAGACAGGCGGATGAGCATTGGGCGCTATCTCGACCAGATCGACATCCGCTTCTTCCGAAAGTTTGAAAGCTTCCTGAAGGCTGACAATACCAAGCGGCTCGTTATCAACACCTACAAGGCGTATTTCCTGAGCCGTAATCTCGCCATTCATGCGATGTGACTTATCAGTAGCTATCTTGATTCCTCGCTTTAAAAAGTTATACCGCCGGATTTTTGATGAATTTACTGCATCGACCGGATTTCATTTTCCAGGCGAACCATCAGCTCTTCAACCGTCATGACGCCCAGATCGACGCCTCCACGAGCCCGCACGGCAACTGTGTTCCCATTTTTTTCCTTATCGCCGACTACGAGCAAATAAGGAACCTTGTTTACAGAATGATCGAGTATTTTATAGGTAATTTTTTCGTTTCGCAAATCCACTTCGGCCCTGAAACCGGCTTTTTTTAGCGTCTGAACAACACTTTGCGCATATTCCGCCTGGGCGTCCGAGATATTCAAAACACTGACATGAACAGGCGCCAGCCACAAAGGCATCGCACCGGCATGGTTTTCGATCAGAATGCCGATAAACCGTTCAAGCGACCCCAGAATGGCACGATGGATCATGACCGGAATCTTGCGGGTGTTGTCTTCAGCGACATATTCGGCACCCAGCCGCATCGGCATGGAAAAATCGACCTGGATCGTACCACACTGCCACATCCGGCCAATCGCATCCTTCAGGGTATATTCGATTTTAGGCCCATAGAAGGCGCCATCGCCCGGCGACAGTTCATAGTCACAACCGGAACGTTCCAGCGACTGGATCAATGCATTTTCAGCCTTGTCCCATGCCTCGTCGGAACCGACCCGTTTTTCAGGACGGGTAGCGACCTTGTAAATGATATCGGTAAAACCGAAATCCTTATAGACTTTCTTCAACAAATCGGTAAACGCGACGCATTCATCCAGAATCTGGTCTTCCGTACAGAAAATATGGCCGTCATCCTGAGTAAACCCGCGCACACGCATCATGCCGTGCAATGAACCCGACGGCTCGTTGCGATGGCACTGGCCGAACTCGCCGTAACGCAACGGCAATTCACGATAGGAGTGCAGATTGGAACGATAAATCTGGACATGTCCGGGACAATTCATCGGTTTCAGCGCATAAATGCGGTTCTCCGATTCGGTCGTGAACATGTTTTCCTTATAGTTGTCCCAATGACCTGATTTTTCCCAGAGGGAACGATCCAGAATCTGTGGCGCCTTGACCTCCTGATAGCCGTTTTCCTGATAGACACGGCGCATATACTGCTCGACCTGCTGCCAGATCGTCCACCCCTTGGAATGCCAGAAAATCAGGCCCGGCGCTTCATCCTGGAAGTGGAACAGATCAAGCGAACGCCCCAGACGGCGATGATCGCGCTTTTCCGCTTCTTCCAGCATATGCAGGTAAGCGTCCTGATCTTCTTTCTTCGCCCATGCCGTACCGTAAATACGCTGCAGCATCTCATTGTCGGAATTGCCGCGCCAGTAAGCACCGGCAAGCCGCATCAGTTTGAATACCTTCAGCTTCCCGTTTGAAGGAACATGGGGGCCACGACACAAATCGGTAAAACCACCACTGGTATAGAGGGATACGTCCTCATTCTGTGGAATCGATTCAATGATTTCCGCCTTGTAGTCTTCACCGATCGACTTGAAATAGGCAACCGCCTCATCACGAGGCAACACCTTGCGGGTCACTTCCTCGTTCTTGCGGGCCAACTCGGTCATTTTCTTTTCAATGGCCTGCAAATCTTCCGGAGTGAACGGACGTTTATACGAAAAATCGTAATAAAAACCGTTGTCAATGACCGGACCGATCGTTACCTGGGCATCCGGAAACAGCTGCTTGACCGCATAGGCCAGCAAGTGGGCTGTGGAATGCCGAATGATATCGACGCCATCAGGATCACGGTCCGTCACAATGGACAGATCCACGTCGCTATCGATCATATAGGAAGTATCAACCAGTTTGCCGTTTACTTTTCCGGCAATAGCCGCCTTGGCAAGACCACTGCCAATAGAAGCCGCCACCTGGGATACGGTAACCGGTTCACTGAATTCGCGTGCCGAACCGTCGGGAAGCCGAACTGAAATCATCATGTCTCCAAAACCAGCGCAAAAAGACGGCCACAACCGTCATCATGTTTAAAACGCAACAAAAAAACGCGGGCCTGCCGCGCTTTTTCCAGACATTCACGAGCGAACAAAACCGGCAAAGCCGCAAGGAAAACAAAATTGTCGCCATTGAATAATCATCATTTGATCTACTTTAGCACAGATCGAATTTGACACAAAGTCATGCAAAAGCCGGCCGAAAAGACGACACTCGCCAAAACCGCCTTCAACCTTCTGTCAAAAGTGACATCGCCTCCGGAATCACCTTGAAAATTTGATGGATAATGCAAAGAAGGAAAAAACGTTTCAGGATACGACCAATCCCGGAAAAACCGGGCTTGAAACAAAAAGCCGGAATCCGGAATCAGAAATCGGGGCAAAGCCCGAAAAGATGTTGGTAGGCACGATTGGACTCGAACCAACGACCCCTACCATGTCAAGGTAGTGCTCTAACCAGCTGAGCTA
>JAEXJM010000058.1 GCA_023449275.1 Pseudomonadota bacterium | reverse complement strand
ACAGACCGGTTTTTTCAATGGTGCGTTTGAAACGTCGCATTGCGACTTCGAATGGTTCGTTTTCTTTAAGGCGAATAGTGGTCATGAATAATTACAGTGTTAAAGCCAATATGGAAAGATTGAGATTCTAACAGGTTATTCAAAGTGTGGGAAGTAGCGACATTTCAAGACCCTTCATTGTGCAAATATACAACGCGCTTTTCACCAGAAAACGATTGTCTCATTTTCCCATCAATGCCCGCACGTGAGCCGCCGAGCCGCTTGCCAAGCCGTCAAGGCTGTAGCCCCCTTCCAGTATGGAAACGATCTTGCCGTCACAACATTCGTCCGCCACTTTCATCAGCTCCTTTGTCACCCAGTAATAATCGTCATCGGTAAAGGACAGTCCTCCTAACGGGTCTTTCCTGTGAGCGTCAAAACCAGCCGAGATGATCAGAAATGAGGGGTTGAATTTCCTGAGGGCTGGCAGAATCTCGAATGTCATGCAATTGCGGAATTTGTCCGATCCCGCCCCACGGGAAAGTGGAACGTTCACGATATTATGATCGATCCCTGTTTCGTAACGGGCGCCGCTTCCGGGATAGAAAGGCGACTGGTGGCAGGAGGCATAAAAAATTTCCGGACGATGATAAAAAGCATCCTGGGTACCATTGCCGTGATGGACGTCGAAATCGACAATGGCAATTCGATCGAGCTTGTATTTATCGTAAGCGTAGGCCGCACCGACTGCTGCATGATTGAAAACGCAGAAACCCATCGCCCTGTCAGGCTCGGCATGATGTCCACAAGGACGGGTTGCGCAATAAACGTTGTCCGCTTCTCCTTTCATGACCAGATCGACTCCCTTACAGGCCGCGCCGACACAAGTCATGACGCAATCCCATGTACCGGGAGACATGATCGTATCGCCCCCATCCAGAGGAACATAACCGACTTTCGGCCGGATCGTTTCAATTCGTTTGACGTATTCTGGTGTATGAACAAGGAGTAATTGTTCCCGCGTTCCCAGCGGAGCATGCAACCATGGGACCGATTCGAATTCCGGAGTGGACAGCGCTTCCCGTACAGCCAGAAGCCTGTCAGGACTTTCAGGGTGGCTCGGGCCGGGATCATGCCCCAGGCAAGCGTCGGAAGAAAGAATAACGGTATTATTCATGGCATCTCCAGATGAGGATGTTCTCCAATATAAGAAAATACAGGGCAAATGACAAAGTTTATTATAGAACATCGTTTGCCATTCAAACACCCGTCATACCGAACGTTTCGGCCAATAAAAAACGCCGATACGGAAATCGGCGTTTTTTATTGCAAAGACCGGGTCAGACGTAATTGGATACGACAAAATCCCAGTTGACGACTTTCCAGAATTCGTCAACGTATTTGACGCGCGCATTCCGGTAGTCAATGTAATAGGCGTGTTCCCAGACATCACAAGTCAGAAGCGGTTTGTCCGAACCCGTCAGTGGTGTTGCGGCATTGGAAGTGTTGACGATATCGACCGAGCCATCCGGTTTCCTGACCAGCCAGGTCCAGCCGGAGCCGAAATTGGATGCACAAGCCTGACCATATGCTTTCTGGAAATCTTCAAAAGTCCCCCATTTGGCAACGATTGCATCCAGCAATTTGCCTGCCGGTTTTCCGCCACCATTCGGCTTCATGCAATTCCAGTAGAAAGTATGGTTCCACACTTGTGCGGCATTATTGAAGATGCCTCCGGATGATTTCTTGACGATCTCTTCCAGAGTCATGTTTTCGAATTCGGTATTCTTGATTTGAGTATTCAGATTGTTAACGTACGACTGGTGATGCTTTCCATAATGGTATTCCAGCGTTTCCTGGGAAATATAAGGCTGAAGCGCATCCATTGGATAGGGCAAGGGCGGCAATTTGTGTTCCATGACAATTCCTTTCGAAGGGGCAATTTGAAAACCAGGAAAATCAATTATAAGGGCAAGTTGAAATTGTTGCTGAGCATGCCTGCTTTTTAGGGAAACCATGCAAGCTCTTCCTATTTTTTCATTATGTTCAAGGATAAGGAACCAGGCTAAAAAATACCTGACATACATCAAACGCCTTTTGATAAATGGAAATAACCGGCCGCTTCTTTTGCCGTTCTGCCAACCGCCCGATTGACAGTTCCTTTCGCGTCGCCTGTTACCGGAACGCTTGTTCCATCAAAACAACCGGCCATGAATATTCTTTTGACACGACATTATGACCATACCTTTCCGGAGTGCCGATCGGGCCACCTGTTTCCTGCACAAAAACACTTACGTACACCAGACATAAGGTATCCCATACTTATACGTCCGTTTTGTCTTCCAAAATATAAGTAAATCCCTGAAACATGACCGTAGCTGGATTTTCTCGAAACAAAGGCACCGGGTACTATCCTGACTCAATAAAACAGGATGGTATCTGGCGCATCTTTCCTGAACGCGATGTTCCTTTTATGACGGAACGTCAGGCCACCCCGAAAATATCGTTTTACGATCCTTCACCCAACTGCCGACAATTTTCGTTATTTGATGTGAGGTCTGTTTTTGAATTAAAATAATCATTTTTTCGCAGGTTATACCTGTAACCTACATAAAAAACGGCAAACATCAGGTTTGCCGCCAATGCTTATCCAGGCGCATAATGCCCTCCATCGAGTCGGGATAGTATGTTTAACAAGGAGATCAAATGGATATAGGCAACGCAATCAAAACATGCCGAATAAGACGGGGTTATTCCCAGACAAAACTGGCCGAAATGGCAGAATGCTCGGTGTCCTATCTGTCATTAATCGAACATAACCAGCGTGACATTACCCTTTCGACCTTGCAGAAAATATGCCACGCCCTGAATGTACCTATCGGCATTCTTCTGTTTCTCGGAACTTCGCATGACGAATTCGGCGAAATGAGCAAAGAGCTTGAGGCTGAACTGGCCAAAAGCACACTTGTTTTGCTCAGCGCTCCGGCAAACGAACAAAACAATTGAACTGAAACCGTTTTAAATATACGACAGTATTCTCCCAGACAATGAGCTGAATCGTCAGATCGAACGTTCATCCGGCTGGCGTCGCAATTTCCCGATACTCCCATCCCGCCCATGAAAAATGCCAGATCCGAAGATCTGGCATTTAGCAATCAGTTTGAAAATCCGGTGTATTACCAGTTGCCCCGTGCTCTTTGCATAACGGCGCCAATCGCACCCAAGGCCATCAGTGCAAAACAGAATACGACTCCTGCAGTTTCCATGACTCTCTCCTTACGTCGGTAAAGTTGGTTAAGTTGGTAAAGTTGGTACATCTGAGTATCAGCTTCATCAGCTAAATCAGCTTCATCAGCTCAGGAAAGGGAATTTTTATTCTTTGAGATCCGGACATCCCCGTCCTTGGAAACTATTAAACCAAAGAACATTACTCGTGTCAACCATTTTTTTACTCAAAGTAAAAGAAATTTTTCATTTATCAATTTATTTGTTTTTCAGTCATGTTTAATGTTTCCGCCAATATGATCCGAAATGAATGATGTCGGCTCTGTGGAAATCACGTATTCGCAAAAGATAACAGCCATGGCACCGGTTTCGTGTCATGGCTGTATCGGGGCAGAAATGGTGGGCGAACCAGACCACCATTTCTGTTACAAACTTTTTCACTTACTGAAATCCAGTACAATACGCCCTTCTATTTCATTATTCTTCATTTTCGTGAAGATGTCGTTAATGTTTTCAAGCTTGTCTGTGGCAACGGTCGCATGAACTTTCCCCTCCTTGGCGAACTGGAGCGATTCCTGCAAATCAAGCCGTGTCCCGACAATCGAGCCACGGACGGTAATGCCATTCAATACCTGATTGAAAATAGGCAGTGGAAAATCTCCGGGCGGCAGTCCGACCAGTGAAACAGTCCCTCCCCGGCGTACCATGCCCAATGCCTGTTCAAATGCCTTTGGCGAGACAGCTGTCACCAAGGCACCATGAGCCCCTCCGATTTCTTTCTGCAAATAAGCGGCCGGATCGGTTTTCATCGCATTGACGGTAACGGTTGCCCCCAGACGTTTGGCCAGATCAAGCTTGATGTCATCGATATCGACAGCAGCGACATTCAATCCCATCGCCTTTGCATATTGCACTGCCATATGGCCCAAACCGCCAATACCGGAAATGACAACCCAGTTACCCGGTTTGGTATCCGTCATCTTGATACCCTTGTAAACCGTGACTCCGGCACAAAGAACAGGCGCGATTTCAACAAAACTGACATTGTCTGGCAGGATACCCACGTAATTCGCGTCAGCCACGACATATTCGGCAAAACTCCCATTGACGGAATATCCGGTATTTCGCTGCTGGTGGCACAAGGTTTCCCAGGCATCGAGACAATACTCGCAATGGCCGCATGCCGAGTACAACCAAGGCACACCGACCCTGTCGCCCACCCTGATATGTTTGACATTTGGACCGACCTCAACGACATATCCCACCCCTTCATGACCGGGGATGAAAGGAGGATTCGGCTTGACAGGCCAATCACCATCGGCCGCATGCAAATCGGTATGGCAAACGCCACAAGCCTCGACTTTCACCAGTATCTGTCCATCACCGGGAACCGGGACAGGAACCTGTTCGATCACCAGCGGTTTACCGAACTCGTGCACTACTGCTGCTTTCATTGTCTTGTTCATGAACATCCCCCCCGAAGTAGTCGAAAAAGAAATAACTGACCTTATTGTTTATTCTAACCTTTTGACGGTGAAAAAATCTGAAAAATCTCCTTCTCATGACCAGGTATCAAACTGGCCTGTCGTTTCATTTTTCCATTATGTGCTTTGAAAATAAAACATTCGAACTGTATTATCCGCGGGAAAAAATAACCGTGGCAGACATTCAGGCCTCTCCACTACCAGGCCCCGTAAAAAATCCATGTATGGATTGCCCTGTTCAGCCGGATGGAAATCGGATTGTTTTGTGCTGAAAAAAGAGCAGCTCTCCTGCACATTGATGTATCTGCTCACCCGGCTTCACAACGGCTACTTACGTGTCTGCAACGGTTGCCTGTCTTTCCTGGCAGTGATAATTGGATTCCTATCTGTTCACGCACATTTTCCGGGCATATTGCATTGACCACTTCATGAAAGCAGATAGAATGGCCTTTTTACCTGTCAAAGGTAATATTCCTGCCTGTCCCTGATACGTCCAGACGAACCATATTTTGCACAATATATTGGAAATAAAAAAGGCTGCCATATTGATGACAGCCCTTTTCAATATATCTTCGGTATCAAGAGCGTTTTTCGAAATCTGAACGACGTTGCCGCACCTGTTCAAAAAAACAGACCGCAGCAGACGCCGCCACGTTCAGGGATTCCATCGTACCAAGATGCGGGATGACAAGCCGCTCGGATGCCATTGCCATCAGCTTTTCATCCACTCCCTGCCCTTCATGTCCCAGCAACCATGCGACAGGTGAGGTGAAATTGAAATCGTATATGGTTTTCTCCGTATATGGCGTCGTCGCGATCACCGTTATTTTCGACTTTCTGATCAGGTCGTCCAGAGAAACGTCTTCAAATATTTCCAATAGAAAATGTGCGCCCATTCCCGCTCGCAAAACACGCGGAGACCATGCAGAAGCCGTACCCGGACTACAGAAAATCTGCCTGATTCCGGCAGCCGCAGCACTGCGAAGTATCGAACCCAGATTGCCCGGATCCTGTACCCTGTCGAGTAAGACGGCATTTTCCATCAGTTCAGGACGGACTTCCATAACAGGCGTCGTAATCAGGAAAACAATGTCGATTCCGTTTTCGACCTGACTCAGGGGAGCAAAAAGACTTTTCGTCAACAACAGACATCTTGTGCCCAGATTTTCACACTCGTCGACAATCGAAGCCACTTCCGGATGATGGAGGGATGTTTCACTCGCCACACACAAAACAGGTGCCCCGATGTGTTCCAGATAAGACTGGCAAAGATGAACACCATCCAGTATTGACTGCCCGCTTTTTCGCCTTGCCGAAGAACTGGAAGCCAGCTGCTTCAATTCCTTGTATTGCGGATTATCTCTTGATGTCAGGGATTTCATGGAGACTTACGTATTAAAGAATATAAAGGATACCGTGCAAGTGTCTCTTCACTTGTGACAGGCAAGTGTGCAGTCTCGGGGATTGGTGTTGGCTTGTCAATATCAACCGGAAGATAAGGATCGGCTGCGACAGCCCATCTTTTGCTTTTAAGGCTCACATTATGTATGGGTATTCTTTCCAGTCAGTCTGATGATGGAATAACTGCCTGTAAAACCAGTCTGTTTGATGAAATCACTGAAATGACGACATGATTTTTCGAAGACTTTCCTCGGGAATAGCATCCATTGACACAGCAGGAGCCGGAGCCACATTATAGGGCGCGATGGCTTTTTCAAACCATCTTACATCCTGCCATTTTCCGGCCTTATATCCGGCATTGCAATAAGTACCGATAATCCGGAATCCCAGCCCTTCGTGCAATGCCTCACTTTTTTCATTCGGTACTGTAACGCATCCATAAACCGTCCGGATTCCTTGTAACCTGAGAATTTCCATCAGGACGCTGTACAATTTTTTCCCCAGTCCTCTGGATGTATAAAAGGGATCGAGATAAACCGATAATTCCGCATTCCACTGATACGCTTCTCTCGCCATAGGCCGATGTGCATAAGCATAACTGATTATCCTGCCTTGTTCTTCGCAGGCCAGACAGGGATAGAAAACCGATATATCGGTCATTCTTTTTGCAAACACCTGTTCTTCAGGCAGCTCACACTCAAAAGTAATCGGGGTATCTATATAGCTGGCATATATTTCCAGCATGGCAGCCATATCCGGGATTCTGGCAAATCGGATCAACCTGGCATTCCTCCTGTAGCAAAACCGACATTACCCCTGCATGTTTGAACGTGTATATTCATTCAGCACAATATCTGCTTGCCATCGGGATAACTGAAAATACCTTCCTGAATACGGACATCACAAATTTCAGGATGGTTTTTCATCCTGACATGACAATAAACATAAATGAACCTCCGTTAGTCGTTTTATTTTCTTTCTGGAGAAACGGCATCTCTCAATACGAAAACGTCATACGCTATCCTGAACATGCCTGTCAGCCGAAGAATAATATATACACAATTCATACCCATATTATTTTCCGACATCAACGATGAGTCATCTTATCACCAGACCAGCAGAAATCGTAACTTATCGTTTCTGTAGAAATATCAGGAAAAAATGAGAGATCAGAAAAAGATATTGGAGGCAGGGGACGGAATCGAACCGACGTCCACGGCTTTGCAGGCCGCTGCATAACCACTTTGCTACCCTGCCATCGGAAGATGGCTGAACAAAACCGAGAAACGAATCGAACCGGAGAGATGAATGAAAAGATGGAGCGGGAGAAGAGTCTCGAACTCTCGACCTCAACCTTGGCAAGGTTGCGCTCTACCAACTGAGCTACTCCCGCATCGTATTCATTACTGCAACTTCCTGATGAACTGACTGCTTCCACCAGATACTACCGGTTCCATTTCTTCAGAATGCCATGAAGAATCTGGAGCGGGAGAAGAGTCTCGAACTCTCGACCTCAACCTTGGCAAGGTTGCGCTCTACCAACTGAGCTACTCCCGCTTTGAAAGATGAGTATTTTAGCATTTTCCTCTGTATTGTCAATACTTGCGCGACAATTTACTTTATCAAAGGTAATGCTTTGCGCAAATAATACAGCATGGATACTACTGTCAAAAACGCTGCAATGACCAGCAGGTATGTGCCGACAAAACGCGTATCGATGACATAGAAAAGCTGATCATAATACAAAAGCATCGGAATGGCGATCATTTGCGCGATGGTTTTGACTTTTCCAAGCGAACTGACGGCAACCGAATTGGATTCACCGATTTTTGCCATCCATTCACGCAAGGCCGAGATGGCGATCTCACGCCCGATGATGATGAATGCCAGAATGGCACTTACCCGCCCCAGCTGGACAAGTACGATCAGGGAACCGGCCACAATCAGCTTGTCGGCTACCGGATCAAGAAACGCACCAAATGCAGAAGTCTGGTTCCATTTGCGGGCCAGATAGCCATCAATCCAGTCCGTCACGGCAGCGACAATGAAAATAATGCCTGCCGTCAGACTCTGGGCATACATAGACATCACGCTCTGCGGCAGATAAAAAATACCGACCAGCAGTGGCACAAGCGCTACCCTTAGCCAGGTCAGGAATATAGGTAAATTAAACGGCATAGACTGATTTTTGTAACTTTCACTTGCTGACCGCATTTTTTATTTTTCCAAATAAAAATACAAGGCGTTATTCTAGTGCAACTGGTCGTAAATTTGCTGCGCCAGACGACGGGAAATGCCTTCCACTGTCGCCAGATCATCAACTGATGCATCCGCAATCTGACGGACACTCCCGAAACGGGCCAGCAATTTCTGTCTCCTTTTTGCACCGACCCCTTCAATTTCTTCCAGACGGGAGGTCTGTCTTTTCTTGTCTCTTTTCGCTCGCATGCCGGTAATGGCAAAGCGATGCGCTTCATCTCTGATTTGGGCGATCAGCATCAGGACTTTCGAATCCTTTCCCAGCTCCTGAGGCAACCTGCCATCAGCGTAAACCAGCGTTTCCAGACCGACCTTGCGCCCTTCTCCCTTGGCAACCCCGACAATCAGAGACAAATCATGTCCCAGTTCGGCAAATACCTGTGTCGCCATCGACACCTGACCTTTCCCTCCATCCACCAGAACGATATCCGGCATCAGATCTTCATGTCCGACCAGTTTTTCATACCGGCGCGTCAAAACCTGTTTCATCGCAGCATAATCATCGCCCGGTGTAATTCCGGCGATATTGTACCGCCGATATTCGCCATGTTGCATTGCGCAATGATGAAAAACGACACACGAGGCCTGAACGGTTTCTCCCTGCGTATGGCTGATATCGAAGGCTTCCATGCGCAGGTCGTTCGGGTCTTCAATATCCAGATTCATCAATTCGATCAACGACTTGACTCTCGAAAGCTGCGTGTCGGATTGCGAGAGTACCCGCGCCAGTGCGATCTCGGCATTCTTCTGTGCCATCTCAAGCCAGAGCCGTCTCTGTCCCTGCGGCTGTGTGATAATATGAATCCGGTGCCCGCACTGTTCCGACAAGGCAAGCATCAGCGCCGGTTCGTCGAAATCCATATTGACGACAATCGTCCCCGGTATCTGTCCGTCGATATAATGCTGTGCCAGAAACGCCTTCAATACCTGCGTTTCGGGATTTTCCTCCTCATCGATTCCATTGCCCAGATTGCCGGGGAAAACAGCCCTGTCCCCCAGATGACGACCACCACGAACCATCGCCAGATTGACGCACGCCCGTCCTTCCTTCACGACAACGGCAATGATATCGACGTCTGCATTGTTATCCGACTCCATACTCTGCTGCTGGAGGACTTGCGACAGGGAAGCAATCTGGTTTCGCACGAAGGCGGCTTCCTCGAATTCGAGCCGTTCGGCATGCTTCTCCATTTTGGCCTGCAATTCCCCGAGCATGACCGTCTGTTCACCACGCAGGAAACGAATGGCATTTTCCGTATCTTTTTGGTAATCCTCTTCACTGATCAGATTGACGCAAGGACCACTGCAGCGGTTGATCTGGTACAGGAGACAGGGACGTGTCCGGTTTTTGAAAACGCTGTCTTCGCAGGTACGCAAGCGGAAAACCCGCTGAAGTATCTGGATGGTTTCCCTGACGGCCCATGAATTCGGATATGGCCCGAAAAACTGGTTGTGACGGTCGACATTCCCCCGGTAATACACCATGCGCGGGAATTTCTGCCCGGTAATCTTCAGATAGGGATAGGACTTGTCATCCCGGAAAATAATATTGTAATGGGGATGAAGCGTCTTGATCAGGTTGCTTTCAAGGATCAGTGCTTCCACCTCACTTCGGGTCACTGTCGTTTCCATACGGGCAATCCGTTCGACCATCATGGCGATCCGCGGTGATGACGATGCTTTCTGGAAATAAGTGCTGACGCGCCTGATCAGGTCGCGTGCCTTCCCTACATAAAGAAGCTTGTCATTCTTGTCGAAATAACGGTAAACACCGGGCAAATGAGGCAATTGCCTGACCATCTTGAGCAATTCCTCCCGTTTTGCGGCAGAATTCTCCTGCGATTCTTGTCCGTTTTCTCCAGCAGAAACAGCTTTTTCTATTTCTGACATACCTTTCTTTATTCCTGCGGAATCTGTTCAACGATCGCACGTGCGCGCTGATAGCGTTTTTCCTGTTGCAATGTCTCCCAGTCCAACGCGGGTATTTTAGGCATCATGCTGCCGATTTTTGCCGTACATTCACGCATTTGTTCTTCAGTCCGTGCAGGCAATCCGGCCAGCAGCTCATCTGCTTTTGCCGGTGCATTGCAGACCAGAACCATATCACAGCCGGCACTCAGTGCCGCATTCGCCCTTTCAACGACATCACCGGCGACACTGGCACCTTCCATGGAGAGATCGTCACTGAAAATGACACCGTCGAAGCCAAGATCGTTTTTCAGGATCGACAGCCATTTTTTCGAAAATCCGGCCGGAAGAGAATCCACTTTCGGATAAATGACATGGGCTGGCATGACACTTGCCAGACTCATACCAAGGTTTCTGTATGGTGCAGCGTCTTCCAGCAGAATCGCTTCCAGCGAACGGTCGTCCACGGGAATCTCCGTATGGGAATCGCCCGTTGCATAACCGTGTCCGGGAAAATGTTTGCCACAATTGGCCATACCTGCCAGCATCAGGCCCTGGTTCAGGCTTTTGGCCAGAAACGTGACGATATCGGGATCGCGGCTGAAAGAACGGTTTCCAATCACTTCTGAAACGCCATAGTCGAGATCCAGTACCGGAGTGAACGAGAAATCGATGCCGCAGGCACGCAATTCCGATGCCAGAACATAACCGACCGCTGTTGCCGCGCGGCTGGCGGCCACCGGATCTTCTTCCCACATTTTTCCCAATGAACGCATCGGCGGCAACCGGGTGAAACCATCGAAACGGAAACGCTGTACACGACCACCTTCATGGTCGACAGCGATCAGGATATCAGCCCTTTCCTTCCGTATGGCACCGGTCAGGGCCGTCAACTGTTCACGGTTCTGGTAATTGCGTGCAAAGAGAATGACTCCACCGGTCAGAGGATGACGGATTCGCCGGATATCCTCTTCCAGCAAACGCAAACCGATCACATCCAGCATGACAGGGCCATAACTGTTTCTTTTCCCGCTTAATAAGGAGCCTGTTTTTTTCATATGTCACCCGTCAGTCTGTTATCGTTTCTGTCATTTCCGTCTGTTCGATAACGACGAAAGCCAGAGCATATTCCGCTTCGTCCGTTACCGACACCTGCGCTTTCAGTCCCAGCTTTTCCATATGCACTTTGAGCCTGCCACTGCATACGGCTTCAGGTTTGCCGCCCGGAGCATTCAAAAGCTGCATGGAACGCCATGTCATCGGCATTCTCATTCCGAGTCCAAGCGCTTTTGAAAACGCTTCCTTGGCTGCAAAACGGGTACCCAGATAACGCAGTCCTCTCAACTCCACTTTAGCCTTGCGATGATGATATCGTTTCATCTCGTCAGGCCCCAATATTTTTTCCGCAAAACGATCTCCGTGTCTTTCCAGTGCCGCCTTAAGACGCGAGATCAGTATCATATCGGTTCCGATACCGTAAATCATATTCTTTCCGTTCAATTCACTTTCGGCGCGCGTGCCATGATCATAAGCGCTTTCATGTCCCGAACCGCTTTTTCCCAGCCATCGAATACCGCCTGTGCGACGATCGCATGACCGATATTCAATTCGGCAATGCCGTCAATCGCGGCAATCGGAGTGACATTTCCATAATGCAAGCCGTGCCCGGCATTGACCTTCAATCCGTTTCTGATCCCTTCTTCGACGCCAGCCACGACCCGTTCGAGTTCATGACGTACGGATGACTCATCGAAGGCGTTCGCATAACGTCCCGTATGCAATTCAATGACTGGTGCACCGGCTTCATGAGCCGCAATGATCTGTTCTTCTTCCGGATCGATAAACAGGCTGACGCGTATGCCCGCATCAGTCAGGCGCTCGACAGCCGAGGCAACGATATCGAAAGAACGTACGACATCCAGACCGCCTTCTGTCGTCAGCTCTTCCCGGCGTTCGGGAACAAGGCAAACGTCTTGCGGCCTGATGTCACAGGCAAAATCAACCATCTCCGGCGTAATGGCCGATTCCAGATTCATGCGGGTCATCAGCAAGGGACGGATTTTCCGGACATCAGCATCCCGGATATGGCGTCGGTCTTCACGCAAATGCAGGGTGATCGCATCCGCCCCGGCCTGTTCGGCCATGACAGCCGCTTTCGCAGGATCGGGATATATCGTCCCCCTCGCATTGCGAAGGGTGGCGATGTGGTCGATATTCACGCCCAGTTCGATGACCGGGCCAATTGGTTCCAGAAAACTCATAGCTCTCAGAAAAAAGGATCGATAACAGGTTTAGTTTACCCTGATGTTACAACTGGCGCAGGTCTAATAATATTTTTCGTGTCTGGAGAGGTACACCATTCAGGTGATACGAAAGCAGATAACGCATCAACAGCTTGCTTTGCAGCTGTGTCTGCTGGTCGGAATAATCTTCGCTGACCATATCCAGAAGTGTTTTTCCCGCCATTCTCGGCGCTTCATCGCCCATCCGTGCAGGCCTTGGCCCGCTTTCAGGATCGACGACATAGATTTCCCCGGGAACGACTTTTTGACGTGTCGTCGTATCGATCGACAGGTCAGCGGCCACACCCGTTTCTTTCAGGAGGGCCAATTCGAAAATACGGAGTACTGTCTGTGCGGATTCGGATGTCGCCAGACGGGTCAGTGCCCGGACGTAATGATCGAAAAGAATGTGATGCGGGTCTTCCCGTGCCAGCAATTTCAGCAACAGCTCGTTCAGGTAAAACCCGTAAAGCAGGGCCGAATTTTCCAGCGGGATCATTCCACCGATCCATTCGGCTGTCGTCAGGGTTCGCAATTCCGATTTTCCCGTCCATCCGATGGAAAGGGGCTGAAAAGTCTGAAGAACTCCCCGCAATTTTGAGGTGGGCCTTTTGGCTCCCTTGGCCACCAGTGCGACACGACCGTAATCCCGGGTGAAGACGTCGATGACGAGACTGCTTTCCTTGTAAACATAGCTGTGCAGAACGAACCCGGGCTGTTCCGCGATCCGGTACCCGGAGTCGCCTTTGCCGGATGACGGACGTTCAGGCACTCTCACGGAACCGGTTTTTACCGGTTTTTCCGCTTCGGTAGCTACCGACATGTTCTCCCTGTCCAGACTCACAGACATTTACGCTCGCTTTGGCCGATCTGCCGACATCAGTCGTAACCGTAAGCCCGAAGGCCCGCCTCGTTATCGGCCCAGCCGGATTTAACCTTGACCCAGATTTCCAGATAAACCGGAACACCGAACATTTTCTCCATGTCCAGACGTGCTTCAGTCGAAATCTCTTTCAGTTTCTCGCCTTTATGGCCGATGATCATGGCTTTGTGCGCATCACGCTCGACCAGAACGGCAGCAAACACGCGGCAGATTTTTTCCTTACGCTCGAATTGCTCGATCACGACGGTACTGGTGTATGGCAATTCATCCCCGGTATAACGGAAGATTTTTTCACGGATGATTTCTTCCGCCATGAAGCGCTCGCTCCTGTCGGTCACGTCCTCCGGATCGAACATCGGCGGATTTTCCGGCAAGAAGTTCCGTATCTCGTCTTCCAGACGGTTCAACTGGAAACGCTGCCGTGCCGAAACCGGTACGATAGCGGCAAAATCACGCAGGGCCGACACTTTTTCCGCAAAAGGAATCAGGTCCTTTTTCTCCCGGACCTTGTCAGTCTTGTTGATGACCAGAATTGTCGGGACGTTTTTCGGAATCAAATCGAGAACCTGCTGATCTGCCTGCCCGAAGACAC
Source organism: Pseudomonadota bacterium (assembly GCA_023449275.1). Classification (GTDB taxonomy): domain Bacteria; phylum Pseudomonadota; class Gammaproteobacteria; order Burkholderiales; family Burkholderiaceae_D; genus Oxalobacter. The sequence continues at coordinate 44,258 of JAEXJM010000058.1, read as the reverse complement.
CGGCATCGACAACAAACAGAATGACATCGGCAGAAGTCAGGGTATTCGCGACTGTCTTGTTCAGGTTCTTGTTCAGCGCATTGTTGTAACGCGTCTGGAATCCGGGGGTGTCGATATAGATGAACTGTGCATCTTCATCGGTCTGGATTCCCATGATCCGGTGGCGGGTCGTCTGTGCCTTGCGCGATGTGATACTGACCTTGGCTCCGATCAATTCATTCATCAGGGTGGACTTGCCGACGTTCGGACGTCCGACAATCGCGATATAACCACAACGGAAATGACTGTTTTCCTGATCTGTCATGATGTCAGCCTCACTTGTTTTTTGAAGGTGGCACCGCCTCGTTTTCGGGCAGCTCTCTTTGGGGTGTAGCGATACCGATCAACTTCATCTGTGTTTCTTTACGGCTTTTTTTTCCGGATGATGCCGGTTTTCTGCTTTTCATGGCTTCGTCCACGGATACCAGTGCTTTCCTGGCCGCTTCCTGTTCCGCTGCCCGGCGGCTCGAGCCGGTTCCGAAAACATGAATACCGAATTTAACAATGGTGCATTCCACATCGAATTCCTGATTGTGTGCCGCACCATGTGTGGCGACTACCCGGTATTCCGGCAAGGCCATCTTGTGACCCTGCAAAAATTCCTGTAATTGCGTTTTCGCATCTTTCCCGAACGTTTCCGGGTCCAGCCCTTTCATCATGTCGGCAAACAGTTGCGTAATGACTCTTCTGACCGCCTCGAAACCGGCATCCAGGAAAATGGCTCCAAACAGCGCTTCCATTGCATCCGCAAGAATGGACGGACGCTTGAAACCACCGGCTTTCAATTCCCCTTCACCCAGGCGCAAGAAACCGGATATATCCAGTTTCTGTGCGATCTCGTACAGCGCCTGTTGCCTGACCAGAGAAGACCGCAACCTCGACAGGTCACCTTCATTCAGACCGGCATACCGTTCGTACAGGTTGATGGCCGTCACGCAATTCAATAATGAATCACCCAGAAATTCCAGCCGTTCATTGTGATGGCTGCTGAAGCTGCGATGGGTCATTGCAGTCTCGAGCAAGTCGATTTGTCGGAAAGAATATCCGATCCTTTCCTGCAACACGTTCATATTCATCATCGCAGTTTCAAAGTCTCCCTGTTCAATCAAAAATCAAGTTCTGTCCACTTCAGGATCAATGGATGCCTCCGATGCGGGTTATGTCATTCAGGTTCATCCATACCAGAAACGCTTTGCCAACGATGTATTCATCCGGCACGAATCCCCAGTAGCGACTATCCAGACTGTTATCCCGGTTGTCGCCCATCATGAAATAATACCCTTCCGGTACGATGCAGGAAAAGCCTTCGACGTTATACGTGCACATCTGGCGATTCTTGAAACGGTCGGGATGAGGGACATATGTCGGTGCCCTGTCGTCATTCAGGATACGGTGTTTGACTCCGACACCGGACAAATCTTCCTCAAAATGTCTGGAATACGTCAGGCTTTCCGTATCAAGATAATCGGAAAGGGGCTGATACTTCGCAGGAACGCCATTGACCGTCAGTTTCTTGTTTTTGTATTCGATCCTGTCACCACCGACACCGACCACTCGCTTGATATAGTCCAGCGAAGTGTCTTTCGGAAACTTGAACACGACAACATCCCCTTTTTCAGGGTCACCCAGGCCGATCACTTTTTTGTTGATCACCGGCAGCCGGATACCGTAACTGTACTTGCTGACCAGGATCATGTCGCCGATTTCCAGCGTCGGCACCATCGAGCTGGAAGGAATCCTGAACGGTTCCCAAAGGAAAGACCGAATGATGAATACCGCGGCAATCACCGGAAAAAAGCTGCCGGAATACTCGACCCACGTCGGCCTCTTCATCAGCTTTTCTTTCAGGATTTCCCTGCCGGAATCATCGACCTTGATGCCTTCGGCTTTCAGCCGCGCGTTACGTTCATCGTAAGCTGCCAGTGCAATGTCGGCAGCCGCCTTTCTTTTCTTGAGCAGCACCAGTTTGTCATAAAACCAGATGATTCCCGAGATCACCATCAAAATAAAGAGGATCAGGGCGAAGTTCCCCAGCAAAGACTGCACGTTCATTTTTCATCCACTTGTAAGATTGCGAGGAAAGCTTCCTGCGGAACTTCCACCGAACCGACCTGCTTCATCCGTTTTTTACCCGCTTTTTGTTTCTCGAGCAATTTGCGTTTGCGGGTGATATCGCCACCATAGCATTTTGCCAGCACGTTCTTGCGCAAGGCCTTCACGTTTTCACGGGAAATGATCGTTGATCCGATCGCTGCCTGAATGGCGACGTCGAACATCTGGCGAGGGATCAGCTCACGCATTTTCGCCGCCACGGCACGACCGCGATACTGGCTGTTGGCACGATGAACGATGATCGCCAGCGCATCGACCTTGTCCCCATTGATCAGCATATCGACTTTCACGACGTCAGACGACCGGTATTCCTTGAATTCATACTCCATCGAGGCATAACCGCGTGAAATGGATTTCATCTTGTCGAAGAAATCGAGTACGATTTCCGCCATGGGCAATTCATAAACCAGACGAACCTGCTTGCCGTGATAATGCATATCCATCTGTATGCCACGCTTCTGATTGCACAGAGTCATGATGGGGCCGACATATTCCTGTGGCATATACAGGTTCACCGTCACGATCGGTTCGCGGACTTCCTCGATTCTCGCCGGATCGGGCATCTTGGAAGGATTGTCCACCATCAGCGTTTCGCCGTTTTTCAGGATCACTTCATACACGACCGTTGGAGCGGTCGTGATCAGATCCATTCCGAATTCACGTTCCAGCCGTTCCTGCACGATTTCCATATGCAAAAGACCAAGGAAACCGCAACGGAAACCGAAGCCCAAAGCCTGGGACACTTCCGGTTCGTACTGCAATGAGGCATCGTTCAGTTTCAGTTTTTCCAGCGAATCGCGCAAGGCATCATACTGGTTGGCCTCAACCGGAAAGAGACCGGCAAACACCTGCGGCTGCACTTCCTTGAAACCTGGCAGCGGTTCGGCAGCGGGGCGTGAAGCCAGTGTCACCGTATCGCCGACCTTGGCGGCTTTCAATTCCTTGATTCCCGCAATAATGAAACCGACCTGTCCTGCTGACAGGAATTCTTTTGAAACCGAACGGGGTGAAAACACGCCGATGTTTTCAGCCAGATATTCCGAACCGGTCGCCATCAGGCGAATCTTGTCTTTCTGCCTCAGGGTTCCGTTTTTGATGCGCACCAGCATGACGACACCGACATAATTGTCGAACCATGAATCGATAATCAACGCCTGCAACGGCGCGGCGGGATCGCCTTCCGGAGGTGGAATCCTGGCAATGATCGTCTCCAGAATATCCTCGACGCCCAATCCCGTTTTGGCGGAAGCCAGAACGGCATCCGACGAATCGATGCCGATAACGTCCTCGATTTCAGCCTTCGCATTGTCCGGATCGGCTGACGGTAAATCGATCTTGTTCAATACGGGAACGACTTCCACATTCAGATCAAGCGCCGTGTAACAGTTCGCGACTGTCTGTGCCTCCACCCCCTGCGTAGCGTCCACAACCAGCAAGGCACCCTCACATGCGGACAGCGAACGGCTGACTTCGTAGCTGAAGTCGACGTGACCCGGCGTATCGATCAGGTTCAGGTTATACACCTGACCGTCTTTCGCCTTGTAATTGAGAGCGGCCGTCTGTGCCTTGATCGTAATGCCCCTCTCTCTTTCGAGATCCATGGAGTCGAGCACCTGAGCTTCCATTTCCCGATCAGACAATCCGCCACAAAGCTGGATAATACGGTCGGCCAGCGTGGATTTGCCGTGGTCAATATGAGCAATAATGGAAAAATTACGGATGTTCTTCATTAGCGTGCGGAAAAATGACGGATAAAACGGATGGAAAACAAGACACTATAAACCAGAATTTTACGATTAACGGCTCATTTTACTAAATTTTGGCAAAAACTCGCTTCAGACGTTCACCTGACATCGTTTATATCAGAAAGACCGTTGCGATAAAGTCGGATCACTCTGCCAGTATTCGTCTGAAAGGCATCATCCACTTTCTGGCTGAAAGAAAAAGCACGACGGCGCAACAGGCACAAACCGTCAATACCATAAAAGCCGCATCGTAACCGGCATAATGAGCGAATATACCCGCAAGACTGGTACTTGACGCGGCACCAATACCTTGCAAGGTCATGACAAGACCCAGTCCCATATTGATATGGCCGGAGCCGCGCAGGATCTTTGCGACAATACCGGGTGTCGCCACCCACAATGCCATCGGAACCATCGTTACCTGAGCGATGACAACGGTAGCTGCCGTATAAACGGCAGGATTGACTCCAAATGCCGCAACAGCGGACTGCCCAAGCAAAGGCAACAATGCCGCATTTCCAAGATGAAAGAGAAACATGGTCAATCCGACGATCAAAACCGGCCTGTTGGAAAACAATGCACTGATCGAGGCCGGTTCTGTGTCACTGTCCTTTTCCAGACCACGTGCTGTATCATAATCAATCAGTCCCGGATCAATTATCCTGATGAAAACGACAGAAAAAAGTCCCATAGCCAGCATAACGGCAAAGACTCCCGGTATTCCGTAAAAATAACCGATTGCGCCACTTAAAGCCGCTGTTGAAAAATTGCCGAAATGATTCCATGCCTCATTTCTGCCAAGCTGGTGGCCCAGTCCTTTTCGACCGACCAGCCCCAATATCATGCTGGCCAACAGGAGAAGAATGGCTGCAGCCATCACTCCCTGAGTGATTTGCGCCCCGATGACGACAAAAAGGAATGACAGTAAAAAATGGCCAGGACAGATAACACGATCAGAATCGTTGCCATAGCCAACATCAGTCTTTTTCTTCCGGTACTGTCGGCAAGAGCGCACAGTGGGATCGTAAAAAGCCTTCCGGACAGACCACCAGCCGTCATCACGTAACCTATCCGATCCGGCACCAGTTGTTTTCCTGCAGAAAAACACCCAGAAACGGGCCAAGGCCATCCCTTACATCGGCTAATGTAAAACACAGAAGGGACAGGAAAACCAGCGAAATATTTTTTCTTTCATGCATCGTCGCAATCCTGTTTTTCCCGTTTATCCGCCTGAGCGGGTCGGCACTCCTTTTCGTTGACGATTGCCTGAAAACTGTCCTTTTCCGGCATTGCCCTGTTGTGGACGGGAATGGTTGTTTGTCTGCCTGTTCTTTGATGGCAACTGCCCCCCGGCTTTTGAGGAACCACCGGATTTAGCGGATCTGGACGGCGAAGCAATACGGTTTTTGACCGATACCGGCGCAGACTTCCATGCAGGGACAAGATGGTTTGGCCCGTTTCCGATAAGGTCACTTCGCCCATGCTGCCGCAGCCATTCGCGCAACAACTGCCAGTTTTCCGGATCGTGATAACGCAAAAAGGCCTTGTGCAGCCGACGAACCCTCCCCTTCTTCGCCGTCTCGACTTTCGGGGATGATCGGGTGACCGGCTCCAGCGGATTGCGCTCGGAATGATACATGGTCGAGGCAATCGCCATCGGCGTCGGCATGAAAGTCTGAACCTGATCCGGACGAAAACGGTTGCGTTTCAACCAGAGCGCCAGATTCAGCATATCATCATCCGTCGCCCCCGGATGAGCGGCGATGAAGTAAGGCACAAGGTACTGTTCCTTGCCCGCCTCTTTCGAATACCTGTCGAACAGCTTTTTGAATTCATCATATGTGCCGATCCCGGGTTTCATCATCTTGGAAAGCACATTGGGTTCGGTATGCTCAGGCGCGATTTTCAACAGGCCGCCGACATGATGAGTCACCAGTTCACGGATGTATTCCGGTGAACGAACCGCCAGATCGTAACGCACCCCTGAACCGATCAGGATTTTCTTGATTCCCGGCAAGGCCCGGGCTTTCCGGTATAGTGAAATCAGCTTGCCATGGTCGGTTTCCAGATTCTTGCAGATCTCGGGATAGACACAGGAAAGTCTGCGGCATACCTGTTGGGCTTTTTCGTTTTTGCAGCCAAGTCGATACATATTGGCGGATGGGCCACCCAAATCGGAGATCACGCCGGTAAATCCTTCGACGTTATCGCGGATTTCCTCGATTTCACGTAGCACTGACGGTTCTGAACGGCTCTGTATGATGCGCCCTTCATGCTCGGTAATCGAACAAAACGAACAGCCGCCGAAACAGCCACGCATGATATTGACGGAAAAACGGATCATTTCCCATGCCGGAATGCGTTCCTTGTAAGCCGGATGAGGGGCACGTGCATAAGGCAGGCCGAATACGCCATCCATTTCTTCCATCATCAGCGGGATCGGTGGCGGATTCAACCAGACATCCCGTTCACCATGAGCCTGAACAAGTGCACGTGCATTGCCCGGATTGGATTCCAGATGCATGACGCGTGACGCATGGGCATAAAGAACCGGATCATCCTTCACCTGCTCAAACGACGGCAAACGCACGACGGACTGGCTGTTCGCTTTCAGGCGCAGGCTGATTTTGCTTTCCCTGATCGTGGCCTCACCCGACACCTGCCTTTCTTTATCCTGCTGCGCCCTTGCACCACACACTTCCTGTTCAGGATAATAGGGATTGGCATGTTTTTTGACTGGTCCCGGCTTGTCGATACTGGATGAGTCCACTTCCGTCCAGTTTTTGTCCGGCATCCATCCATGGGGTACCATGAACGCCGTACCACGCAAATCACGGATAGCATCGATTTTTTCACCTGCCGCCAGCCGGTGGGAAAGTTCGATAATCGCACGTTCCGCATTGCCATAAACCAGAATATCGGCCTTGGAATCCGGCAGGACAGAACGCCTTACCGTATCTGACCAATAGTCGTAATGGGCGACACGGCGCAGGCTGGCCTCGATCGAACCGATCACGACAGGAATGCCAGGATAGGCTTCCTTCGCTCTCTGTGCATAAACTATCAGCGCCCGGTCAGGCCGTTTTCCTGCCCGACCACCAGGTGTATAGGCATCGTCAGAACGGATTTTCCGGTCCGCGGTATAACGGTTGACCATTGAATCCATATTGCCGGATGTCACTCCGAAATAGAGCCTCGGTTTGCCGAGAATGCGGAAGGACTGCGCAGATTTCCAGTCCGGCTGCGCAATGATTCCAACCCGGAAACCCTGTGCTTCCAGCACCCGCCCGATCAGCGCCACACCGAAACTCGGATGATCGATATAGGCATCGCCCGAAACCAGAATGATGTCGCATGCGTCCCAGCCAAGAGCATCCATTTCCTTTCTCGACATCGGCAGAAAAGGGGCGGCACCACCCCGCCTGACTTTGCGGGAAACGTATGAAAATATGTTTTTAGGGACGACCGTCATATCCGGTTTGAAATAAGAATGAAATTTCCGTCAGTATACGGACGGAACCACCCGAATACAAAAATTTTGCCACAAGCCCCTCCGGCAAAACCGGATTGATGGAGAAAAGAACGACACCTTATTCCGGTTTCGGATAGTTCACTTCAAGTATGACCAGTTCCTCGACACCTCCCGGTGTGTGCAGGGTCACCGTATCGCCTTCGCGAGCCTTGATCAGGGTTTTTGCCATCGGGGAAATCCAGCTGATTTTTCCCTGCAATGGATCGAATTCATCGATTCCGACAATGGTGACCGTATTTTCTTCACCGTCCTCACGTTCGTATGTCACTGTCGCACCGAAAAAAATCTGGTCGTTTCCGTAATGGATGCTCGGATCGAATTCTTCCGCCGCCTCGATCCGTTTGATCAGAAAACGGATACGCCGGTCAATCTCCCGCAATCTGCGTTTACCGTAAATGTAGTCTCCGTTTTCGGAGCGGTCACCATTGGATGCTGCCCATGAGACGATCTGGACGACCTGCGGGCGCTCCTTGTCGATCAGATTCAAGAGTTCGTCTTTCAGGCTCTTCAGGCCTGCAGGGGTAATGTAATTCTTGAATCCTGCCGGAAGCACTGGAGCATTGGGTTCCAGCTCGCCGTCGTTATCCGTTTCTTTCGTAAAAGCTTTATTCATGATGGTTATGAATCAATGGAACAAAAAAGTTCTCCAGACGATCAACAACAGAAAAGCCAGCCAAACCGGTGCCTTTATTTTTAACAAAAAGGTCTGAGGCCGCCTGTGCGACATCAGACCTTTCACCGAAAAGCGACTTATTCAGCAGTTGCCAACGACAGATTCAACTGGTTTTTTACCGGATCTTCAGGTATGGGAGCCAGATGTTTACGTTCGTATTCCAGACGGTTCAGGTAATCGGCAGAAACGTCACCGGTAATGTACAATCCATCGAAACAGGAAGCTTCGAAACTCTTCAATACCGGATTGACATCGGTTATCGACTGTTTCAATGCAGACAAATCCTGATAGACCAGAGCATCGGCGGTCATTTCACGACGGACTTCTTCGTCAGTACGACCGTAAGCGATCAATTCGTCACGGGTCGGCATGTCGATACCATAGACATTGGGATAAATTACCGGAGGTGCGGCAGATGCAAAAACCACCTTATTGGCGCCAGCCTCGCGCACCATCTGGACGATTTCCTTGCAGGTCGTGCCACGAACGATGGAATCATCGACCAGCAAAACGTTCTTGCCCTTGAATTCCGAACCGATGGTATTCAGTTTCTGGCGAACGGAACGCTTGCGGACAGCCTGTCCCGGCATGATAAAGGTACGACCGATATACCGGTTCTTGATCAGGCCTTCACGATATTCAATACCCAGCTTCAACGCCAGCTGAATGGCGGCAGGACGGGAAGAATCCGGAATCGGCATGACAACGTCGATATCACCGGTCGGAATCTGGTGTTTGATCTTGTCGGCCAGATGCTCGCCCATTTTCAGGCGGGTGGCATAAACCGAAGCACCGTCAATCAGCGAATCCGGACGGGCCAGATAAACGTACTCGAAAATACATGGATTCAAACTCGGATTTTCTGCACACTGCTGATTGTACAGATTGCCTTCGGCATCGATGAAAATCGCTTCTCCCGGCATCACGTCGCGCAGGAAACGGAAACCCAGACCTTCCAGAGCGACAGATTCACTGGCAACCATGTATTCCGTTCCATTGTCGGTTTCGGCACACCCAAGGCACAATGGGCGGATACCATAAGGATCGCGGAAAGCCAGGATACCGGCACCCGCAATATGGGCGACTGCCGCATAAGCTCCACGAACACGTTTGTGTACAATGGAAACCGCCTTGAAAAGGGCGGCGGGATCCAGCGAATAACCACTGGTCGATTCCTGAATTTCGTGAGCCAGCACGTTCAGCAAAACTTCAGAATCCGAATTCGTGTTGATGTGGCGACGATCGTTCCTGAACATTTCGCCTTTCAACTGTTCGCAATTGGTCAGATTGCCGTTATGGGCAAAAGTGATGCCAAAAGGTGCATTCACGTAAAACGGCTGCGCTTCTTCTTCGTTTTTGGCCGAACCGGCAGTTGGATACCGGACGTGGCCGATGCCGCATGTTCCCGGCAACGCACGCATGTTGCGGGTACGGAAAACGTCCCTGACCAGACCGTTCGCCTTGAACATGGCGAACTTGCCGCCATTGCCGGTCGCGATACCGGCAGCGTCCTGGCCCCGATGCTGCAATAACTGCAAAGCATCGTAAATCAGCTGGTTGACAGGTGTCTGGGAAACAATACCAACGATGCCACACATGGTGGACTCCTCAATCAAAAATTAAGAAAACAAAATATAAGGAATACATCGAAACCGATAGGATACCCTGAATCAGAAATGTATGTATTCCACGAAATAATCCGGCAAATACGGCATGGTCATCTTTGCGGCCTCAACTGCCATCGGGCTGAACATGGCATTTCTCCAGAACGGTTGTTGCGGTATTTTCGTCATCCCGCAAACCAGAACCAGCGCCAGTGCCACCAGAGCTCCTTTGGCCAGCCCGAACAGCGCACCCAGAAAACGATCCAGAAGCGTCAAACCCGCTGCATGCAATACGACATTGACCAGTTTTGCCAGTATCGCCATGACAATCCGTGTGCCGATAAAAAGCACCACAAACGCCACAATCATTCTTGCAACATCCCCCGATATCGCATTGGGCAACCAGGGAATGAGAATATCTCCATAATGGGTCGCCACATAAAATGCAACCACCCAGCTAAGCAGTGAAATGACTTCCCGAACCAGACCCTTCGTCATGCTGATCAGCATGAAACCGATCAGCAGAAACAGCAATACGTAATCGAATGCAGTCAACACGTGTGATCTCGTCGTCACATCAGTTCGGCAACAGGGTACAGGACAACCCCATCCCTTTCAGTTTGGCGCAGGTCTTGTCAGCGTCAGCTTTGGGAAGTGGCCCGACACGGACACGAATCCGTTCTTCTCCGTTTTTGGACGTCACTTTTTGCGTATGAGAACGGATTCCCGCCCTGGAAAGTTTTGCCTGCAATTCACTGACTTTTTGTGGCGATGTCAGCGCAGCGACCTGAATGACCTGTTTGCCGGACGTTTTGGCGTTTTTGTCAGCAATCATCTGGCCGATCGGATCGGCACTGGCAGCTGACTTCGCTTTTTCCGCTTTGGTTTTCTCGGCTTTTTCCTTTTCAGCCCTGGCTTTTTCGGCTTTCAGTTTTTCCTGTCTGGCTTTTTCAGCTTTCAATTGGGCTTCAGCCTGTTTTTTCTGGACATCGGCAGATGTCGCCGCTGCCGTTTTTTCTGCTGGCGTGACCATCTGCTCCGCAGCCGGTACCGGGGCGGCCGGTTCTACAGGCGCAGACGGTGCTGTCTGCGCCACATCGGCAACTGGTACCTGTGCCTGATTGGCAGGTGGCGTGACAGTCGTTTCAGTCGTCGCGGCAGGCGAGGTCCGTTCAGTGGCCGCTACCTGAACCGGTTTGTCTTTGGAAGGAATATCGATCAGCAGATTGGGAGAGACCTGTTTGGGTTCGGACTCGAAAATCATCGGCAAAACGATAATCGCGGCGACGACCAGAGTAATGGAACCGACAAGACGGCGGCGAGCCCGTTTCTTTTGAGGCAGTTGAGGATCATTTGCACCGCTTTTCTGGTTGGAAGTTTTTTTGCGATCGACATCGTCCGCGACAAATCTGTCAGCGCTACCGTTACGGGAAGGCACTTCTGAATCAGCTTTCGATTTGCCCCAGCGAAAAAGAGAAAAACGGCTCATGCAGTCAACGTTGGTTGGTTGGTTTCAGGTCACCGTCTTCCGTGACCCCTGTAACGACCCAAAATGATCCGAATGCGACTATTCTATCATTTTTCCGGGCATTGTTCTTGGCACTTGTCATGGCATCTATCGCATTATGAAACACAGAAATGCACTGGTTGTTTTTTCCCTGCATGACACCGGCCAAAACCAGTTTCCGTTTCAGTGTTTCGGCACTTGCCGCCCTCGGCAAAGGCAGGTCTGTCACGTACCAGCGATCGACGCATCCCTTCATGATATCGATGACGCCATCGATATCCTTGTCAGCCATCGCCCCGAAAATGGCATGCGTGGCGTGGAACTGTCCCATATTTCTCAGATTTTGAGCCAGAACGACGGCGGCATGAGGATTGTGGGCGACATCGAGAATGATTGAAGGGTCGTTCTGCAATATCTGGAAACGCCCCGGCAAAACGGTTTTCGACATCCCGCGCTCGATGGCTCCGACATTGACCGGCACACGCTTTTGCAAGGCTTCTACAGCCGCTATAACCGTTGTGGCATTATGGATTTGCGTGTTTCCCGGCAAGGAAGGATGAACCAGTCCCTTGTACGACAAATTTTCACCAAGATAATCCCAGTGGCTGCCGTCGTTTCTGAAGGAATAGTCCCTGCCGAAAACCCTGAGATCGGCACCGATGGCACGAGCGTGCTTTACAAGAGACTCCGGTGGATCGATCTCACCATAAAAAGCCGTTCGTCCCTGACGATAAATGCCCGCCTTTTCAAATCCGATTTTTTCACGGGTATCGCCCAGATATTCGACATGGTCGATCGCGACATTCGTCACGATCGAAACATCGGCGTCGATGAGGTTAACCGCGTCAAGCCTGCCACCAAGTCCGACTTCCAGAATGAGAACGTCCAGATTCGAGTCGGCAAAGAGCTTCAGGGCAACCAGCGTCGTGAATTCGAAAAAGGTCAGCGGAACATCGCCCCGGACTTGCTCGATCACTTCGAAATAATGCGCGAGCATATCGTCGTCAACCATCCTGCCGTCGATTTTCATGCGTTCATTGAAACGATGGATATGGGGAGACGAATACAGTCCGGTCTTGTAGCCTGCCTCATGATAAATCGTCTGAAGCATGGCAGAAGTAGAGCCTTTTCCATTCGTCCCGCCAACCGTGATGACAGGACAATCGAAATGGATTCCCAACCGTTCTTTCACGATGCGAATGCGGTCCAGTCCCATTTCAATATTTTTGGGATGCAACCCCTCCACGATCCTGACCCATTCGGACAGTGTAAGGTCTTGCCCCGTATTCTTTACGGCCGATTTACTGGACATCATGACGAAAAAACGATTTTATCAATCCCTTGAAAACTCAAACGCCCCATTCTTTTGGAACGGGCGTTGCGACACCTTCATTAAAAAGCTTCTTACGAAATGGACTCGACGGGACGATTTTGCATCATCGCCAGCAAATGGGACAGCTCGTCTCTCAATTCGCGACGATCGACAATCCGGTCAACCGCGCCTTTCTTCATCAGAAATTCCGAACGCTGGAACCCTTCCGGCAATTTTTCACGCACGGTCTGCTCGATCACACGTGGGCCGGCAAATCCGACCAGTGCTTTCGGTTCAGCCAGAACGATGTCGCCCATGAAAGCGAAAGAAGCGGAAACACCACCCGTAGTCGGATCGGTCAGGACAGAAACGAACGGCAATCCCTTTTTCGCCAGACGGGTCAGAATGGTATTGGTTTTCGCCATCTGCATCAGGGAAAGCAGGCCTTCCTGCATACGCGCACCACCACTGGCGGTAATGCAGATGAACGGCACTTTCCGCTCGATCGCTTCCTTCACGCCACGAACGAACCGTTCACCAACGACAGAACCCATGGAACCGGCCATGAATTCGAATTCGAAACAGGCAACCACGACAGGAATGGACTTGATCGTTCCACCGACGACAATCAGGGCATCCGTTTCGCCGGTGCCATCAACAGCGGATTTCAGGCGATCAGGATATTTTTTGCTGTCCTTGAACTTCAGGGAGTCGAATGGTGTGACCGACTCGGCAACCTGATAACGGCCTTCTGCATCAAGCAGGGCATCCAGCCTGTCCCGGGCGCGAATGCGCATATGATGGCTGCATTGAGGACAAACATGGGAATTCGACTCCAGATCTGTCCGGTACAGCACCGCCTCGCAGGACGGGCATTTCACCCACAAGCCTTCAGGGACAACCCTGCGCGGATTCGTCTGATGCTGAATTCGCGGAGGAAGCAACTTGTCAAGCCAACTCATAAAATCTCCTGATCAAACAGGCCATCGTATTGAAACGATGGCCTGTTTTTTGTCCTTTTTACTTTTATAAAAAATACAATTCGCCAAATGCCAATTCACAGGACGCTTTTATAACCTGTATAAAATCATTCGTCCAGTGCTTTGCGTATCTCTTTCAAAAAAGATTTCACGGCCAGGGCCGTTTCATCCGGTTTCACGTTTTCCAGTTCCTGGATAATACGGCTGCCGATAACGACCGCATCAGCAGAGGTACCGATCGCTTTTGCGGTTTGTGCATCACGAATGCCGAAACCGACACCGACCGGAATGGTAACGTGTTTTTTGATTTTTTCAATCCGGGATGTTACCTCATTTACGTTCAAATTTCCTGAACCGGTGACACCTTTTAAAGAAACATAATAAATATAACCACTCGCCAGCCGGCCGATTTCCCTGATCCGTTCATCGGTCGATGTCGGCGCCAGCAGGAAAATCATATCCATGTCATTTGCCTTCAGCTTCGAGGCAAACTCTTCACTTTCTTCAGGTGGATAATCGACGACGAGAACGCCATCGACGCCTTTCTCCGTGGCTTTTTTGATGAAAACGTCCACGCCCATCCGTTCGATCGGATTGGCATATCCCATCAAAACAACCGGCGTGATTTCATCTTTTATCCTGAATTCCTCAACGGTATCCAATACTTTTTCAAGACTCATGCCCTTTTGAAGGGCGACTTCGGAAGCGTGCTGTATAACCGGCCCATCGGCCATCGGGTCGGAAAAAGGCACGCCCAGTTCGATGATATCGGAACCACCTTCAACCAGGGCGTGCATGATGGATACGGTCAGTTCCGGTGCAGGGAAACCGGCGGTAACGAATGGGACGAGCCCTTTCCTGTTCTGTTTTTGCAGACGGTTCAATGTGTGTTGTATGCGAGACATAATCAATCCTGTTCTTCAAATTCGGTTAACGGTTTTCAAGGCTTGTACAAGAAACAGCCTCACCATTGAATGCCGGCTCTCCGGGCGACAGTATGCATATCCTTGTCACCCCGGCCGGACAGATTGACCAGAATTAATTTGTCTTTGGACAGCGTTGGCGCGAGTTTGACGGCATAAGCCAATGCATGGCTCGATTCCAGTGCAGGAATGATTCCCTCGATCCGGCAACAGTCATGAAAAGTGGCGAGCGCTTCCTCATCCGTGATGCCCACATATTCGGCACGGCCGATGTCTCTCAACCATGCGTGTTCAGGGCCGACACCAGGATAGTCCAGACCGGCCGATACGGAATGGGTATCGATCACCTGACCGTCCGCATCCTGTAGAAGATAGGTACGGTTACCATGCAAAACACCTGCCGTCCCGCCACTCAATGAGGCGGCATGGCGTCCTGTTTCAATGCCCTCTCCGGCCGCTTCCGCACCGACCAGTTTCACGTCCCTGTGATCGATGTATGGATAGAAAATGCCCATCGCATTGGAACCGCCACCGACACAGGCGACGACGACATCAGGCTGGCGGCCGGTCAGTTCCGGCATCTGGACAAGACATTCCTCGCCGATAACCGACTGGAAATCCCTTACCATCATCGGATAGGGATGTGGGCCAGCAACAGTACCGATAATGTAAAAAGTCGTCTCGACATTGGCAACCCAGTCACGCATGGCCTCGTTCAAGGCATCCTTCAGGGTTTTGGAACCGGATTCGACCGGAATGACTTCCGCTCCGAGAAGCTTCATGCGGTAAACGTTCTGCGCCTGACGTTCCACGTCTTCGCTTCCCATGTAAACATGGCATTCAAGACCGAAACGGGCACAGATCGTCGCCGTCGCCACACCATGCTGGCCGGCACCGGTTTCAGCAATGATGCGTTTTTTGCCCATGCGTCTTGCCAGAAGCGCCTGACCGATCACGTTATTGACCTTGTGTGCACCGGTATGGTTCAGGTCTTCACGCTTCAGGAAGATCTGTGCACCGCCCAGCATATCGGACCAGCGCGTAGCGTGATAAACGGGGGAAGGACGGCCGACATAATGTTTCAGCTCATGACGGTATTCAGCCAGAAATTCCGGATCGCTCTTGTAACGGGCATATGCCTCATTCAATTCGTCAAGGGCATGAATCAGGGTTTCGGAAACGAAACGGCCGCCGTAAATGCCGAAATGGCCTTTTGCATCCGGAAAAGGATATTCGGACGCTTCAAACAGCGCATTGGAAGCACTGTAACAACAGTCTTTGTCTTTCATGGAAATTCTCTCGATTTTTCAATGGCGTTTTCAGTCATTTGAAAACGGAATATGCCGCCAATCCTGCCTAAATCGACTCGTCCGCCTTGCGGACAGCTGCGACGAAAGCCTGGATTTTTCCGGCATCCTTGATGCCACGCGCCGTTTCTACGCCACTGCTGACGTCAACTGCAAACGGGCGCAGTAGAGAAACTGCACCAGCGACATTTTGCGCACTCAAGCCACCACTCAAAACGACCCGAGGCCCTATTTCTTTTGATACGAGAGACCAATTGAAAACCTTTCCCGCTCCGCCGTAGGTATCCGTCCAGGTATCTAAAAGCAAACCCCTGAAATACGGACTGGCATTGCGATAAATCCGTTCATATTGTAGCAAATCATCGGCCGTTGTATCCGGTTTGACGCGAAAAACCCGGATGAATGGCTTATCCATCGTATCGGCCGCTTCTGCACACCACTCGGGCGTCTCGTCGCCATGAAACTGCAACAGCGAAAGATGTGTCGTTTCAACAACAGCACGGACATCATCGATATCGGCATTGACGAAAAGCCCGACCATCGACACGAAAGGAGGCACCTCCGCCGCCAGTTCAGCCACCTTGTGAGCTGACACATAACGCGGGCTTCGGGGATAAAAAACGAAACCAAGTGCATCCGCTCCGGCTGAAACCGCCGTCCTGATATCTTCCTTGCGCGTCAGTCCGCAAATTTTGATTCGGGTTCGATTCATGATTCCACTACTTTCGCATACCGGATTTTAACCTGTCCGATTTCTGTCGACTTTAAGGAAAAACGTCTTCGCGTTGCGGCAGACCCCATTTCGGCTCGTAAACCACCCGCGACAGATACAGGCCATCTGGCATGAATGTCGGCGCTGCCAGAGACCTGTCACGCGCATGCAGCAACTCCGCCATCCATTCAGGAGGGTGGTTCCCCTTGCCGACATATATCAGCGAACCGACGATATTGCGAACCATATGATGCAAGAAGGCATTCGCCTCGAAAGTGAAAACGATCAGATTTCCCTGTTTTTCAATATCGATCCGTTTGACCGTCTTGACAGGGGTGATCGACTGGCATTCAGCCGCACGGAAAGCGGAGAAATCATGTTCGCCCAAAAGCAGATCGGCCCCTTTCTGCATCAGGCCGATATCCAGAGGCCTGAACACCCATCCCGCCCGGTTTTTCCATAAGGGAGAACGGACAGGACTGTTATAGACCAGATACCGGTAACGGCGTGCTTTTGCACTGGCCCGCGCATGAAAACCGTCCGTCCCACCCGGTACTTCACAGGCCCAGCGAACGGCAATCGAAGACGGCAGATAGGCATTGACCCCGCGTACCCATGAAACCGGCAGGCGATCGAGCTCCGTATCGAGATGCACGACCTGTTCGGTGGCATGAACCCCTGCATCGGTACGTCCCGCGCACATGCTTGATATCCGGGTCCGCGTGAACCGGAAAATCGCCTCTTCCAGCTGATCCTGAACGGTCTGACCATCCGGCTGGGTTTGCCATCCTCTCCAGTTCGTGCCGTCATATTCAATGCCCAGTGCGATTCGTTTCATTTGCCAGTCTGTCATTTCACCGTTTCTTTATTTTAACCTGCCTAAACGATATTCGAAAATGGAAAAACATCTCACCGGAAAACAGATATTCCTGTCCGGATGTCGCGTAAACATGAATCTTTCCTCGTAATGAAAAAACATCGCAATTTATCGGAAATTCAACACCCGGAAAAAATATGGTCTTGCTGTCATTTACAGACCGATAGTGATAATTGAATGTGTTTGATCAATCGTGTCCTATACCAGAATGTCATCCGAATTTTCCAGCTCTGATGGCCACTGATACCATTTTCCTGTCAATTTGTACGGAATAAAAACCGGGTGGATACCCGATACATCTCATATTTAGCCAAACTGTTCGTCCTTGTCGTCGGATTCAGAAAGCAAGCATAATCCTCATTCTTGCCCTCATATGGTTCAAATTTCCCAACCATACGGAAAATATACTGCCAATTTCGAGAATAACGGAATACAGGTAAAGCGAACCATTATTTTTTCGGTTTGTAAATCATGAGAAAAGCGTCAACGGCAATGCTGATTTTTTGACGAAAAGAATCTATATCAAATGATTTGCCATAGCAAAACAGTGACGGTTCAAACATCTCCGATTTCAAAAGTGCAAAAAATTGGGCCGCTGCGATTTCAGCGTTTGCCTTACGCAATTGCCCGCATTCCATCATGTTTTCAAGAAAAACGGCAATACGTTTCAGTCCGTTCAGCGGACCCATTTCATAAAACAGGCTGCCTGTTTTCGAACGTCCGGATTCTGCAATAGCCAGACGATACAGTTCCTGAAATTCCGGCGAACAAATCATCCACATGAATTTTTCCCCAAAATTTTTCAGGATAACGGCAATGTTCAACGGTGAATTTTCCATCTCGGCAAAAACTTCTTCTACCCGACGTCGATAATCTTCCGGAATTACGGATATAGACTGATCCAGATAACTTCCTATCTTATCGCTCTTTCCATTTGCCGCAATGCTTATTATCTCCTGAAAAAGGAGTTTCTTCGAAGGGAAATAACCATACAACGTCGCTTTCGACCCACCCAGTCGTACAGCAATCTCGTTCATCGAAGCTCTTTCATATCCCATTTCACAAAAGACTTCATGTGCCACTTTCAAAATGGCATTCCGTTTGATTTCTGTTTTTTTTCTCATTTTTTAATACCGTCTTGTACATGTATTGACCACACACAACAAACCCTTTTATAATTAAACTGTACAGTACGGTTTAATTATAAACTTATAACGATGTTTAATTGTATTTATACACACAGATTAAGTATATTGATTTTCAACCTGTTTTTGGCTGGAAATGTCACATTACTGAGTGGTTGTGCTCCGATTCCCTCCAACAGCAAATCCCCTGATATGAAACCACTCAACCATTACAAAACCAGTCGGTCATTCTCAGCGCCAAAACGAAACTGGCCTGCAGAAAAATGGTGGAATAATTACCACGATCCCCAGCTAGATAAGCTGATTGAAAAAGCATTGCATCACGCGCCATCCATGACAATTGCCGCTGCTCGGCTCCGTTATGCCACGTCCATCACACAATTCGTTGATTCTGGACTGAAGCCCCAAGTCAGCATGGATGCCTCTGGCACGACGCAAAAACTAAGCTATAACTATAATATGCCTGCTTATATGACGCCGAATGGGACACATGGGTATGGCTCTCTTGCATTGAATTTCAACTGGGAACTAGATTTTTGGGGCAAGAATCGTGCAGCCCTGATGGCTGCTACCTCAGAACAGGAAGCTGCTACAGCGGATATGGCACAAGCCCATCTGATACTTGCCACTTCCGTTGCATCCGAATACGGTGAGCTTGCCCGCTTACACGCTTCACGAAATACTGTTTTTTCCATTACCAATGTCCGCAAGAAGAACCTAGAACTGCTTGAGAAACGTTACGATTTCGGACTGGAAACACAAGCGAGCATTAAACAGGCAAAAGTCCTCTTGGCAGGTACTGAAGAAGAGCTACTATCGCTGGATAAACAGATCGGCTTGCAGCGTAACAAACTGGCAGCATTGATAGGGGCTGGTCCTGATTGTGGTCTGGAAATCAAAGCGCCAAAACTGAATTTGGCTGTCTCAATTGCGTTACCGCCCGAATTGCAGCTGGACCTACTCGGACGACGGCCTGATATTGTGGCTGCCCGATTGCGCGTGGAATCGACGACCCGCTCGATCGAGAAACAGAAAGCGGAATTTTATCCGAATATCAATTTGGCGGCTTTTATCGGATACCAGTCCATGGGACTGGATAAAGTGTTCAAATCCGGTTCCGACTTCGGAGGTGTCGGCCCTGCCATTTCGCTACCGATTTTCACAGGAGGCAGACTGAGTGCCCAACTGGAAAGCGCCCGTGCCAAACATGATGAAGCGATCGGCATTTATAACCAGACCGTTACAACGGCATTACAGGAAGTGAGTGACGCCGTATTAAGTCAGAAAATGCTCGCGCAACAACTGGAAAAAATCGGAACAGCCGTTAAATCGGCACATGAAGCACATCATCTGATCCGAAACCGCTATCAGGGTGGCCTTGCCAACTATCTCGACGTTCTGGTTGCAGAAGAAAACCTTTTGAATACGCTTAAAACACAAAGCGATCTGCAATCGCAGATTTTCATACTAGACATTGCGCTGATAAAAGCACTTGGCGGCGGATATAAGATGCCAGTCTCATCAAACATCAGCTATGCTGCAACCGAAAATTGACCCTCTAAAATTGACCGGATTGACAAGGAATACATTCAAATGAGCAGTAAAACCGATACGATATCTCATGAAAAAGATTACAAAAAAATCTACACAAGACGAAAACGGCTTTTTACCGGACTCTTTCTCGTCATAATCGCCTTCGCGGTATGTTTTGGAGTCTATTGGTATTTCTATGCCTCACGATTCGTCTCAACAGATAATGCATACACAGCAACAGAAGTAGCACAGATAACGTCTTCCATTTCAGGTACAGTCCAAAAAGTCAATGTCGTCGACACGCAAAAAGTGAAAAAAGGCGATATTTTGGTCATTATTGACGAGATCGATGCACGACTGGCATTGAACCAAGCAACAGCAGATGAAAAACATGCACGTGCCCAACTAGCTGGTGCCCGCGCAGATCTGAAAAAAGCGGTAATTGATCTGCAAAGGAGAAAAGCACTGATCAGTTCCGGCTCCGTTTCAGGTGACGAACTAACGGCGGCAGAAAATGCTTATGAATCGGCGAGAGCGAGAATCGATGAGGCAAAAGCGTCAATTGCACAAGCAAAAGCCCGTGCGGAACAAGCAAGCGTCGATCTTTCGCGTACGATCCTGCGTGCGCCAGTCGACGGTGTAGTTTCAAAGCGAAATGTCCAGACTGGCCAGAAAGTTCAGGCTAGCGTTCCATTACTGGCGGTTGTCCCAATTCAGGACATTCACGTCGATGCCAATTTCAAAGAAGGCCAGTTGAAAAATGTCTCTCCGGGTCAGCATGCTGAAGTCGTTTCGGATATTCACGGTTCTTCTGTGGTTTATCACGGCATTGTCGATGGATTTTCCGGTGGTACCGGTTCGGCTTTTGCCCTGATACCAGCACAAAATGCAACAGGTAACTGGATCAAGGTCGTCCAACGTCTTCCTGTCCGTATCAGGCTTGACTCCGAAGAACTGAAAACCAAACCACTGCAAGTCGGTCTTTCAATGACAGTCACAATAGATACTACCAGCGGACAATAAAACGCCATATTGTGGAAACCGTACTCAATAAACAAATCCGAGACAACACGATGAACAAAGAATCCAATACTGCGTTGCGTGGACCGATGCTTTTCATTGCGGCTCTTGTTCTAACGGCAGGTAACTTTATAGCCGTACTTGATACGACGATTGCAAATGTGTCGGTGGCACACATCGCCGGTGCACTGGGTGCCAGTAACAGCCAAGGAACTTGGGTTATCACATCTTATGCCGTCGCCGAAGCCATTACCGTACCGCTGACCGGATGGCTGGCGAAACGCTTCGGTACAACCCGGGTTTTCTCCTATGCCATGGTTTCGTTCGGAATCTGTTCGGCTCTGTGCGGCCTGTCAAATTCGCTTGGATTTCTGATTTTCGCCCGTGTATTACAAGGCCTTTCGGGCGGCCCGTTATTACCGCTTTCATTGACACTGTTACTGCGCGCATTTCCGAAAGACAAAATGGCTCTTGCCAACGGTATGTGGTCAATAACAATACTGGTGGCCCCGGTTGTTGGTCCGATTCTAGGTGGCTGGTTGTGCGATGAATATTACTGGCCATGGATCTTTTTCATCAATGTACCGATTACAGCTATCTGTGGCAGTATTCTCTTCATTATGTTCCGCAATCAAAAAGAAGATTTGGAGAAACGCCCCATCGACAAAGTTGGCCTATTTCTGCTGATCACCTGGGTCGGTGCATTGCAACTCATGCTGGACGAAGGCAAGGACAAGGACTGGTTCGCTTCAAACTATATTGTCACTCTGGCAATTGTGGCAGTCATTGGATTTGCCGCTTTTATGATTTGGGAAATAACACAACATGATCCTGTTGTCGATCTGACCATATTCCGGCATCGCGGTTTTTCAGCAAGTGTACTAACACTTTCACTTGTATTCGGTGCATTCTTCGGTATTAATGTCCTCACGCCGTTGTGGTTACAAACAAATATGGCATATACGGCTACCTGGGCAGGGCTAGCGACATCATGGAGTGCGGTAGCTGCCTTGACAGTAGTTCCTATCGCTGCATCCCTTTCGATGAAAATCGATGGCAGACGCCTGATATTTTGTGGGGCCATATGGATGGGATTGATCACGTTTATCCGCAGCTTTCTGAATACAGACACGGATTTCTGGACGATTGCCATTCCTTTGCTGGTAATGGGATTTGGCATGCCCTTTTTCTTCGTACCAATTACAGCACAAGCAATGACGAGTGTGGAACCGCGAGAAATGGATTCGGCATCGGGTCTTATGAATTTCCTGAGAACACTTTCAGGCGCATTCGCTACATCAATTGTCAATACGGTATGGGAAAATCAGACAAACTACAAGCATGAACAACTTTCTGTATTAATCGATTCATCCGGAACCTATTTCCGCAAATTGACAGAATCCGGCCTCGATACCGAGGTTGCACGTGGCATCATTGACCAGCTTACGACAAACCAGAGCATTATGCTGGCAACGAATGACGTCATGCTATATTGCAGTATCGTATTCGTCATCGCTGCTTTTGCCATCTGGCTCGGTCCAAACACAGTAAAACGGTAATATTCAGGCACACTTAGTTGGGCTTGGGAAAATAAATGAGTACGACACATGATAAAAACTGTCTGGTCCTGCAGTCATCTCACAAACCTATCGTTTTGCAATCGAAAAATAAACAGACACTGAATCCATATTCGTGAAACTGGCAGATGATCCAGCCCATATCGAGATGCACGACCTGCTTACCTGCTTTAACATCCGCGTTGATGCCTGAACATGCCATTGAAAATCGGATCCGGATAAGCCTGTAAATCGTTTCGTCACATTCAATACCCTCTATTCGGCGGTATCGGTTGTAAACAGGTAATGGGAAAAGAAAAACGGAGCGGTATGACAGCCGCCCCGTCATGGACAGAACTCATTCAAGAATGATACGCAGCATACGGCGCAACGGTTCGGCTGCCCCCCACAACAACTGGTCACCGACCGTGAAAGCCGACAGATAATCGTTGCCCATACCCAACTTGCGCAGGCGCCCGACCGGAATCGTCAGGCTGCCGGAAACAGCAGCAGGCGTCAGGTCTTTCACTGAATCTTCCTTCGTGTTCGGAACGACTTTCGCCCACGGATTATGACTCTTCAGGATGTCCGTGATTTCATCCAGCGGAACGTCTTTTTTCAGCTTGATCGTCAATGCCTGTGAATGGCAACGCATGGCACCGATACGGACGCAAAGGCCATCCACGACGATTTTGTTGCTGTCGTCCCTGCCCAGAATCTTGTTGGTTTCCGCACCGCCCTTCCATTCTTCACGGGACATGCCATTTCCCAGATCGGAATCGATCCACGGGATCAGATTGCCGGCAAGAGGCACACCGAACTGTTTCGTTTCATCGCCCGACATGGAACGCTGGCGGGCCAACACCTGACGGTCGATCTCCAGAATGGCGGATGCAGGGTCCTCCAGATTCAGTTTGACTTCGGTATGGATGGAACCGAACTGGGTCAGCAATTCACGCATATGCTGCGCCCCGCCCCCGGAAGCCGCCTGATACGTCATGGAGGTCATCCATTCGACCAGATCCTGCTCGAACAGGCCACCAAGCCCCATCAGCATGCAGGATACGGTACAGTTGCCGCCGATATAATTTCTGATACCTTTGGACAAACCGTTTTCAATGACTTTGCGATTGACCGGGTCGAGGATGATCAGTGCATCACCACTCATCCGCAACTTGGACGCGGCGTCAATCCAGTAACCATCCCATCCGGCAGCACGCAGCTTCGGAAAAACCTCAGCCGTGTAATCGCCGCCCTGGCAGGAAATCAGGATATCGCACTTTTTCAGTTCGTCGACATTGAAAGCGTCTTTCAGAACGGTTTCATTTTTCGCCATTGCAGGCGCCTTGCCTCCGACGTTCGATGTGGTGAAGAAAACGGGCTCGAACAAGTCGAAATCGTTTTCTTCCTGCATACGCTGCATCAGAACGGAACCGACCATTCCACGCCAGCCAATCAATCCTACCAGTTTCATTCAATCACCCGATTCAATCATTCAAACGCGTCTTACAAAGCGGCAACAACGGCATCGCCCATTTCTTTCGTTCCGACACGTTTGGTGCCTTCTTCGTAAATATCGCCGGTGCGCAGGCCATCTGCCAGCACTTTCTTCACGGCTTTTTCGATACGGTCAGCCTGTTCACCCATATTCAGGGAATAACGCAACATCATCGCAGCGGACAGAATCTGTGCCAGAGGATTGGCGATACCCTTGCCGGCGATATCCGGAGCGGAGCCGTGGGAAGGTTCATACAGGCCCTTGTTGTTTTCATCCAGCGAAGCGGACGGCAGCATGCCGATCGAACCCGTCAGCATGGCCGCCGCATCGGACAGGATGTCACCGAACATGTTGCCGGTGACGATGACATCCAGTTCTTTCGGTGCACGTACCAGCTGCATGGCGGCATTGTCCACATACATGTGATCCAGCTTGACATCCGGATACTCTTTCGCCACATCCAGCATGATTTCACGCCAGAGCTGGGACGTTTCCAGAACATTGGCCTTGTCAACCGAGGTCAGACGTTTGCCACGTTTTTGCGCTGTCTGGAAAGCGACATGAGCGATGCGGCGGATTTCAGGTTCGGCGTACCGCATGGTATCGAAGCCTTCACGCGCGCCCTGAAACGGGCCGTCCGGTGCGGCACGATGGCCACGTGGCTGTCCGAAATAAATATCGCCGGTCAGTTCACGGACAATCAGCAAATCCAGGCCGGAAACCACTTCGGGTTTCAGTGTGGAAGCACCTGCCAGTTCAGGATAGAGAATAGCCGGACGCAGGTTGGCAAACAGTTTCAGGTTCTTGCGCAGGCCCAGAATCGCCTGCTCGGGACGCAGGGAACGTTCCAGTGTATCGTATTTGAAGTCGCCAACGGCACCGAACAGGATCGCGTCGGCTTCTTTTGCCAGTTTCAGCGTGCTTTCCGGCAATGGATGACCATGAGCGGCATAACCTGCACCACCGACATCAGCCCATTCCATTTCAAATTTTTCATCGAGCGCATTCAATACGCGGGCGGCTTCATTCAGAATTTCCGGGCCGATACCGTCACCCGGCAACATTGCAATTTTCACGTCTTTCCTCTCGTTTTCGGTTCAACCGGCACAGGGAAGAACCATTTTATGTTTTTACAAATGATCAAATCGTATTGGCCAGCCAGGGCTGTTCCCCGATATGGCGTTTCTCATATTCCCTGATCCTGTCGGCCTTCTGCAGTGTCAGGCCGATATCGTCAAGACCGTTCATGAGACAATACTGGCGGAACGGATCAATGGCGAAAGTGAACGCGATGCTGGCATCATCGTTTCTGACAACCATTTTTTCCAGATCGACCGTCAGCTTGTAACCCGGATTCGCCTCAACGACCGTAAACAGCCGGTCGACCTGCTCTTCCGTCAGGGTAATCGGCAAAAAGCCGTTTTTGAAACAGTTATTGAAGAAAATATCGGCAAAGCTCGGCGCGATCACGGCCTTGAAACCGTATTGCTGCAACGCCCACGGAGCATGCTCACGGGACGAACCGCAACCGAAATTCTTGCGGGCCAGCAAAATCGAAGCGCCCTGATAACGTGCATGGTTCAGGACGAAATCCGGATTGACAGGCCGTTTGGAGTTATCCATACCCGGTTCGCCGTGATCCAGATAACGCCATTCGTCAAACAGATTCGGGCCAAAACCTGTTCTCTTGATCGATTTCAGAAACTGTTTCGGGATAATGGCATCCGTGTCCACGTTGACACGATCGAGTGGCACGACCAACCCGGTATGTACGGTAAATTTTTCCATGGTTCAAATCAATCCGAGTATCTTTCGTTCAAAAACAAAAGAGTCGGCTTCCCTGTCGAATCCGTCAGGAAGCCGAAAATAAAACAAAACACTTCCAGAATAAATATTGGCTGACGATTATTTTGCAGCGTTTTCTACGGCGTTGCCTGCTTTTTGCACGTCCTTGCCAAGGCCCTGTACGGTATTGCACCCTGCCAGAAATGCCACTGTGGCCAAAACAGCGATCAAAGCTCTCATCTTGTTCTCCTTGTTTTAACGGTTTTCACGCACGTCCACAAAATGTCCGGCAATACCCGCTGCCGCAGCCATTGCTGGTGATACCAAATGGGTTCTTCCGCCCTGTCCCTGTCGCCCTTCAAAATTACGGTTCGACGTGGAAGCGCAACGCTCGCCCGGAGCGAGCCGGTCGTCATTCATCGCAAGACACATGGAACAGCCCGGTTCACGCCATTCGAAACCGGCTTCGATAAAGATCTTGTCCAAACCTTCCTTTTCCGCCTGTTCCTTCACAAGGCCCGAACCGGGAACCACCATCGCCAGCTTCACGTTCGGGGCACGCTTTTTACCCTTGACGACTTCAGCCGCCGCTCTCAGATCCTCGATACGCGAATTGGTGCATGAACCGATAAACACCTTGTCGATGGCAATCGACGTGATCGGCATGTTCGCCTGCAAATCCATATACTTCAGTGCACGGACAATCGCATCACGACGGATCGGATCGGCTTCATTTGCCGGATCGGGCACTTTTCCATTGACCGAGGTCACCATTTCCGGTGACGTTCCCCAGGTCACCTGAGGCTGGATATCTGTTGCATTCAGCCTGACGACGGAATCGAAGACCGCGCCTTCGTCGGAATGCAGGGTTTTCCAGTATGCGACCGCTTTTTCCCACTGGTCGCCCCTGGGTGAAAACGGACGGCCTTTTACATATTCGATCGTCGTATCGTCAACGGCCACCATACCGGCGCGTGCACCTGCCTCGATCGCCATATTGCACAGGGTCATGCGCCCCTCCATCGACAGATCACGGATAGCCGAACCGGCAAATTCAATGGCATAGCCCGTACCACCAGCCGTACCGATCTTGCCGATGACCGCCAAAACGATATCCTTCGCCGTCACACCATCAGGCAACTTGCCCTCGACTTCGACCAGCATCGATTTTGATTTTTTCGCCAACAGGGTCTGCGTCGCCAGAACGTGCTCGACTTCCGACGTACCGATGCCATGGGCAAGACAACCGAAAGCGCCGTGTGTCGAAGTATGCGAATCACCGCAAACGACGGTCATGCCCGGCAGCGTCGCCCCCTGTTCAGGCCCGATGACGTGAACAATCCCCTGACGCTTGTCAGCCATATTGAAGTAAGTCAGGTTGAAAGATTTCGCATTCATATCCAGCGTTTCGACCTGAAGGCGCGAAATCGGGTCGGCAATCGGGCCATTCCGGTTTTGCGTGGAAACGTTATGATCGGCTACCAGCAGATTGGCAGAATCCCTCCAGGGTTGGCGACCTGCCATGCGCAGACCTTCGAAAGCCTGCGGGCTGGTGACTTCATGCAGGAGGTGGCGATCGATATACAAAATCGTCGTACCGTCTTTTTCCGTATCCACCACATGGGATTCCCAGAGTTTGTCGTAAAGAGTCTTTGCCATAATGCCATTCATATACTTTGTTGACTAATAAATTATTATGCCACATTCACGGGGAAACCTGACAGACGGCAGGGTCAACGGCGTTTCATTTCTGCACTTGCCAGCGAAAGGACTGCCATGCAGCAAGAAAACCAATCAACGCAAACCCCGACGCCACCCAGTAAACGGCAAAAGGAGAGACATCTTTCCATACCCATGACAGGAAAAAACCGCCAAGCGTACCGCCAACACCGTAGGAAGCGCTGATGAAAAGCGCCTGTCCCCGAGCCTGCAGGGGACCGGCAAACCACTTCTGGATACTTAAAATCGAGGTTACGTGATGGGCTCCAAACGTCGCGGCATGCAAAAGCTGTGCGATGAGCAGGATGATGAAAGATTCTGCACCGAAACCGATCAGGGCAAGGCGTACGACCGCCAGAAAAAGGCTTCCCAAAAGGATGGCCTTGATACCGAAACGTCTGACGATCGGTGCCTGATAGATGAAAAAAATGATTTCCGCAGACGCTCCGATCGCCCACATGAGGCCGATTGTGACACTGCTGTAGCCGAGCTCCGACAGGTAAAGGGAATAAAAGGAATAGATGGCACCATGTGCCGCCAGCATGAAACAGCCTGAAACCATAAAAGCCATTACTTCACGTTGTTTCAATACCTGCCAGATCGAGACAGTCTTTCTGGCAATGAGTGTTTGCGGCGTCTGGTAAAGAAAAAGACTGACCACCAGAACGGCTCCAAGAATACTGGCTCCAACCCAGGGCATCAGGCCAATACCGGCCCAGTCGAGGACAAAACCGGAAGCGGCCGTCATGAAAACGTAACCGACCGACCCCCACAGGCGCAATTGTCCATAACGGGACATATTCCCCTGCATTTCCGACAGGATCAGTGCATCGGACAAGGGACCCTGCGCGCTGGTGAACAGGTTCACGGCTATCATGAAGAAAGCGAAATACCAGAAACCGCCTTCAAAGAAAAAGCCCGTGAAAGCCATCAGTGCCGAACCTGCCGTGAATTGGAGAACTCGCGCTCTTTGCCCGGTCCAGTCCGCCATCCATCCCCACAAATTCGGGCCGACGATACGCATGGCCTGCATCAGCGACATCAGTATGCCGATTTCAAAAGCACTGATGCCCCTGAACGCCAGATACAGGGAAACGAAAGTCGGAAAGACACCGACAAAACTGTAATAGCTGAAATAGAACGCACCGAAGCCAAGTGACTGTTCAGGCCATGAATCGCCTGACCTGCTCCGGTTTGACAACAAGCTCATTCACCCTCAATGGATTGTGGCAAGTCCCCATCAACAGGAGAAAAAGCCGGAATCACGTCACCACACTGGGCACGATGCTGCAAGACAGCGTCCATCAATACCAGAGCCAGCATCGCTTCTGCAACCGGAACCGCCCGGATGCCGACACAGGGATCGTGGCGGCCGGTCGTTTCGACCGTAACGGCTTCTTTTTGGCTATTGATGGACTGCCTTGCCCGATGAATGGACGGAGTCGGTTTGATGGCAATCGACACACGGATATCCTGGCCGGTCGAAATACCTCCCAATACCCCCCCTGCATGATTGGAAAGAAAACCGTCCGGTGTGATTTCATCCCCGTGTTCGGAACCTCTTTGCGCAACCGACGCGAACCCGTCACCGATTTCAACACCCTTGACGGCATTGATGCCCATCATGGCTGCCGCGATTTCGGCATCGAGTTTTTCAAACAACGGATTGCCCAGCCCGACCGGTACTTTCGTGGCGACGACATCCACTTTCGCACCAATGGAATCCCCTGCCTTGCGCAGGGCATCCATTTTCTCCTCAAGCGCACTTAACAAGGCACTGGAGTCCGTAGCGGCAAAAAAAAGGTTATGGGATGTGAAACTCCATGACTGGAACGGAATCGGTGTGTCGCCCAGTTGGGACAGACAGCCCCTGACTTCAACCCCATAGCGCCTCTTCAGCCATTTTCTGGCAATCGCCGCGGCAGCGACGGTCACGGCAGTCAGGCGCGCGGAAGAACGGCCGCCACCTCTCGGATCACGCAAGCCGTATTTCAGACGATAGGTGTAATCGGCATGCCCCGGCCGGAAAACCTCGGCAATATTGTTGTAATCCTTGCTGCGCTGGTCCTGATTCTCGATCAAAAGCGCAATCGGTGTACCTGTCGTTTTTCCCTGATAGACGCCAGACAGGATTTTCACGGTATCCGGTTCACGGCGTTGCGTGACGAATCGCGAAGTGCCGGGTTTCCGGCGATCCAGCTCAGGCTGGATATCGCTTTCAGACAATTCCATCCCCGGAGGGCAACCATCGACAATACAACCGATGGCGGCGCCGTGCGATTCACCAAACGTCGTTACCGAAAAGAGTTTTCCGAAAGTATTGCCAGCCATAACCTTATCCGTATAGTGTCGTATTAACCTGAAGAATGGATTCTATCATCGCCAGACAGTAAACGCGCCAGAACATGAGACCGTATTCTTTTCGCCAGACACGGATACCGTTCAAAGCATGAATGCGCTATTGATGGCATTCACGCACCAGTCCAGCAGCGGCCCCGGCAAAATACCCAGCACGATGATCAGCAGTCCGTTAATGCCCAACGCAATCGCCATATCCAGAGGTACGCTGATTTTTCTTTCATCGGACGGTGCGTCAAAATACATGAATTTGACAACCCGAAGATAATAAAACGCCCCCACAACGGCAAAGAAAATCCCGACGACTGCCAGCCAGATCAGGCCGGCGTTGACCACTGCCTGAAAGACGGCAAACTTGCCGAAGAAGCCGACCAGCGGAGGTACCCCGGCGAATGAAAACATGCAGACCAGCATGATCAGGGCATACCATGGATTGCGGTGGTTCAGGCCGCGCAAATCGTCGAGCCTGTCTGCCTCGATTCCTTTGCGCGAGATCATGAGGATCACACCGAACGCACACAGTGTCGCAAGCACATACACAATCGTGTAATACATTGCTGAGCTGTAGGCAAAAGACGATCCGATTGCCTGATAACCCTGCCGGACACCGGACAACATACCCAGCAGCATATACCCCATCTGGGCAATCGTCGAATAGGCCAGCATGCGCTTGATGTTTTTCTGCATGATAGCGGCAACGTTACCGAGTGCCATCGAAAGGATGGAAATGATCATCAGCATTTGCTGCCAATCGAACGCCAGTGGCAATAGCGCCTCGACCAGTATGCGCAGGCAGATCGCAAAACCCGCGAGTTTCGGTGCTCCCGCGATCAGAAGGGTTACCGCCGTCGGTGCACCTTCAAAGACGTCAGGAACCCACATATGGAAAGGTACGGCTCCCAGTTTGAAAGCAATACCGGCCACGACGAAAACGATGCCGAAAACCAGAATCGTCCGGCTGATACCGCCGTATGCCGTTATCCGTGCCATATCCAGAAATTCCAGTGACCCGGTCGCGCCATAGAGCATGGAAATCCCGTACAACAGCAAACCCGACCCCAATGCACCCAGAATGAAGAACTTCGTCGCCGCCTCGACAGCCTTGCTGTCCTTGCGCTTTAAGGCAACGAGTGCATAAAGCGGAAACGACATCAGCTCGATTCCGAGATACATGGTCAGAAAATCGGCCGATGAAATGACGACCATCATGCCAAGCATGGCAAAGAGGGACAGGCTGTAGAACTCGCCTCCAAGATGGCCGGAGGTCAGGTTCCGCTCATTGATGTACCGTCTCGAATAGACCAGCGTGAACAGCATGGCGACATAGGTACACAGCTTGAGCAAAACCGAAACGGCATCGGAAACGAAAGAGCCTCCAAAGGCGTAAACGATATTTTTTTCAGGCGGGAACAGGAAAGTGACAGCAATACATCCGAGTATGGCAAGCATGGACAAACCGAACGTGATATCTCGTCTGTCTTGCGGCAAAAACAGGTCGATAAGCAATATCACCGGTACCGATCCAATCAGTATCAGCTCGGGCAGTGCGGGAAGCAGATTCATCACATTCATGTCGTTGTCATCTGCCCTTTACAGTTTGGACTGGGCCACATGGGCCAGCAAATCAGCTACGGACACCTGCATGACATCCGTCAGCCATGCCGGATACAAGCCGATCGCCAACACGAAACCGGCCAGAATCACCAGCATGAAAAATTCCCGGGCATTGATGTCTTTCAGCGCGGCAACCTGTTCATTCCCCACAGGCCCGTACAGCACACGCCTGATCATCCAGAGCGTATAGGCCGCCCCCAGAATCAGGGCAATCGCGCCAGCAGCACCAATCCAGATATTGATCTTGACTGCACCCAGAATGACCATGACTTCACCGACGAACCCGGACGTTCCGGGCAAACCGCAGTTCGCCAATGCGAAAAGAACGAAAAACGCAGCAAAACGCGGCATGACGAAAGCCACGCCACCATAATCGGCAATATCACGGGTATGCATCCGGTCGTAAAGCACGCCGACACACAGGAACATGGCGGCAGACACGAACCCATGCGAAATCATCTGCACCAGTGCACCATCGACAGTGATGTTTTCAAACAGGAAAAAACCCAATGTGACAAAACCCATATGCGCGATGGATGAATAGGCGATGAGCTTTTTCATGTCTTTCTGGACCAGCGCGACGAGTCCGATATAAATGACAGCAATCAGGGAAAGCACGATCATGAGCCATGCCAGCGACCGGCTGGCATCCGGCAGGATCGGCAGCGAAAAACGGATGAAACCGTAAGCGCCGAGTTTCAGCATGATAGCCGCCAGTATGACGGAACCGCCCGTCGGTGCCTCGACGTGGGCATCCGGCAACCAGGTATGCACCGGCCACATCGGCACCTTGACGGCAAACGCTGTCAAAAAGGCAATGAACAGCCATATCTGGACATTCAATGGAATCGGTGCGTCATACCATGTAAAAATGTTGAAACTGTGTGTCTGAAGATAAAGATAAAGGATGCCGATCAACATCGGCAGAGAGCCGAAGAAGGTATAAAGGAAAAACTTGAAAGCAGCATAAACACGACGTTCCCCGCCCCACATACCGATGATGACAAACATCGGTATCAGGGTCGCCTCAAAGAAAACGTAAAACAGCAAACCGTCAAAAGTCGAGAAAACCCCGATCATCAGCCCCGACAAAATCAGGAAGGCCCCCATGTATTGGGCAATCTGTTTCTGGATAACCTGCCATCCGGCAATCACGACAATCAGGGTAATCAGCGCCGACAACAGGACAAGCCACATGGAAATGCCATCCACGCCCAGCGCATATTCAACATGGAAAAGTTTGATCCATGAATGCCGCTCGACAAATTGCATACCTTGCGCATTCCGGTCGAAATGGATCGCCAGAGGCAAGGTAACGGCAAAACTTATCACGGCCCCGAAAAGCGACAGCCAGCGGACGAACGTGGCTCTTTCATCTTTCCCTGTCACCAGAACCAGCAGGCCGAAAAACACCGGACACCAGATCGCCAGTGACAGGATTGGAAAGGCTGAATACGACAGATTAGGCATATTTATCCGATCAAACTTTTATCTCAAACTGATGGGAACGAACCAGAACAGCAGGCACAACAGGCCGATAATCATGGCAAAGACATAGTGGTACAGATAACCGGACTGGAAATGCCGCACGATACTCGCAATCCAGCCCATCATTCTGGAACCTCCGTTGACCAGCACACCATCAATCGCGATCACATCGACCGCTTTCCACATGACACGCCCCAGTCGTTTCGCTCCCTTTACAAAGAAACGGCTGATGATCCAGTCATCGATGAGCATGACATCGATTTTCTTCCACAGAAAATTGCCCAGCCACAATGTACTGTTCACAAAAACCCTTTCATACAATCTGTCCAGATAATATTGCTCGACCAACAGGCGATGCAGGAAACGGAACCGGCGTCTGAGACGAATCGGGATCACAGGGTTCATCATATAGAAGTACCATGCCATCGCGATACCGGCAATCGCAAGCCAGAAAGTCGGCGTCATGATTTCATGGAAAGTCATCGACAGGGCACTCTCGAAATGAAGTGCCAGTGCATACATACCTGCATGCCGTTCGTTATCGACGAAAATCACATCTTCGAAAAAGGTGCCGAAGACCATCGGCTCAATCAGGAAATAACCTGCCATCAGGGATGGGATCGCCAGCAATACCAGCGGCAAACGGATGATCCAGGGGGATTCATGCGGTTTTTCACCCGGCAGCAGGCCGATCAGATTACCTTGTGGTACCTTTTCCTTCTCAGCCGTTTTCAGGTTCACGAGTTGCTGGCGCTGGAACCTTTCCTTGCCGTGGAATACATAAAAGAACAGTCTGAACGTATAGAAACCGGTGACGAACAGGCCGGCTATGACAGCAGCCAGAGCGATGCCGCTTCCCGTCACGGACGAGGCCCTGACCGCACTGATGATCGTTTCCTTCGAATAGAATCCGGAAAAGAAAGGAACCCCTGTCAGGGCCAGTGAGCCGATCAGTGCCGTCACCCATGTCAGCGGCATGTATTTGCGCAAACCGCCCATATTCCGGATATCCTGATCGTGATGCATTCCGAGAATGACCGACCCCGCCGCCAGAAAAAGAAGCGCCTTGAAAAAAGCATGCGTCATCAGATGGAATACGGCAACCGAATAGGCCGAAACCCCCAGAGCGACGACCATATAACCCAGTTGCGACAATGTCGAATAGGCGATGATTCGCTTGATATCGGTCTGCACCATCGCGACCAGTCCCAGAAACAGCGCGGAAATCGCGCCAACCACTACCATGACCGACAATGCCGTTTCAGAAAATTCATACAATGGAGAAAGGCGGGCAACCATGAAAATTCCGGCCGTAACCATCGTGGCGGCATGTATCAGTGCGGAAATCGGCGTCGGGCCTTCCATTGAATCCGGCAACCAGACATGGAACGGGAACTGTGCCGATTTGCCCATCGCGCCGACAAAGAGGAAAAGGCAGATTGCGGTGATGGCCAACCAGCCGGTTCCCGGCAAGGTCATGGACGCCAGTTGTTCACGGATAGCGAAAACATCCTGGTAATTCAGCGATCCCGCAAATGCGAAAACGAGCCCGATACCGATAATGAATCCGAAATCACCCACACGATTGACCAGAAAAGCCTTCAGGCCCGCCGATACGGCAGTCGGTTTTTCCAGCCAGAACCCGATCAGCAAATAGGAAACGAGTCCGACCGCTTCCCATCCGAAAAAGAGTTGCAGGAAATTGTTGCTCATCACCAGGGCGAGCATGGAAAACGTGAACAGTGAAATGTAAGAGAAAAAGCGGCTGACGTTGTCATCGTTCTCCATATAGCCCATTGAATAGATATGGACCAGCAGCGAGATGAACGTGACGACCACCATCATCATGGCCGTCAGCGTATCCACCAGAAAACCGATTTCCAGCCTGATATTCCCGACAGCCGCCCAGGTATAGACCGGGCTATTGAATTCGGCTCCGGAAATGACTTCCAGCAGGATCATCAATGAACACGCAAACGAAACGGCCACTCCTGTTACCGTAACGGCCTTCGACGTTCTGCGGCGGATCATGTGGCCACCGAACAGCGACCCCATCAGCCCGGCGATCAATGCGCCCGCAAGCGGCGTCAAAAGCGCAGCCAGCAATAAATGGACGTTCAGTTGATCAACAGGCATTCCCACTCTTTCCCGGATTAATCTTGAAAATAACAGCGTTCATAAAGTCACATTATCCTTTCAGGCTATCCATATCATCGGTCTTGACTGAACGGATACGCCTGAACAGGACGACCAGAATTCCCAAACCGATAGCCGTCTCCGCTGCCGCTACCGTCAAAATGAAAAACACGAAAATCTGACCGGCAATATCCCCGAGATAATGGGAAAAAGCGATAAAATTCAGATTGATCGAGAGCAGCATCAGTTCAATCGACATCAGGAGCATGATCAGATTGCGCTTGTTGATAAAAATCCCCATCACCCCGATCGAAAACAGGATCGCCGCCAGTATCAGGTAATGCACCAGTGACACGGTCATCATGGCAACTCCTCCCGTTTCGGTTCATTCCGGCCTTCGCTTCCTGCCGTAGCTGCCTCAAACGTTTCCGCCTTCATCTCGACTATCCTGATCCTGTCTTCAGCCCGGACGTGAATAGCCCTGCCGGCAGACGTGTATTTGGCGTCAGCCCGCTTCCGGAACGTCAGCGTCACCGCCGCGATCAGTGCCACAAGGAGAATGACGGCGGCAATTTCAACATTGAACAAATAATCGGTAAACAGCGATTTGCCGATCTCTGCCGTCAGCCCGATTTTCGCCGCGCTTTCCGGAACGTGCGGATCGATCATCCAGAAACCGCGGAAAATGACTGCCGACATTTCCAGCACGATCAATACCCCCACTATCGTGGCTGAAACCAGATTTCTTCTCGCACTTTTCTTCAGCTCGGTCAAATCCAGATCCATCATCATGACGACGAACAAAAACAGCACCATCACGGCACCGACATACACCAGCAGGAGAATCAGCGCCAGAAACTCCGCCTTCAGCAATATCCAGATCGAAGCTCCGGTGAAAAAGGAGAGAACGAGGTACAGCACGGCATGCACAGGATTCCCTGACGTAATCACCCGCAAAGACGCCAGTATCATAATGGCGCCAAATGCGTAAAAGAGAACGCTCGTCAATTCCATGGCATTCATAAGATGCACAGACCTTTATCGGTAAGGTTCATCGGCTTTTTTCGCTTCCCTGATTTCATCTTCATACGTATCGCCCACTTTCAGCAGGACTTCTTTCGAAAACAGCAAATCGTTTTTCCCGTCGGCACTATATTCGAACATCGGACTCTCGACAATGGCATCCACGGGACAAGCTTCCTCACATAAGCCACAGAATATGCACTTGCTCTGGTCGATATCGTACCGTGTCGTCCGTCTGGAACCGTCTTCACGCTCTTCCGTTTCGATCAGAATCGCCTTGGCTGGACAGACCGATTCGCACAACTTGCATCCGATACACTTTTCTTCACCATTTTCATCACGCATCAGGGCGTGCATACCACGGAAACGGGGTGACAGGGGCGTTTTCTCTTCAGGATAACAAATTGTCGCCTTCCGTCTGAACATGACTCTCAAAGTCAGTGCCATTCCGGAAAACAGTTCTGCCAGAGTGAAGCTTTTGAAAAATTGTTTTATCGTTCCCATTCACCTGTCCTCAATGCCATATATTGAAAGGCGTCTGCATCCAGCAGGCGATGAAAACAAGATAAGCCAGCGTAACCGGAATCAGCACTTTCCAGCCGAGCCGCATGGCATGGTCATAACGATAGCGCGGGAACGTCGCCCGAACCCAGATGAATACGAAAACGATGGTGAATGTCTTCGAAGCCAGCCAGATCCAGCCCGGCACCCATGCCAGGAAGGGCCAGTTGACCGGAGCAAGCCATCCTCCAAGGAACATAATGGACGCCATCGTCGAAAACAGGACGATATTGGCGTATTCGGCCAGATAAAACATGGCAAAAGCCATCCCGGAATATTCGACCATATGCCCGGCCACGATTTCAGATTCCCCTTCCGTCGTATCGAAGGGATGCCGTCCCGTCTCGGCAATCGAGCAGATAATGTATATGATGAACATCGGGAACAGGGGTATCCAGTTCCATGAAAGGAAAGTCACGCCCTGTGAGGCAAAAAATCCCCGGCTCTGTCCGATCACGATATCCGACAGGTTCAGGCTGCCCGATACCAGCAGAACGGTGACCAGTGTAAATCCCAGCGGAATGCCGAAAGAAATCATCAGGGCGGCTGCACGGACAGCACCCATCAGCGCGTATCTGGAATTGGACGCCCAGCCACCAATGATGATCCCGTAAATGCTGATCGACGTGATTGCCATGATGAACAATATGCCGGCATTGACGTTTGCCAGTACCAGATCGGGACCGAATGGAACCACAGCCCATGCCGCCAGTGCAGGTGCCATCGCCAATACCGGCGCCAGCCAGAACAGAACCTTGTCGGCTTTTTCCGGAACGATGATTTCTTTCAACAGCAACTTGATGGCATCGGCAATGGGCTGGATCAGGCCAAAAGGCCCCACCCGGTTCGGCCCGAGGCGGGCATGCATCCAGCCGATCACCTTTCTTTCACCGAGTGTCAGGAAAGTCACGATTCCCAGAATGGGAGCAAGAATGATCCCGATCCGTATCATGATCCAGACAACCGGCCACAGCGATCCGAAAAACAGCTCGCCGTAGTGATGCACCAGATTGAGCAATTCCGTCATCATAGGCGACCCACTCCGATCCAGCCGTTTATCGGCCCGAGCATCGAGGTCGAGGGATGCCCTGTCGCCAGCCGGATGACATCATCCGGCAGGGATTCATCTCTTTTCGCCGGCAATATGGTTTCACCCATTTCCTGCCATACGCATACTTTTTCACCATCCGTGAGTCTCAGTCTGTCGAACAGGGCTTTGGGAAGATGAACGACAGGCTCTGCCGCGGCCTGTGTCTGCTGAAGCGAGGAGGCACGACGGACAAGCATGTCTGAAAAATAGAGGGGGACATTCGCAATACGCGACAGGCCCGTAGGCGATTCGGACTCAGATGCATCGAATTCAAGAAACAGGCCACTGACATTGTTCAGTTCAGATGCAATGTTCCGGTTTCGCAGGCATTCGTCCCTTATTTCCATGGATGAATCGTATTCAAAACCTGGCAAGTCAAGGAAATTTCCGAGCACACGAAGCACTTTCCATGCAGGCCGTGTCTCTCCCAATGGCGCAATGGCTCCTTCAAAAGACTGGACTCGCCCTTCAAAATTGATGAAAGTGCCTGATGTTTCGGCAAATGGTGCCACTGGAAGCAATACATCCGCAACATCCAGACTCTGTTTGAATGGCGTCATAGCCACGACCATTTCAGCCTGTTTCAGGGCTGTCAGCATTTTCGGCTGATTTGCCACATCCAGTTCCGGTTCCGTTTGCAACAGGAGGAAAGCCTTTGTCGAATCGGAAGCGATCCCGTCCAGTGTCACACCTGAACCCGGTACAGGAAATGCCTTTGCCAGATATGCCCCCGTCGCATTCGCACCTTCCGTCAGGATACCCAGAGTCGCCCCCGTATGCTTCGCAAGCCATTCAGCGGCCAGATGCAAAACCGAAGCCTGTCGATGCCGCAATGCGGCAGCTCCCAGAAAAATGGCTCTGTTACCCTGCTCCAGCAAGGAAGTGGCAATCGCTCCCGCACTTTCTGACACGACCGTGTTTTCCAGCCAGTCTGGAACGTCTTCCCCCTTTTTCCTTGCCACAGCCGTGATGATTTCACCCAACATCGACGGCCATTGCCCTGGCGAACCGGTCAGTCTGTTTGCAACGGGCATCAGCCAATCGTCATTTACGGCATGCAGCATGTTGATCGCCGTTCCCTGATTCGCCGCCTTTCTGAATCGTGCCGCCAGAAGTGGCGCCTCTTCACGCAGGAACGACCCGATTATCAATACGTGATCCAATTCCCCGATCTCTTCCACTTTCATGCCCAGCCATGGAATGATTTTTCCATCCAGTAAAAAATCGGACTGGCGCAAACGGAATTCGATCTTTTCCGATCCCATCTTGCGGATCAGTTTCTGGAGAAGCGTCAGCTCTTCCAGTGTAGCCTGCGGTGATGCCAACGCGGCAAGCGAAGCGGCACCATGATCCCGGCTGATGCTTTTCAGCCCGTGTGCAATGTAGTTCAGCGCGGTTTCCCAGTCCGTCTCGATCCAGCGGTTATCCTGCTTGACCATCGGAACGGTCAGCCTTTCCGGACTGTTCAGGGCTTCATATGAAAAACGGTCCCGATCCGACAACCAGCATTCGTTCACTGCTTCATTTTCAAAAGGCAGGACACGCATGACACGACCACGCAAGGTCTGGACATTCATGTTCGACCCCAGTCCGTCATGCGGACTGATCATGCGACGGGAAGCCAGTTCCCATCCACGAGCCTTGTAACGGAACGGTTTCGATGTCAGTGCACCGACCGGACAGACGTCGATCATGTTACCCGACAATTCGGAATTGACCCATGCCCCCGCAAAAGTCGCAATCTCTTCACGGTCGCCACGATTGACCATACCGAATTCCATCAGGCCACCGATTTCTTCCCCGAAGCGGACACAACGCGTACACTGGATACAGCGGCTCATTTCCTGCATTGAAATCAGCGGGCCGACATTTTTGACAAAGACAATGCGTTTTTCTTCGGTAAACCGGGCTTTCGAGGCACCATATCCGACAGAATAATCCTGCAACAGGCATTCACCCCCCTGATCACATACAGGGCAATCGAGCGGATGGTTGATCAGCAGGAACTCCATGACGGCCTTTCTGGCCTCGATGACTTTCTTACTGTCGGTATGGACAACCATGCCATCGACAACCGGTGTCGCACAGGCAGGTACCAGTTTTGGCGTTTTGTCGACTTCGACCAGACACATGCGGCAACTTGCCGTGATCGACAGTTTCTTGTGATAGCAGAAATGCGGGATAGGCTTGCCCGAATCAAGCGCGACCTGCAGCAACGAACCGCCCGGTTCCGCCTTTATTTTCTCGCCATCAATCTCGATTTCAACCATATTCATCTAACCCCGTTCACTGGATACTTCGGGGCACCGTTTGTTTTCAATGTGATATTCGAATTCCGGCCGGAAGTGTTTTATGAATGAACGGACCGGCACGGCAGCGGCATCCCCCAATGCGCAAATTGTCCTGCCCATGATGTTGGCAGCCACATTGTCCAGCAAATCCAGATCTTCCGTTTTTCCCTGACCGTTTTCAATACGTTCAATCAGCCTGACAAGCCAGCCCGTTCCTTCACGACAGGGAGTACACTGTCCACACGATTCATTCCAGTAAAACCGTGACAGATTCAGGAGTGCCTTTACCATACACCGTGTTTCATTCAGGACAATCACGCCACCAGTTCCAAGCATCGAGCCAGCCTTCGCAATCGAATCGTAATCCATGTTCAGCTGCATCATCGTTTCAGCCGGAAGCACAGGTGAAGACGAACCTCCCGGGATGACTGCCTTCATCTTGTGTCCGTCTTTCATGCCACCGGCCAGTTCCAGCAATTCCGTAAAGGAAATGCCTAAAGGCACTTCGTAGTTACCGGGGTTCGCCACATCACCTGACAGACAGAAAATCTTGGTACCCGGACAGTTGTTCCTGCCGAGCGCGGCATAGGCCTCACCTCCCATTTCCATGATAAAAGGCACGTAAGCCAGTGTTTCCACGTTATTGATCGTCGTCGGTTGTCCGTACAGACCGTTTGTGGCGGGGAATGGCGGCTTGAATCGCGGCTGCCCGCGCCTGCCTTCCATCGATTCGAGCAGGGCCGTTTCCTCTCCACAGATATACGCCCCGTACCCGTGAAAAGCGTGCAGTTCGAAATCGAAGCCTGAACCCAATATATCTTTACCGATCAGTCCTGCTTCACGTGCCTGCCGGATCGCTTCCTCGAATTGTTCATATATCGCCCAGATCTCGCCGTGAATATAGATGTAACCGGCGGTAATCCCCATCGCATACGCAGCGATCAGCATCCCCTCGATAACGGCATGCGGATTGTAACGAAGGATATCCCGATCCTTGAACGTACCCGGCTCGCTTTCATCCGCATTGCAGATCAGATACATCTGACCGGCATAATCTCTGGGCATAAACCCCCATTTGACCGCTGTCGGGAAACCAGCCCCGCCACGGCCACGCAAACCGGATGCCCTGACTTCAGCAATAATCCGTTCACCCGGCATATGTTCGGTCAGGATACGTCTGAACTGCCCGTACCCACCGCGAGAAACATAATCCGCCAGTGTCCAGTTATCGCCTGTCAGTCCCCTGAAAAGAAGAGGTTCGGCATGACGGCCATGCAGGCAAGTCATTGCTTCAGTTCCTCCAGAAGCTTGTCGATTTTTTCATTCGTCATGCGCATATACATGTTTTTATTGTTGACCATCACAACCGGCCCATCGCCACATGCGCCCATACACTCGCTTTCCACCAGAGTAAACCATCCATCCGGTGTCGTTTCACCGAATTCGATACCCAGCTTCTCTTTCAGATACTGGGCTGTCCTGTCACTTCCCGTCATTTCACACGGCAGATTACGGCACACCGCAATCTTGTATTTGCCGACCGGACTGGTATTGAACATACTGTAAAAGCTGGCGACCTCCCCAACCGCAATTGCAGGCAGTCCCAGATAATCGGCCACTTCCTCAATGACTTCAGGAGACAGCCAGCCTTTTTCATCCTGTGCAACCGTCAGGGCGGCAATCGCAGCCGAGCGCTTTTTGCTCGCCGGGAATTTTGCCAGTTCCTGATCTATCTTCCGGTATGATTCATCACTCAACAACATGCTTCACCTGTCTGATTTCACTAGCGATCCACTTCACCGAATACAATATCGATACTGCCGATCACGGCGACCGCATCGGCAATGAGATGTCCCTTGACCAACTGCTCCAGCCCCTGCAAATGTACGAAGGACGGGGCACGGATTTTCATACGGAAAGGCTTGTTCGCCCCGTCTGAGACCATGTAAATCCCGAATTCACCTTTCGGCGCTTCCACTGCCGAGTAAATTTCCCCTTTTGGAAGATGGAAACCTTCCGTAAACAGTTTGAAATGGTGAATCAGTTCTTCCATTCCGGTTTTTATCTTCGCCCGTGGCGGTGCCGATACCCGGTAATCATCCGACTTGATCGGGCCGGGATTCTTTTTCAGCCAGTCCACGCATTGCCGGATGATTCTGTTCGACTGGCGCATCTCTTCGACCCTGACCAGATACCGGTCGTAGCAATCGCCTTCCTTTCCGACCGGAATGGCAAAATCCATTTTGTCATACACGGCATAAGGCTGTTTCTTCCTCAAATCCCATTCCACTCCCGAACCACGCAACATCGGTCCCGTGAAACCGGATGCCATCGCTTCTTCCGGCGAAATAACGCCCACACCGACCAGCCTCTGTTTCCAGATACGATTATCAGTCAGTAACGTTTCATATTCATCGACGCATTTCGGAAAGCGGTTTGTGAAATCCTCGATAAAATCGAGCAATGAACCTTCACGGTTGGCATTCAATGTCTGGATACGTCTGTCGCTCTGGAATTTCGTCTTTTTGAATTTCGGCATCGAATCCGGCAAATCCCTGCTGACACCACCCGGCCGATAGTAGGCCGCATGCATACGGGCACCACTGGCTGCCTCATAACAGTCCATCAGGTCTTCACGCTCACGGAACGCGTAGAGGATAACCGCCATCGCTCCCATATCCAGCGCCTGCGCACCCAGCCACAGCAAATGGCTCAACAGGCGCGTGATTTCATCGAACATGACACGGATGTATTGTGCACGAAGCGGCACTTCCAGACCGAGCATCTTCTCGATCGCCATCACATAAGCGTGCTCGCTGCACATCATCGAGACGTAATCGAGCCTGTCCATGTAGGGCAAGGCCTGCAGATATGTCCTCTGTTCCGCCAGTTTTTCAGTCGCACGGTGCAGCATGCCGATATGCGGATCGGCCCGGACAATCGTTTCGCCGTCAAGCTCCAGAATCAGGCGAAGAACACCATGTGCGGAGGGATGTTGTGGCCCGAAATTGACGGTGTAATTGCGAATCTCTGCCATCAGTCTCTCCCGTATCCGTCATCACGGATTACACGCGGCGTGATTTCGCGGGGCTCGATGGTTACAGGCTGGTACACCACCCGCTTCTGTTCTTCGTCATAACGCATTTCCACATAACCCTGAATCGGAAAATCCTTTCGGAAAGGATGCCCGACAAAGCCATAATCCGTCAGGATGCGCCGCAAATCAGGATGGCCTTCAAAAAGAATGCCATACAAATCGAACGCTTCCCGTTCAAACCAGTTGGCTGAAGGCCAGATACTGGTAACAGAAGGGACTTCAGGCATCTGTTCGCCTTCGGCGAAGACCCGCACTCTCATACGGGAATTGAATTTCAGGGAAAGGAGATGGGAAACAACGGCAAAGCGTTTGCCGTTTATGCCAGCCGGATCATTGTTGTAACCGGCATAGTCAATGCCACACAGGTCGACCAGCTCTTCAAAATGCAATTCGGGCACACTTCTCAATTTCTGCATGACATCGAGATAATCGTCCTTTTCAACGACTATCGTCACCTCACCGAATGCCTCGGACAAATGGCCAATACGCCTGCCCAGAAAGGTGTGCAGGATGTCAACCAGTTGTGCAGAAGTTCTTCGCATATGTCAATCCTACTGACGTGCAATCGTACTCGTACGCTTGATCTTCGTCCTTAGCTGGATCAGCGCATACAACAAAGCCTCGGCTGTCGGAGGACAACCCGGCACGTAAATATCGACCGGAACGATCTTGTCACAGCCTCTGACGACGGAATAGGAATCATGATAATAGCCGCCACCGTTGGCACAGGAACCCATCGATACAACCCAGCGTGGTTCTGCCATCTGATCATACACTTTGCGAAGCGCGGGGGCCATCTTGTTGCAGAGCGTGCCAGCAACGATCATGAGATCGGACTGGCGCGGACTGGCGCGGAAAAAAGTACCAAAACGGTCCATATCGTACCGTGGCATACTGCTGTGCATCATCTCGATAGCGCAACATGCCAGACCGAACGATACAGGCCAGACCGACCCTGTTCGCAGCCAGTTGATGGCCGTATCCAGGGTTGTCGTGACAAATCCCTTGTTCAGCAAGCCTT
>JAEXJM010000052.1 GCA_023449275.1 Pseudomonadota bacterium | reverse complement strand
GCACGATATGTCGACAAAATTTTAATGAGATTGACACTTGCAGGCGCGATTTATGTTACATTAGTCTGTTTACTGCCAGAATTTCTGGTGGCGCGTTGGCAGGTTCCATTTTACTTTGGTGGTACATCTCTCTTGATTATTGTTGTTGTGACGATGGACTTCATGGCACAAATCCAGAATTACGTCATGTCGCAGCAGT
Source organism: Pseudomonadota bacterium (assembly GCA_023449275.1). Classification (GTDB taxonomy): domain Bacteria; phylum Pseudomonadota; class Gammaproteobacteria; order Burkholderiales; family Burkholderiaceae_D; genus Oxalobacter. The sequence continues at coordinate 8,510 of JAEXJM010000052.1, read as the reverse complement.
ATGATTCTCTTCTGCGGAAGTCGAATTTCAAGAGCAACAACTAACCGCCACGCTAATAATTACATAAAAGAAATCGGATTTTATGGCTAAAGATGACGTAATCCAGATGCAGGGCGAGATACTCGATAACTTGCCCAAAGCGACTTTTCGCGTGAAGCTGGAAAATGGACATGTGGTTCTTGGGCACATCTCAGGAAAAATGCGGATGAACTACATTCGCATTCTCCCGGGAGATAAGGTAACGGTCGAATTGACCCCTTATGATTTAAGTAGGGCTCGTATTGTCTTCAGGACGAAGTAACTGAAACAATAGTTTGGAAGAAAGAGGGAAAAAATGAAGGTTCAGGCATCAGTCAAGCGGATTTGCCGCAACTGTAAAATCATCAAGAGAAAGGGCGTCGTTCGTGTAATTTGCACGGAAGCACGTCATAAACAAAGACAAGGTTAATTAACGTCAATTTAGGACAGAACGAATGGCACGTATTGCAGGGGTAAATATTCCCAACCATCAACACATTGTCATTGGCCTGACGGCTATTTATGGTATTGGACGTCCGCGCGCAGAAGATATTTGTGCTGTGACCGGTGTCGATCCTACCAAAAAGGTCAAGGACTTGGATGACAGCGATCTCGAAAAACTCCGTGATGAAATCGGTAAGTTCGTAATCGAAGGCGATTTGCGTCGCGAAGTTTCCATGAGCATCAAGCGATTGATGGATCTGGGTTGTTATCGTGGTTTGCGTCATCGCAGAGGGTTGCCTGTCAGAGGTCAACGTACCCGTACAAATGCGCGAACCAGAAAAGGTCCACGTAAGGCCGCTCAATCATTGAAGAAATAATAGTAGACGGATCGAGGAAATTTTATGGCAAAAGCATCAAATAGTGCAGCAGCTCGCGTGCGCAAGAAAGTCAAGAGAAACATTGCAGAAGGTGTTGCACATGTACATGCTTCTTTTAACAATACCATCATCACCATTACCGATCGCCAGGGCAATGCTCTGACATGGGCGACTTCCGGTGGAGCAGGTTTCAAGGGTTCCCGCAAGTCCACACCATTTGCCGCTCAGGTCGCCGCTGAAGCTTGCGGCAAGGTCGCTCAGGAATATGGTATCAAGACTCTGGAAGTTAAAATCAAGGGGCCAGGCCCGGGTCGTGAATCGGCAGTTCGTGCACTGAACAATTTGGGAATCCGTATCACCCAGATTCAGGACATTACGCCAATTCCACACAATGGCTGCCGTCCTCCAAAACGTCGTCGTATTTAATTTTCAGAATTAAATGAAGACCACTGTCATGCCCGAAGGTATGACTTGCGCCTGGATTTTCGAGGCGTCAATTAACGATTAAAGGAAATATTGTGGCACGTTATATCGGACCAAAAGCAAAGCTTTCACGTCGTGAAGGTACAGATTTATTCCTGAAGAGCGCAAGACGCTCTCTCGACTCCAAATGCAAACTGGATACCAAACCCGGCCAGCACGGCATGAAATCGGGTGCACGTACCTCTGACTACGGCAACCAGTTGCGTGAAAAACAAAAAGTCAAACGCATATATGGAATTCTCGAAAGACAATTCCGTCGTTATTTCGCTGAAGCAGAACGTCGCAAGGGCAACACCGGCGACAATCTGATGCAATTGCTCGAATCCCGTCTCGACAATGTCGTTTACCGTATGGGTTTTGGTTCTACCCGTGCTGAAAGCCGTCAGCTGGTAAGTCACCAGGCTCTGATGGTCAATGGCAAGGTCGTTAATATTCCTTCCTACCTGGTCAAACCGAATGATGTCATCACCATTCGTGAAAAAGCCAAAAAACAGAATCGTATCGTTGAATCCCTGTCTCTGGCAGAACAGATTGGTATCGCTGACTGGGTTTCCGTCGATTCCAAGAAAATGGAAGGTACATTCAAACGCATTCCTGACCGTAGCGAATTCGCCAACGATGTCAATGAATCGCTGATCATCGAATTGTATTCACGTTAATTTCGGCATTATCCGTACCATCAGCCTTATTGGTGTAACGAGCCAAGGGTATTGAAAAGGACAAATTATGCAAAACACTTTCCTCAAACCGCGTATCATCAATGTGGAATCGCTCGGAGCCGGGCGTTCTATCGTTGAAATGGAGCCGTTCGAACGTGGTTATGGGCATACACTCGGCAATGCGTTAAGACGTGTATTGCTGTCTTCCATGGTCGGTTATGCACCGACTGAGGTCACCATTGCCGGTGTCGTTCATGAATATTCCACTCTGGATGGCGTTCAGGAAGATGTCGTTGATCTGCTCCTGAATCTGAAGGGTGTTGTATTCAAGTTGCACAATCGTGATTCAATTACCCTGACCCTGAAAAAATCGGGCCAGGGTGTCGTTGTCGCTTCCGATATCGAATTGCCTCATGACGTTGAAATCATCAATCCTGAACATGTCATCGCCAACCTGACCGATAACGGCAAGCTGGACATGCAGATCAAGGTTGAAAAGGGACGTGGTTACGTTCCGGGTAATGTCAGAAGACTGTCGGAAGATGCAAACAAGACGATTGGTCGCATCATTCTGGACGCGTCGTTCTCGCCGGTTCGCCGTGTTTCCTATGCCGTTGAATCCGCTCGCGTGGAACAGCGCACCGATCTGGACAAACTGATCATCAACATCGAAACCAATGGCGTTATCTCGGCTGAAGAAGCCATTCGCCAGTCGGCGCGTATCCTTGTCGACCAACTGAGCGTTTTCGCTGCTCTGGAAGGTACCGAAACGACTTCCGAAGCGCTGACGCAGGTTCCGGCTGTTGATCCTATCCTCTTGCGTCCGGTCGATGATCTGGAATTGACCGTTCGTTCGGCCAACTGCCTGAAAGCGGAAAACATCAACTATATTGGCGATCTGATCCAGCGTAGTGAAAATGAATTGCTGAAAACACCGAATCTGGGTCGCAAATCCTTGAATGAAATCAAGGAAGTGCTGGCATCCCGTGGTTTGACTCTGGGTATGCGTCTGGATAACTGGCCACCAGCTGGATTCGAAAAATAATTTTTTAATAGAACCGGCCCGCAGTTTCATCTGATAGAAGAGCCGGATGAACAAGATTTAAAAGGAAAACATCATGCGTCATCGTCATGGTTTAAGAAAATTAAACAGAACTTCGTCTCACCGTCTTGCAATGCTTCGTAACATGACTGTATCCCTTCTGCGTCATGAAGCGATCAAAACCACCTTGCCTAAGGCAAAAGAATTGCGCCGTGTCGTTGAACCGATCATTACTCTGGGCAAGACCAATTCCGTTGCCAACAAACGTCTGGCTTTCAACAGACTGCGTGATCGTGAGATCGTCGTCAAACTGTTTAACGAACTGGGACCAAGATTTGCCAACCGTAATGGTGGTTATCTGCGTATCCTGAAAATGGGCTTCCGTGTTGGTGACAATGCTCCTATGGCATATGTCGAACTGCTCGACAGACCAGAACAGCCAGAAGAAAAGGCGTAAGCAGCAAAGCAGGTTTTGTGCTTTCAAAAAACTTCAAAAAGGCCGGGTTATACCGGCCTTTTTTATTACCGGATAAAACAGGTATGATACAAACCGGTGAATGACTTCAGGAGTGATGACAATGACAAAGCCGGTTTTTGTATATTGTACGGTGCCAGACAGGGAAAACGCTGCAGTTATCGGTAAAAAGCTGGTGGAAACCCGGCTGGCCGCCTGTGTCAGTTTTGGTTTTTCTCCCATCGAATCGATCTATCGCTGGGAAGGAAACGTCGAGGCAGCGACTGAATATGCCTTGACCATCAAAACGGTAGCGGAAAATTATCAGGCAATAGAAGAACTGATCATCTCCCTTCACCCTTATGACGTGCCGGAAATCGTCTCTGTCGGAATAGACAATGGTCTCAAGCTTTACCTGGATTGGATGAAAGCCGAGACGAAACTATCTGTCTGAGGCTTTTCAGACCAGTGACAGAAACAGGCCCATGACAAGCGGTATGGAAAAATTGTCGTCGATCCTGATTCTGTTTTCATAGATTTCGGCAAATGTCGCTGCCGTAATGCCGAGAAGGCCATACATGTAAAACCAGACAGGCTGGCTGTAGAGAAGGCCGAAAAAAATCAGGATGAACAAAGAGGTAATCCAGAAAGCCAGGCTGCCTTCGATACTTTTCCGGTTCTGATTGATCATATGTTTTCCATATTTCCGTCCAATCAGTGCTGCCGCTGTATCGCCTACCAGCATCGTTGACAGGGCCGTCATGGCGACGACATCCGAAAAGAGAAGGGTGGTCATAAGGGCTGCAGCAATGACGTAAGGCGCTCCGCTGAAACGGAATTGTTCCTGCGTTTCCTGTGCACGCAGTATTCGGTTGAACATCTTTCCGTATGTTTTCGTAAAAAGAGGCCATTTCCTGTGGTTGCCGTATTCAATGAAACAGATAGCGATCAGAAGAAATGAGAAAAGCAGGATGTTCAGGAGACTCGGGAAAATCCCGATGAACAATACCATCCAGAGGGAGCTGAGATGGATGGATTTGCGAAGAACTTCATACAAATAGGAAATTTGCTGGTTCACATTAAAAACTGGACTGGACAAGATTCACCTGATATATGCTTGAAATACGTCATATTATGCAACTAACGTGCTGGAATGGAGCAAAATTACTGTTGTTCGTCAGATTCTGCTGTTTCGGAAGAGGATTTGCCTGATATCAATTCCAGAACAGTACCGGCCGCTTTGTCGATGCCCGTTCTTTTTGTTGAGGAGAAAAGTTGTGCCGTGAACGGGAAAGGGATTCCGTTCTCGTCGACATAGCTTTTCAGGATGGTCTCCACCTGTCTTAAGGCATTAGTCGACTCGCTGCGATTGAGTTTGTCGGCTTTGGTCAAAAGGCAGTGTATGGGCTTGCCGGTAACTGCGAACCATTCAAGAAGCTGGACATCAAGGGGCTGGAACGGGTGTCTGGCATCCATCACAAGCACCAGTCCTGCCAGATTCGGTCGCAGGATGAGGTAATCGCTCAAAAGCTTTTGCCAGTGTTCCTTGGCTGAACCGGAGACCTGGGCAAAGCCGTATCCTGGAAGATCGACCAGAAACATTTCAATTTCACTTTCGCGGACTGCGTCATGTCGGTGCTGTCCGACATGCGCGCCACCGATGGAAAAGAAATTGATGTGTTGCGTTCTTCCGGGTGTTTTGGATGCGAAAGCGAGGTTTTTCTGGTTACAAAGCGTGTTGATGGCTGAAGACTTTCCGGCATTCGAACGTCCGACGAATGCGACTTCGGGAACGTCCAGTTTGGGCAAGTCACGCAAGTGATTGACCGTTTTGTAAAATCTGGCTTGCCACAATTTGGACATGATGCGTTCCCGATTGTTGTTCAAAAATGCGGTTCAGGGAAGAACACTTTCCAGTGCAAACAGATCTTCCGGTGTTTCGCGACGGCGTACAAGATAGGCGTTTCCGTTATCGACAAGCACTTCAGCCGCACGGCCACGGGTATTGTAGTTCGAGGCCATGACCATGCCATAGGCCCCTGCACTCATGATAGCCAGATAATCATCGGCCTGTATTGACAGTTCGCGTTGTTTGGCCAGCCAGTCACCGGATTCGCAGACGGGGCCGACAATATCGTACGTGGTGGTATTGCCTTTACGATCGGTGACAGGAAGAACCTTGTGCCAGGCGTCATACAGCGACGGACGCATCAGGTCGTTCATCGCAGCGTCGATGATGGCGAAGTTCTTGTCTGAATTGGTTTTCAGATATTGAACCTGTGTCAGAAGCAGTCCGGCATTCCCGGAAATGGAACGGCCCGGTTCAAACATCATGGTGATGGGGTGATCCGGATATTTTTCCTTTCTCCAGCCTTCGACCTTCGCAAAAAGACGGGTCAGATAGTCGGAAACGGCAACAGGTTTTTCGTCGTCGTATGTGATGCCGATACCGCCGCCGATATCGATGTGTTTCAGAACAATGCCGGCTTCTGCCAACTGGTCAAACAGGTGAAGCAGTTTGTCGAGGGCTTCCAGCAAGGGAGCGTCATCGAGCAATTGTGAACCGATATGGCAGTCGATCCCGGTAACGTCGATGTTCGTCATGGAAGCGGCGGCCTTGTAACACTCAAGGGCTTCCTCAAAGGGAATGCCGAATTTGTTTTCTTTCAATCCTGTCGAGATATACGGGTGTGTTTTGGGATCGACATTCGGATTGACACGGAAGGAAACTCTGGCCTGTTTGCCCATTTCCCATGCGACGTGATTGATGCGATGCAGTTCGGCAAACGATTCGACATTAAAGCAGAGGATGTCGTGATTCAGGGCAAGTTCGATCTCTCCCACGGTTTTTCCGACACCTGAAAAGATGACTTTGCGGGGATCGCAGCCGGAGGCAAGCACTCTTTGCAGTTCGCCGCCGGAGACGATATCAAAACCTGCCCCTTCCTGTCCCAGAATTTTCAGGATGGCCAGATTGGAATTGGACTTGACCGAGTAGCAAACGAGGGAATGAATTTTGTCCGATTCAAATCGTTTGCAGGTGTCGGCGTATTGCCTGAAATTCTCGACAAATGCTTTTCTGGAATAAACGTAAAGGGGAGTGCCATATTCGGTGGCAAGTTCCTTGAGGGAAACGCCGTCTATGGTCAGGGTATCGTCCTGATAGGAAAAATGCTGTTTCATTTTTTTATTCAAGGTAATGTCGGATCACTGCCAGGAAGAATGCCCAGGGGTGCTCTTTCTGACTCGGGTTTATCTGTTTCCGGTTCAGGGAGAATGACTGGCGTAACAGGCTTCCTTTCCGCATCAGAAGGGGGCAACATCAGCGGGCCTTTCTGTCCGCAGGCAGAAAGTGAGCTGCATAGCAGAACCATGAAGGAAGCTGCCATTACGCCTTTCAAATAACGGGTAGTATGCATTTTATAATCCTGTAACCGGAAGCAGAAGAATTTGAATCCTGTGCAAGAAGAAGTTTAACACGTCATTTCGGCTGAACTGAAATGCCGGTTTCTGAACGTAAGGAAAACCGGCATTGTCTGTCAGGCGATGCTCGCATAAGTGTCAGTCCGCGAAAATTTCATCCTTGACACTGTTGTTTTCAGTCTCATATATCCTGTCGAGATCATTCTGGCCGACACCGACATTAGTAACAATTTTGCCGGGCGGCGTTTCGGCATAGTACCAGTCGCCGCCTTCGAAAATAACACCGGGCGGAACAGCCCTTTCTTCATTCGGAACGCCTGCCAGTGCCTTTTGCATATAATTGATCCAGACAGGAAGAGCCAGACCGCTACCGGTTTCACGGCCTCCCATGTTTTTGGGCTGGTCAAAGCCAAGCCATGCCACGGCGACGAGCTGGGGTTGGTATCCGGCGAACCAGGCATCGACGGAATCGTTCGTCGTACCTGTCTTGCCGGCCAGATCGGATCGGCCTAAGGAGTTGGCTCTGGCGGCAGTCCCCCCCCTGACCACGTCTTTCAACAGTGTATTCATGATAAAGGCATTGCGGGCATCGATGACCCGGATATTTTCATTGCCGGCCTGTTCCGGTCTGGCTTGTGAAAGGACTTTTCCATTCGAGTCGGCGATATGGGAAATCAGATAAGGTTTGATCAGGTAACCACCGTTAGCGAAGACGGAATAGGCCGTCGCCATTTGAAGCGGTGTGACTGAACCGGCACCCAATGCCAGAGTCAGGTATGGCGGGTGCTTTGCCGGGTCGAAACCGAATCGGGTGACATGTTCCTGACCGTATTGCGCGCCTATCTGATTCAGAATACTGATTGAAATCATGTTTTTGGATTTCATCAGGCCGCGGCGCATGGTCATTGGCCCTTCATAGCGGGAGTCAAAGTTCTTTGGATCCCATCTTTGTCCGCCCGGCAGGCCGCTGAACGACATGGGCGAGTCATTGATAATGCTTGCTGGAGCAAGGCCTTTTTCAAGGGCAGCCGAGTAAATGAACGGTTTGAACGACGAGCCCGGCTGGCGCCACGCCTGTGTCACGTGGTTGAATTTCTTGTGCGTGAAATCGAATCCGCCGACCAGTGACTTGATGGCGCCATTGACAGGATTCATGGAAACGAAAGCGGCCTCAAGCTGGGGCATTTGGGAAATGCTCCAGTTATTGCTGCTGTCTTTTATGACACGGATGATGGAACCACGCTTGATCTGTCTTGCAGAAGATGCGCTGGCATTCAGCCCGGATGCGGCAAAGGTAAGGCCGTTGCCGCTGATGGTGACCTGTTCGCCGGAGGAGACGATAGCCTTGACCTGGTTCGGCGACGCTTCAAGTACGACAGCGGCAAGCAGATCGTCGCTGTCCGGATAGCGGGCCAGTTCGTCTTCAACGGCATCGGCGATGGCATCGGTACTGGCAGGGATTTCCATGGAACCTTCCGGCCCGCGATATCCGTGCCGTCTGTCATAGTCGAGCACTCCACGGCGGACGGCCTGATAGGCCGCTTCCTGATCTTTTTTGGTGATGGTGGTATAGACATTCAGGCCGCGGGTATAGGTTTCGTCCTTGTATT
>JAEXJM010000028.1 GCA_023449275.1 Pseudomonadota bacterium | reverse complement strand
GGCTTTAATCCAGGGCTTTCCAGACGCCCGTGCTGAAGGCACTTTGCATATCAAAGGTAATGGCACGACACTTGAGTTTATCCTTGATGGTAGATCTGCTAATGAAGACGAGGTAAAAAGCGGTTCACGATACACGATTAAAGGCGAATCGGTAGGTAATGAAATAACCGTCACAAACGCTCAACTTGATGGCAGTTTCATAGCCGGTGGTATGGGCACAAATAATGCCAGTCCGGAAAAAAATACTGTGATTTTTAATGGCGGGACTGTCACGAACATTTACGGTGGCGAGGGAGGCGGAACAGCATACGGCAACATAGTCGAGATACTCGATGGTCAGGTAAGTGGGAGCGTTTGGGGAGGAGATTCAGGTAATGCAGAATGGAATTCTGTCGTTATTGGAGATGTATCCAGTTCTCAGAAACCGACACTTGAAGGTTTTGTTCGTGGCGGTACGGCCAAGTCTGAGAATGGACAGGCAAACCATAATTCCGTCACCGTTGTAAACGGCAATATCAAGCACGTTATTGGCGGCAACGCATCTGGCACAGGAGGATCGGCTGATTCCAATACCGTACACATCAATGGCCGTGAAGATGGTTCTGTTGAAATACAAGACGTTACAGGCGGGATAGTCCAAAACGGGATCGTTCAAAACAACCTCGTCACTATCGAAGCAAAAAGTAAAATCACCCATCGAGTGATTGGCGGACTGGGGGCTGATTCTGCGAAGATTCTGAATAACCGTATTTTCGTACGTGACAACAGCAAGATTGGTGAAAATATCTATGGAGGAAGAGGAGCAAGCGGCAGCATCATCAATCATGTCGAAATCAGCGGGAACCAGATTGACATCGGTGAAGATGGGGTTGATACATCTGCTCCGACCGTGGGAGGGAACGTTTACGGCGGTTATATTACGAATACGGAACAATCCTCTGTCATTCGGGAAAATACCGTGAACGTTTACGGAGGAACGATTGAGCAATCCATTACCGGTGGATACTTAAAGGGACAAGGTCTTATCGAAAACAATAGGGTGAACATAAAAGGAAATACCGTAGTTGAAGGCAGTATCTCCGGTGCAGCGATCGAGGCAGGGACAGGTACAAACCAAACTGTCGATGTCCGTGGCAATCGGGTAAACATTGATGGTGAAAATGTAAAAATCGGCCACTCTGTCATTGGTGCTTACAGCGAGGTTGGCTATGCGGAAGGAAATGGAGTCTATATCTCCGCAGGAACCGTTGGAGAACCGGATACGGAAAACCATATTTACGGTGCTTACGCTTCCATCGTTATCGATAACCATGTACAGATTACAGGTGGAACGGTCAATGGTCATGTCCATGGCGGAGAAGGTCTTTCCGACAAGGTAAATACCGTAGCCGGAAACAACACGGTAACGGTTAGTGGCGGAAAAGTTTCGGGTGAAATCTTCGGTGGTTGTGCCGACTATACCATCGATAATCACGTCATTATCAGCAACGGTGAAGTAACCGGCCATATCCGGGGAGGAGACTCGGAAAATGCGACGCACTCCCAGGATGTGACAACTCAAGCGCTAAGAAACCGCATTGAAATATCAGGAGGCTCAATCACGGGAAGCATTTCCGGTGGCGTTGGAAGCCTTGTAGAGGACAATATTGTAGAGATTAGCGAAGGTTCTTCCATTCACAGTGCGGATCCGGGTGATATCAATCATTCTGTAGCGATTATCGGGGGAGAAGGCGCAACTGCCAACAGGAATATAATCAATATCAGTGGCGGTACGATCCTGGCGGATATTTACGGGGCCGATGCAAGGAACGCCGACGGAAATGAGGTCAACCTCAGTGGTGGTTATGTCGAAGGCAACATTTATGCCACCAAAGGAAGTATGGGGGTTTCGGGGAACAATACCATCACGTTGAGTGGAAATGCAGATGTCCATAACAGCACCCTGTTCGGTTACCAAAGCAACAAAACTGACACCACGGTATATAACACTTTGGCAATCAGGGGGAATTGGACTGGAGGTGATGACACTATCGGCGGTTCTGTCAAAGATGTTCTGAATTTCAAGAAAATCAAATTTGAAGAGTTGAAATGGATAACAGGTGGAAACCTGTTAACAATCACGGAAGGAAATACCGGGTCTCTGGCCAATACGGAAATCGACATTACAGGTCTTGTCTTCAATCCGGAGTCCACTTATGCCGTGGGCGATAAAATGACTTTCATCCACAATGGCCGGCATGAAGACAGTGGCGGCAACAAGGCGAGTCTGGGAATCAATCATGTCACAGAGGATGCAACCTTTACGGATGGCGTGGCAACGGTGGGACACCTGAAAGTAGCAAAAGGCGAAGAACCTGATCTGGTTTATGAAATTGTCGACATAGGGGTCAACAATCAGGTCAACCTTGTGTCCGATACCCGGACAGTTGCCACCGCCTTCCTGCATCAGGGTGATGAACTCATTTCAGAAAGTCTGGAGTCCTTACGTCTGGACAGCCATATCGGCCTGAAAACTTTTGCTGCCATGTATGGCCATCACAGCCAGTATGATGTGGGCAGCAACCTGAAAGTCAATGGCTGGAATGGCTTGTTCGGTGTGGGGAATGAACATGATCTGGACAATGGTCATTTCAGCTGGGGCCTGTTTTTTGAAGCGGGTGACGGAAATTATCGAACACACAACCGGTTTCAGGAAAAGTCGTTCCGTGGCAATGGTTCGGTAAGCTATCAAGGTGGCGGTGTCGCCGTTCGATTTGACAGTGACAATCGAATGTACTACGAAGCCAGTGTGCGTGCCGGACAATTAAAGACCGAAATGCACAACGCACTTCATGACGGCTATGGCAATAGTTACGGTTATACGTCCCGCAGTCTTTACTACGGCGGCCATTTGGGTTTAGGCCGTGTATTCGATATCAATCCGTCTGCCGATATCGAACTTTATGGCAAGTATCACTACACCTATGTGGAAAGCGACAGTTTTAAAGTGGGCAATGAGCTTTTTGAACTCGACAGTATTGACAGCAACCGGGTCCACGTTGGAACGCGTGTGACGACAAATAAGGATACGGCGTCGAAATTCTATTATGGCCTGTCCTGGGAACATGAATTCGGAGGCAAGGCCGGTTTATGGGCTGGGGGCTTTCATGTGGAAGAAGAAAGTCTGAAGGGAAACACCTATATTGGCGAGGTGGGTTGGCGTTTCATTGATGCTGATTCCCCCTGGAATGTGGATATGCGTCTAAGAGGCTATGCGGGCAAACGTGAAGGCTTTAGTGGCAAGATTCAGATCACTTATAACTTCTAGACGTTTTTCCGATGATGCCAAACGGGGCCTCATTAAAGGAGGCTCCGTCAATTCCGGCATTAAAGATACATTGTGTTAAAAAAAGCCCTTCAGGAGAAAAACCTGTTAACGTAAATAACCCGTCCCCCCTCCCCCTTATTGTTTTGATTCCGGATTCATGCCAGCCCGATCCCTTTCTTCATCTTTTTTCACCACCCAATCCTTCACAAAAGACTGATGCCTTTTCTTCAGTGCATCCTCCAGTATGGGAATGAAAGGGTTTCCCCTGTTCCCCGATCCTTTCAGCTTTTCCATCCGGTTTTCTATCGCCCTTCCTCCTATTGTGTTCAAGGCCGCCATTTTGAATGCCAGTTTCCAATGATGTTTTCCGGTTTCATTCACAATGGCAACGTTGGCCTGGGCAAGGTTGACGGTGAAGCCTGTGGTGCCTTTGACGATGGTGGCAACTCCTCCCGCCATGCCTGCTCCGGCCATCAGGCTTCTGCCTAACAGGCTGGCTACAGCTATCGGTGCATTTTCTCCCAATAGTTCATATCCGAACCGGCTTATATTGTCGACTGTTTTGGCGTCATCTCCTGCCACGATGGCTTTGGACGGTTTTTCTATGGGAATGCTGGTGGCCTCGTAGCGGTCACTTTGCCTGATGAGGTCGATGAGGTTTTCATCTATGTTTTTCGTGATGGCCGGATGGATGGTTTTTCCTTCATTGGCACTGTTATCGCATGGTCAATGAGCGAGACGATGGCATATCCCAGTTTTTTGGGGGTGGTTATGTATTTTCTGGTGAAGGCATCGGCTGCGATTCGGTATTTTTCTTTCCCGTTAATGTCGGTTTCAATGGGTTGGGCTGCGGCCTCGGCAAGTTTACGGCTGGCTTCATGTCCAAGGATGGCCTGATAGCCGGGCTGGCTGTCCTGACGGGGATGAGTCAGGAGGTTTTGCAGGTTCGGCTGGCAGCCGATATCTGCTGCCCAGCTCAACAGTTGGTTGCCGTTTGCGGTTTTGTGCTGGTGTTTCGGGTTGTCGGCTCCCTGCCGGAATGTTTCCCATGTCGCCTGACCGATTCCCTGTCTTATGGGGTCGAGGAAGTTTTCCTGTGTTTTTCCGGAACGGGCCGGATGGGGATGGGCCGGAATATCCGGACGGGGAAACCCTGTCTGAACGGTGCTTCACGGCCCGATACGACAGGCTATGTACAGCCACCAGACACGCTGTTCCCACTCCTTGCACAGGATGAAAAAAGACAATTTTCCGAGATTGTCTTTTTTCAGATATTGGCTTACGCGCGAAATGTCCAGCGATACAGCAACATGCCGAAGAGCATGGAAATGACGAAAATCAGCGCCGGAGCCACGCCTGCTGAGAGTGTGACCAGTGCAGGGCCCGGACAGATTCCCGCCAGTCCCCAGCCGATTCCGAACAGGGAGCTGCCGATCACGAGTTGCTTGTCTATCCGGGTCGAGGTGGGAAGCTGGACGGGTTTGCCCAACAGGGACGTTTCCCTTTTTTTTGCCAGCGAGAACCCGATAAGCCCGACAGCGATGGCACCGATCATGACGAAGGCCAGTGACGGATCCCAGTTTCCGGTGATGTCCAGAAAGTTCTGGACTTTTGCCGGATTGGCCATGCCGGAAAGGATCAGCCCGAGGCCGAAGATCAGTCCGGATAAAAAGGCGGTGAAATGGAACATATCAGACTCCCAGACAGTGGCGGACGATCCAGACGGTGATGGCGCCGAATGCCATGAAAAGGACGGTGGCGACCAGCGAACGTATCGAGAGACGCGACAGGCCGCAGACGCCGTGGCCGCTGGTACATCCCGACCCCAGCCGGCTGCCGAATCCGACCAGAAGGCCTGCGGGCGCGAGAAGCGCCCATGAAACGCTGTCGAAATGGAATTCGGGCAGTGGAAAAAACAGGCCATAAAGCCAGGGAGCGGCAATGATGCCGGCAACGAAGGCGATACGCCACCAGACTTCCCCTTTTTCCATCCGCATGATACCGGCGATAATGCCGCTGATTCCGGCAATGCGCCCGTCCGCCAGTATCAAAAGCGAAACCGCGACGCCGATCAGTATGCCGCCTGCGAGCGATTGCCAGGGTGTGAAATTGATCCAGTCGATTGTCATTGTCCCCCTCCGCAAAAATGACGGTGCAATATCGCCATGATGTCCATGGCAGGCCCTTCTGCCAGTCTGTAAAATATCTGTTTTCCCTCTTTTCTCGCCACAATCAGCCCTCCCCTGCGCAGGATGCCGAGCTGCTGCGACAGCGTCGGCTGCCTTATTCCGCATTCGGTTTCAAGCTGACCGACATGGCATTCCCCTTGTGAGAGGCGACACAGCAGTTTCAGCCGGTCGGCATTGCCGAGTTTCTTGATGAAGCTGACGGCTGCCTCTGCCGATGCCTGCCACTGATCCCATTCTGTTTGTTGAACGGACATCGTGTTTTCTCCTGAATCAAGTGTCAAACATTATACGTTTTTATATTTTATAAAATTATATATTGTTTTTTCACCTGCGTCTCACAAAGGTTTTTTCAGGGAAAACGCCCTGTTTTGCCGGAATTGTGTTGCATCGCTACCAGTATTTTGATGATTGTTGAAGCCGCGCTGGTCTCTGCCGCTACAATAAAAGGATCCGTTGCCTGTTTCATGCGGTGAAACGGCAACAGGGGTGCGAGAGCCGGCGTTCGTTTCGACCGAACCGGTGATTGTGTTTCTGATCAACTTCTTTTCCGGGTTATTTCCATGAAAAAAACACTCGAGGAGTTCAAGGCATTTGCCCTGCGTGGCAATGTCGTCGATATGGCGGTCGGTATCATCATCGGCGCCGCTTTCGGCAAAATTGTCTCGTCGCTGGTCGGCGATATCCTGATGCCGGTGCTTGGCCTTCTGGTCGGCGGGATCCATTTCAATGACCTGAAATTCGTGATCAAGGCGGCCGTGATCGATAACGGCAAAATCCTGTCGCCCGAAGTCGCCATCAATTACGGCAATTTCATCCAGATGACGGTCGATTTCATCATTATCGCGTTCGCGATTTTCCTGCTGGTCAAGGGGGTGAGCAAGCTGTCTTTCAAAAAGCTGGAAGAATCGCCGGATGCCCCTCCTCCCCCTCCCGATATCCAGTTGCTGACCGAGATCCGCGATCTTCTGAAAGAAGAGAAAAAGAACTGATCGAAACGGTATCTGCAAGACGCCATGGGCGGATGGCAGGCAAAAAGGCAGGAAATCCCTGCCTTTTCTTTTCAGGACGGCTCGGGTGTGTCCGGCGTTTTCGGGGCCGGCCCGGATTTTTCAGGCTGGCCCTGTGTACTGTCGGCAGTCGCTTGTGGATGGGAGGACGGATCGAATACGCCTTTGAGTTCGCTATAGTATTTCCTGCGGATCCTGTTGTGGTCCTGTACCAGATTGGTGATGTATACGGTGAAGATCGGGAACATCATCATACCCAGTCCGGCGAGCATGACTGACATGATCTTGCCGAAGGGCGTCACGGCGTATATGTTGGAACCGACGGTCGTCACGTCCATGCAGGCCCACCAGAGTGCCGCCGGATAATCGGTCACCATCGGATTGACGCTTTTTTCCAGCACGAAGAAAATCATGCTGGAAAAATAGACGGTGGCGATCAGCATGGTCAGGTAGGTGAGGAACAGGCTGGACGCCCGGTTGTATGTCAGCCATCCGATGACGATGGCCAATGCGTAGCCGCTGCGGATCATCGGGATGAACCGGATGATGTAATTCGTTTCGTGCGAGAAAGAGATGCCGTAGTAATCGATGATATTCAGGTAGGGAATGGAAACCAGCAGAAAAACGAAATGGGTGGCGAAGAATTCCCAGCGGTTGCGCGCGAGGTACATTTCCAGAAAAAAGACGAACAGGAAAAACATACACACCCAGAACTGGATGACCAGATAGCTCTGTTCGCTTAAAAACGGGATATTGTTGAAAGTATCGTACGTGATCGAGGCCATCAGAAAAAGCGACAGGATCAGGATGATCACGTGCAGGGCATTCAGTATGCCAGGTTTGGTATAGGTAATCCGGTTGAATGTAGCCATGATACAGACGCCATAAAAACTTTTCGGTTATCAGAGGGCATCATGGTTTCATGGCCATTTCTCCCTCTGGCGGAATGCTTTCTTTTTAACGTATCGGCGTATCCGGTTCTTGTGTTTGCTCACAAGAAATGCGTTTATTTCCCCAAGATCATGGTTTTCCGGCACCGAACCGGACAGATGCCGGGCGTTTTTACCGCTATTCGCTATTTCAGGTCGAACAGGATCATGAGCAGGCCGGCCACCCCCGGCAGGAGAACCATCATCCATTTCAAAAACCACCTTGGCGCATGGCGCGTGAATTTGGCTCCGATGTAGGCGCCGGTCATCAGGCCCAGCAACACCTGTATGAAGAGCATGAAATCCAGATAGCCGGAAAGCAGGTATCCCAGACCGCCGAAAGCGGCAATCGGAAGGATGATCAGCATGGTGGTGCCGACCGAATGGAAGAGCGGCATGGCGAAGAAAACCAGAAGGGAGAGCTGGATGAATTGTGCCGCACCGAAACCGAAGGTTCCCGACAAAAGGCCGTTGCCCATGCCGACAAGGCCCGCCAGTATCCAGAAGCGGCCTCCCTCGAGTTCGGCTTTCTGTCCTTCTTTCAGGTGGAACAGTGGCAGATCCGGATATGTCAGGCGCGTATAAACGAGTATGGCGGAGGCAATCAGCATGGACGCGGTGAAGAACCTGAGTTCACTTCCGGGCAAAAGCGTGGAAATTTTCGAGCCGATGAAAGCGCCACAGGCACCGGCCAGCCCGACGGCCAGCCCGACCCTGACGTTGATGTTGCCTTCACGGAAATGGCTGAACGCCCCCGAGAGTGTCGTGAATACCATGGCCGCCAGCGAGGTGCCGACCGCGGTATGGATGGGGATGTTGAAAACGAGCGTCAGTACGGCAATGACAACCCCTGCGCCACCGGCTCCCACGAAACCGATCAGGCCACCCATTGCCAGCATGGTGATGAAAACAAGCATGGTATTTCCTCCGGCCTTTTGCCGCCGGGATTTCTTTCCGGCTTTCCCGCCGGATGGCACCGGCGCGGGCCATGCCTTCTTTTTTTAAAAAAGTATTGTAACGAATCCGGCAGGAAAGGCCAGCCTGTTTTACCGGTCATTTCCTTCTGAACGGAATATGTCCGAACGGTTTTCAAAGGAAAACAGGCCGGTACGCCCGTTTTTCAAAACGGTTGTTGTTTTTCGGTCATTTCCGGGCGAAAATGGCCTGTCCCTTTTTATTGTGGTAAAGTAAATGTATTACCTATAGGAAACATGGGTAATGCACGTTTTGCGTCACGACTGAAAACCCCTGCCTCTTCCGACCCGTTCTATGGCCACTATTGAAGAATTCATTGTCGACACAAGCCATTCGATTTCGGCCATTATCGATTTCGATACATTTGAACTCCGGTGGATGAACAGGGTGACTCACCTGTTCTTCCCGGATGCGAAGCAGGGAAAACTGTGTTACCAGACCTTTTTCGGGCGCTCTTCCCCTTGCATGAATTGCCCTTTAGACGATATCCGCCGCAGGCATGTCTCTGCCGACAGGTCTTTTATCCTCAAAAATTCAGGCCGCTGGCTCAAAATGAAGTACCAGTATGCCAGAATAGACGGCAACGAATGCTGCGTTTGTACCGGTACGGATATCACGGCCCTGAAATCCAGCCTTGCCATGACCCAGAAAGTCCTGGACAGCCTGAATGACATCGCCTATATCATCGACCGTGAAACGTTCGATTTGCGGTTTGCCAACCGGGCGTTGCAAGACCTGCTGCCGGAGGGACAGCCCGGTAAAAAGTGTTACGAGTTGCTCTGGGACAGAAACCGTCCCTGCGACGTTTGCCCGATGGCCGGCCTGAAATCGGACAGGGGCCATTCCCCCGAATTGTACAATCCGAAATTGCGGCGGTTGCTGAGTCTGGACAGTGTTTTGCTGAAAACGGCACAAAACGAGAACCTTGCCGTTTTTACCGGCCACGACGTCACTCACCGGCTGGAATATGAATCCAGACTGAAAAAGCTGGCTTATTCCGATTCCATGCTGGATATCGGCAATCTGGCCGGTTTCCACCGGGATATCGGACAGATGATGTTGCGCGGGGAAAGCGCGCATCTCTGTCTGGTCAGCATCAGGAATTTCAATAACGTCAACATGCTTTTCGGGCGCGAACGCGGCGACGCCATTCTGAAAAGTTTTGCGAAAGGCCTGTCGCGCCATATCCCCGACAACAGGGCGTATCGGGTGGGTGGCTGCAAATTCGCGTTTGTGGCGGATTCGCCCGAAACCGGCCATGCCGTGCTGAACGATGTCTGGCGGGAAGTTTTCACGTCGCTGACTCCGGAAGAAAGGAATTTCCACATTCCGATGGATGACGTGTTTATCGGGTTTCCCCGTTTTGCCGATACGCCGGAAACCCTGCTGATCAATGCCGAATACAAGCTGAAAACCAATACCCGGTCGGAATACGGCAAGAGGATGGTGTTTGACGATCGTGACCGGGTCATGGTGGAACGCCGTTCGGCCCTGACTTCGGTGATCCGCACGGCAATCGACCATGAAACCTTCCAGGTCTTTTACCAGCCGATCTATTCCTTTACGGATCGCTCCTATACGAAGGCGGAAGCGCTGTTGCGCCTGTACGATGAGCAATTGGGCTGGATCACGCCTGACGAATTCATTCCGGTTGCGGAAGAACAGGGTCTGATTCACGATCTGGGGTTTTATGTCCTCGAACATGCCTGCCGCAAGCTTGTCGAGCGGAAACGGGCCGGGGTTCCACCTGTCGATATCCACATCAACGTATCGACCATCCAGTTTTCGAGAAACGATTTTTTCGACACTTTCATGGGCATTGTCGACCGTTACGGGATCGCCCCGACCGAAATTGTCATCGAGGTGACCGAAAGCATCATCATCCAGTCTTTCGACTTCATCATGCCGGTCATGAAGCGGTTCATCGCCCGTGGCATCCGTTTTTCACTGGATGATTTCGGCACGGGCTACTCCAGCCTGAACTACATTGCGATTCGGCATCATGGAAAACGGGTGGTTCAGGACAGCCGCAGCAGCGATATTCCGTTTCTGCCGTGGTTCTTGACATCGTACAGGGCGCTATCGGCTTTCTGGTAAAGGGTATTCAGGGGTGTTCCGTCCGGCGCACATACCCCGCCAATCGACAGGTTGATCTGAAGCGACATGCCCTTGCTCGTGAAAACGCTCATTTTGTCGCGCAAAATGTTCAGCCGGTTCGTCAGTACCTTCTCATCGGCAAAACCCTTGATGAACACGACGAATTCATCCCCGCCCCACCGGCAGAGGATGTCATCGGAGCGGAACACTTCCCGCATGCTGTTGCCCATGTAGCGAAGGACTTCGTCACCTGTCATGTGGCCGTATTCGTCGTTGACGTTCTTGAAGTGGTCGATGTCCAGTATCATGAACGTGTTCCAGGAACCGCCAGGCTCGGCAGGAATATGCTGCCGGATGTTCTTTTCGGCCGTGGCGCGGTTCAAAAGCCGTGTCAGGGGATCGAACTGGCTGGAAACGAGCAATTCCCGGTTTCTTTCCTCCGCCTGCCGGATCGACGTGATGTCCTGCGCACACATGAACAGATACCGCGATTTTTTCCGGCGCTCGGATGGATCGTCGATCAGGGTGCTCGTGATGGCAAATTCATGTCGGCTACCCTTGTAATCGACGGGAAACGCAATGCTTGAGACACCCTCTTCATTCAGGATGCGTTCCATCAGGGCATCCATGCTGAAGTACTGGCGGTACCGTTCACGCTCTTCCGGGATGACGAGATTGTCGGCAAACCAGTTGATCTGGTCTTCATAATGGTTTTTGCAGACAATGTTGCCTTCGCTATTGGTGAAAGTGGTACATTCATGTGTGGCCGTATTGACGATCATGAAGTTTTCACACATGTTTTCGACAATGAAGCGGATGCCCTCGTTTTTCAGCCGCAAATCCAGATTCTTTTCGTATTGCCTCAGGACTTCTTCCGTCTCATCGCGGATGGCACAGACGAAAGCGGCCGAACGGTCGTCTCGTGGAATGAAGGAAATACGGCGGTAATGGATGTCTTTCGCGCCGCAATAACGGCGGTACCGGATGGAAAACGGCTCGTTTTTCCCCATTTTTTCCAGAACATGATCCAGTCGCGTTTCTGCCAGGAAAATGCTCCTGTCCGCCTCGTGAATGTCATCCGGCGCAATGAATTCCCCTGCCTCCGATACCCGTCCCTCGTCGGGAAACTGAACCAGTGCATCCGGCCTGGAAATGATCTTCCTGAATTTGTCTGCAAGCGGATCGACTTCAAAAACGACCTCGTAATCCTGCAGAATCAGTGTTTCCAATACCTTGTCCATGTTTTTCATGCTTTTTTTCCAGGCGCCTCTCCGGGATGGAGTGTACCACAGCATTGCCGTGAATCAACATTATGTTTGTTCGCCATTTGCCCCGCATTTCACGAAAAACCGTTATATCCCGTATTGGGATATGGGATGCAGCGAGTGAACAGACGCTTTTTGTTTCATTGAATGAATGCCATCCTCCGGATACAACACTTTTGCCTGTATGCAACACCAAACGCTATTGTATCTGTCATCGGCATTTCGCGCTGAATGGGAAACAAGCGGGTACCGGACAGCCGGTTTTCAGTCTTCGGGCGCGACCGGCAGTGGTTTGCCATCCTGTTTTTTCGGCATTTTCCCGCTGTCCGGAGTGATATGGATGAAGATGACTGTCGAGATGGCGGCCAGAAAGCCGAGGCACAGATAGGTTCCGGCAAAGGCGGTGATGACGTCGTGTGCCGCCGTCAGCGGGATGCCGTCGGTAAACTCGGAGAGGATGGCGGCGGCAATGGCGACCCCCATGCTCATGGAAAGCTGCATGATGACGGACAAAAGGCTGTTGCCGCTGCTGGCCTGCTCTTCCGAAAGATCGACGAGTGTCACGGTATTCATGGCGGTGAACTGCATGGAGTTGATGATACCGAACAGGGTGAAAATGAAGAGCATGAGAGGATAAGGCATGTCTTTCGAAATGGTCGAAAAGAGCGCGATCATGCCACCGAGCAGCAAGGTGTTGACGGCCAGAATCATCCGGTAACCGAACCGGTTGACCAGCCTTGTCGCGGCGCTTTTGGCGATGACGGCCCCGATGGTCATGGGGATCATGGTCATGCCGGCTTTCATCGGGGAATAGCCGAGCCCGATCTGCAACAGCAGCGGCGTCAGAAATGGCATCGCGCCATTGCCGAGCCGTGCGAACAAATTGCCCAGTATGCCCACGGAAAAATTCCGCACCGTAAACAGGTCGGGCGAGAAAAGTGGCATGGGATGCCATCTGGAATACATGACGTACCCGACGAGGCAGACCAGCCCGAAAACCATCAGCAGCACCATCGGTGCGTAGGCCAGATGCAGTTCGCCGATACCTTCCAGCCCCAGTGTGATCGTCAGCATGAACGTGCCGAAAAGCAGGAAACCGACGGTATCGAAGGGATGCAGTTCCCCTCCCCGCGTCAAAAGCGGCATGTATTTCATCGTCGAGAGAATGCCGATGATCCCGACCGGGATGTTGATCAGGAAAATCCAGTGCCAGGAAGCGTACTGCACCAGAAAGCCGCCCAGCGTCGGGCCGATCAGCGGGCCGACCAGTCCCGGTATGGTGATGAAGCTCAGAATGGACACGAGCTGTTCCCTGGGATAGGCACGCAGTACGACCAGCCGCCCGACCGGTACCATCAGCGCACCGCCGATGCCTTGCAGCACCCGGCACAGGACAATGACGTTCAGGGTCGGCGACAGGGCACATGCCAGCGATCCGAGGGTAAAAAGGCCGATGGCGAAGAGGAAAATCTGCTTGATGCCGAACCGGTCGGCCAACCAGCCGGAAGCGGGAATGACAAGGGCGACGGTCAGCATGTAGGAAATGACGACGCTTTGCATCCGCAAGGGATTGGTATCCAGATCCCGTGCCATGGCAGGCAATGCGGTATTCAGGATCGTGCTGTCCAGCATTTGCATGAAAAAGGCGATAGCGACGACCCAGGGCAGGATTCTTGCCGTCCGGGGATCGAGTGCCGGTTTGTCAGGCATGTATTTCCTTTTCTTTTTCCAGTGATGAATCCGTTTTCATCTCACTTCAGATTTTTTTAAAACCCCATAATAAACAGTCAATTGGAGAATGATTTTAAATTTGTTTGACAACATGGGAAGTGATTTTTCCACTCACCGGAAAAGTACTCGCCCTGCCGGCTGAAATGGATACGTTTCAGTGTATTACAGATAACGTGAGATGCCATTTGACGGTTTACAAGGAAGTGGCACTTCTTTTTGCCCTTCCCTGTCCATATCCGATATCCGGAAATTTATCGATTGTCCGGGAACATTGTCACGCCCTGCTGGTGTATCACCCGGACGCGGATGGCTTCGTTTCCGGCTTTGCACAGTGGTTTTCAGTGTAAGCCGCCTTTTTTCGTTGCTGTCCGAAAGTCATTCTTACCGGATCCTTCCGGAAGCGGTGCCGTTTTCAGCCGGAATCGGAAGCGGCAGCAGGAAACCGGCGCTTTTCCGTTTCTTTTCCGTTTTCTGGCGAAAGCGGCGCGTCCCTGCCCGGCTGCCGCGCCTGCGCCGGTGCATCCGGCAAAATGGACAGGCATGGTAAAACGGCAATGGTTCTTTATCCTCAGGCAGACGTTTTGCCGACAGGGGGATTCTGTCCCAAAAAAATGCCAGAGAACACTCTGGCATTTTCCATTTCGTCAGACATTCCCAAAAACCGGTCAGTCTCAGGAATATTCAGGGAATTTTTTCTTGTATTTTTCAATGCAACTGGCGATGACTTCTTCAGCGCACTTGTGATCCTTGATGGATTCGATGAAGGTTTTCTTGCCTTCCAGCGCCTTGTAGACGGAGAAGAAATGGGACATTTCTTTCATGATGTGTTCCGGCAGTTCGCTGATGTCCTCATAATGGTTATAGGTCGGGTCGCCATAGGGCAGCGCAATGATTTTTTCGTCTTTTTCGCCGCCGTCTTCCATCATGATGACACCGATCGGGAAGCAGCGTGCCATGGACAGAGGTACCACTGTTTCGGAACACAGGAGCAGAACGTCCAGCGGATCGTTGTCGTCAGCCAGTGTCTTCGGGATGAAACCGTAGTTGGTGGGATAGTGGGTCGAGGTGTAGAGAACGCGATCCATCAGCAGCATGCCGGTTTCCTTGTCGAGTTCGTATTTGACCTTGCAACCCTTCGGGATTTCGATGACGCTGTAAAAGTCCTGCGGATTGACACGTGATGACGCGATGTCGTGCCAGATATTCATGTATTGCTCCTTTTGTTCTGCTCTTCTTTTGAAAGATATTTCCAACGGGAAACCGGATACCCGATGCCGGATCGTCCGGATACGGCGCGGGAACCTTTTTCCCTTTTTCACGAATACGGCCGGATTTGACCGGCCGTTCTGTTTCATGGCTTGCCGGTTCAATCGGGCCGGCGGGCGCTGACTTCCTGCTGGACGGGCAAAACCGGCGACTCCCGGCTTTCATCCATTCTTTACCCGTCTGGAAAAACATGGGATTTTAACAGTTGGCAGGATTTTTTTAAATAAAAATCGATGTATCGGCTGGGAAAACGCGGCATTTTTGCTCCCTGACGCGCTTTCCTCCTGCCGTGTCGCAAGCGCTAGAGCCACTCGCGGTACCGGTGGATATACGCGGATTTCACCACTTCAACCAGCAGGACGTATCCGGCGATGATCGCACACAGCCAGGCGAAATAGACTGCCGGCAGTGGCGAGAGGCCGATGGCGGCGCCGAACGGCGTATACGGGATGAACGTCGTCAGTGCTATCCCGGCCAGCGAGGCCAGGATGACCGGCATGGACGAGCGGCTTTCGATGAACGGCACGTGGGGCGTACGGATCATTTGCATGATCAGCGTCTGGCTCCACATGGATTCGATGAACCACCCTGCCTGAAACAGTGCGATGAATACGATTTGCCGTTCCGTTTCCAATGCATGGAACGGGCCACCGACGACTGCCGGACAGATGACGAAGTACATCAACAGGAAAGTCGCGATGTCGAAAATGGAACTGACCGGCCCGATGTGCAGCATGAAGCGGCCGATGGACTGTGCTTCCCATTTTTTCGGTTTCATGAGCTGGGTCTTGTCGACGTTGTCCCACGGAAGCGCGACGTTCACGCCATCGTAGATCAGGTTCAGCAAAATGATCTGTACGGCCGCCATCGGCAAAAACGGCAAAAACAGGCTGGCGGCCAGTACGGAAAACATGTTCCCGAAGTTGGAACTGGTGGTCATCTTGATGTACTTGATCATGTTCCCGTAGGTCTTGCGGCCTTCGACGACGCCCTGCTCCAGTACCATCAGGTCTTTTTCCAGCAGAATGACATCGGCGGATTCCCTGGCGATATCGACTGCCGTATCGACGGAAATGCCGACATCCGACGCTTTCATGGCTGCCGCATCGTTGATGCCGTCCCCCATATAACCGACGATATTCCCGTTTTCACGCAGGGTGCTGACGATCCGGGCCTTTTGCTGTGGCGAAAGCCGGGCGAATACATTCGTTTTCCCGACGGTATCCGCCAAAGTGGCGTCATCCATGTCTTCCAGGTCACGGCCCAGCACGATCCTGCCGACTTTCATGCCGACCTGACGGCAAATGGAACGGGTCACAAGATCGTTGTCCCCGGTCAGGATCTTGACGTCCACGCCGTGGGTGTTCAGGGCGGCAATGGCGGCATGCGCGCTTTCTTTCGGCGGGTCGAGGAAGGCCAGATACCCCATGAGCACCATATCGGACTCGTCCGCGACCGAGAAAGCCGGTGTCGTGACGGACGAACTCTTCTGCGCGATGGCGATAACGCGCATGCCATCGTCGTTCAGGTCTTCCACCATGATCCGGATTTCATCGATCACGGCATCGGTCAGTTCGATGATTTCGCCGCGATATTCGGCATAACGGCAAACGGAAAGCATCTCCTCGACTGCCCCCTTGGTGATGATTTTCGTTCCGCCATCAGGACTGGTGACGACGACGCTCATGCGGCGGCGTTCGAAATCGAACGGGATTTCGTCGATTTTGGCGTAACTGGTCGACAGGCGCCGCAGGGACGGTTCGCTGGCACTCTCCTCGTTCGTCCGCTCGATGATGGAAATGTCCATCAGGTTTTTCAGGCCGGTCTGGTAAAAGCTGTTCAAAAAGGCGAAAGACAGGACACGTACGTCTTCCCTGCCGTGAATGTCCAGATGGCGTTCAAGGATGACCTTGTCCCGGGTCAGTGTGCCGGTCTTGTCGGTACACAGCACATTCATCGAACCGAGATTCTGGATCGACGATAGGTTCTTGATGATGGTTTTCTTTTTGCTCATCGCAACCGCCCCCCGTGCCAGACAGGTCGTGACGATCATCGGCAGCATTTCAGGCGTAAGGCCGACGGCGATCGAGATGGCGAACAGGAGCGCTTCCATCCAGTCGTTCTTGGTGAGGCCGTTGATGACGAATACGATGGGCACCATGACGAACATGAAACGGATCAGAAGCCACGAGACGGAACTGATGCCTTTTTCGAATCCGGTCGGTTCGCGTTTGGCGTCGAGCGATCTGGCGATGCCGCCGAACAGGGTCTGGTTGCCGGTGACGATGACGACGGCTTCGGCGCTTCCGCTGATGACGTTGCTGCCCATGAAAACCAGATTGCCGCATTCGGTAATGGATTTATTGTCGGAAAAATCGGCGATATGGGGCGTTTTCTCGACAGGCTCGCTCTCCCCGGTCATGGCGGACTGGGAAATGAAAAGGTCTTTGGCCCTGATGATGCGGCAGTCGGCCGGAACCATGTCTCCTGCCGCCAGAAGGACGATGTCACCGACGACGACGTCTTCCATCGGGATTTCCTGCCGTCCGGTGTATTGCCGCAGGACAGCAGTCGTGTTCCTGACCATGCCGGTCAGCTTTTCGGCGGCGTTATTGCTGCGTGCTTCCTGTACGAAGCGCAGGACACCCGAAAGCATGACCATGGTCAGGATGACGACGATGGTCATGAAATCCTGCTCACCTGTCGATGGCAGGACGACGTCGGTCACGAAGGATACGACGGCCAGTACGGCCAGAATCGCCGTAAACGGGTTGACGAAGGCTTCTGCCAGCCGCCGCGGGAATGACTTGTGCCGGCCGGTATCGACACGGTTGCTGCCCCACTGTTCGCGGTTTTTTTCAACGGTTTCCTCATCGGGAAGGCCGTTCCAGGATGAATGGTAGGCACGGACAACATCATTGGCGTCCAGCCTTGCGTCGAACATGAGTCTTTGCGCGGCAGCGTCCGGTTTGACGGCTGCCTGCGTCTTGAAATGGGATACGGTTTTGCCGTTCATGGTTTTTCCTCCAGCTTTCATGGCTCTGGATGGGCGAGGTCGTGCACAGACCGTCCGACGGACAAAACGAAAGGGTTGAGGGCGAAAACGTCTTGAATGCGCCTACAGGCCGCTGACGAGGTACCCGTCGAACAGGGTCATGCTGCTACTTTCCGGGTCCATTTTTTCACCTTGTATGAAGATTGTTGAAACCGGCAGGATTCGGTTTTCCCGCCAGACCTGATTTTCCGACTGTCCAATCGCGATCCTGTCCGGCAGGCCGCTACAGATACGATACAGTCGAAAAACACGGCGAGTTTAATGGTCGGTCAAACGGTTGTCAATGAATTGCCGCATCACTTATCCATTTATTTTTCCCATATAAATCATAAAGTTGCATCATGGAAAAATATCGGATCAGGCAATTTTCCCGTCAGGGAAAGAGTATGCCGGTGGCCTGCCTGCCGGAATGGTTTCCCGATTCCGGCAGGCAAAACAAAAAAGCCCGGACGTGTCGCGACGCAGGGCTTTCCATTTCAGTTCAACGATGACGGGGCTGTTTTCAGGTACCCGGCTTGTTGATACGCAGCCGCGGCATCGGCGGGAAGGATGGCTTGTACCAGTCCACTTCGGCCATGATCTGCCGGGTCACGTCGGCATGCTTGTTATAGCCGAGCGTGTCATCCGCCGGCACGACGGCGGCGACGCCCTTGTTCTTTTTCAGCCATGAACGGACAGCAGCGCTGACGATGTCGCCGATCTCGTTGTCCAGTTTCTTCTGGTACAGGGCGAGCTGCTGCTGGTAAAAGGATTGTGCCTGAGCCAGTGCCCTGGCGCCTTCGGGCGTGTTTTCGCGCCCGCGGTAGATGGTTCGCACGTCTTCAATGCCCTTGTGGAGGATGGTTTGCACTGTCTTGATGTATTGTGCGGCAGCCCGGCCCGGGAGCGAACGCTCGGCCAGCGCTTCCATGTCGAGCACGACGACGGGCTTGCGTGTCGTTGAGCGGTATTTCCTGATGGCCTTGTAAGCGACCGGAATCACCACAGCCGCCATGGCCAGCATCAGTCCCATACGTTTCATGGTATTCGATTTCCTTTCAATGTTTGACTGAAAAACGATTCGCTTCTAAAAATATCACTTTTGAACCTATTCCGGTTTATTCACTCCTGAAAAATTTTGTTTCAGAGAGGGAAAACCTTTTTTTTGTATCGTATGCGGCACGTTTTCCATCCCTGTATCCGCTCATTTTACCTGTCGGATGTGACGGTTCGAATTTCCCGGATACCGCCCCCGGTTTCAACTTACCATGAACTGAATACGAAGGCTTTCTGGCGCATCCATGCATAAGCGGCGACGGCAAGGCAAATCAGCATATTGAAGGCGAACGGGAATTCCTGTGACGGGAAATGGAGAAGGCCTGCGAAAAAGCTGATGATGAACGGGCACAGCAGAATGGCGATATAGTTCATCGCCATGATGAGCGCGAGTGCCATCGTCACTTTTTTCGGGACAGCCATATGGGTCGCCTTTTCATAGACCCAGGGCTGGATGACACCATAGCCAAGGCCGGCCAGTATGCATCCGGGAGCGATCAGCCATTCCGTCGGTGCGATCAGGATCAGCGCCAGCCCTGCAGCGATGCTCAGATAGCTGATGAACAGCGTGATGTCCTTCAGTCTCGCGACAATGGGTTTCAGAACCAGTCCGGGCAGCATGATGGCGAGGAAGAACAGGGAAATCATGGTTCCGGCGTTGCCGCTGGTGAAATGGTGCTCTTCCATCAGAAACGGCAGGTTATAGACGACGACAAGGTTCAGGTATGTCGCCAGACCGTAAAGCGCCATGGTTTCGGCAAGGTTGCCGACCATGAAACCGGATCGGCTTTTGACAGTCGTTTCGGTGTTCCTGTCAGCGGAAACCAGCATACTGGTACTCCCTGCCCCGGTATCGCTTTTCATGCTTTTGGCCAGAAAGACGGACAGTACCAGCGAAACGGCGGGCAGCAGGTAAACGACGAAAGGCCAGCGCCAGTTCACTTCAGCCAGATAGCCGGTAACGACGGTGGCGATGACAAGGGTCAGGTTCGTGATGGCCGAACTGTAGCCGAATTGCTTCAGTCGTTCGTCACCGGTAAAGAAATGGGAAATGAGGCCGGTCGACAACGGGACGATAAGGCCGGAACCGATGCCGAGAATCGCGGAAACGACTATGAGCTGCCACATCCTGTCCGAAAGGAAGTAGAGGATGCCTGACAGGAGGAAAATCCCCAGACCGATGCGCAAAAGCAGCATGTTGTTGACCTTTTCGGTCAGCCGTCCCGCAATGAGGACAAACGGGATGATCATCAGGGACGGAAGGGAAGTCAGCATCTGGATATCCAGCTCGCTGGAACTGGGGAAAATATGGGTCAGTTGTCCCAGAATCGGCGATACCGCCAGACCGGGCAAGGCATTCAGGGCTGAAATGGACCAGATTCCGATCAGGGTGACAAGCGAAATGCTTGTCGCGCCCACTCCCGTTTTGATTTTCATAAACGCCATCCATCAAGTTCGTTAGTCATAGCCATCAGGCGAAGATGATTCAGTAAACCAGATTTATCCGGAACGGATTTGCGCTAGCTCATTGCAAGGGAATTTGTCGCTGAAATTCGGGAAAACAAAACAAAAACGTCACGTAAAAAGCGTATCCGTTCTTCCTGTTTCCCGTGAAGGTGACTTCCATTGGCGGGGGAGATGGACTAGCGAGCCTGCCGTCACTGCGCACGAACCGGTGCAGGCTTTTGCGGAACCGGATGATGGATCGATTTCAAGGACGGCTATGGGCGGTTTCGTTCATGGTGGAAAACATACCTCCGGATTTTTTGTAATCAATGTAACCCTTTGACTTTATTATATATTCTCTTTATCCATGTTTACGCCGCCCAAATCGGCGCGTTTTACCCTTGCCGTCGTGCCGCTCGGTGTCGTTACCGGTATCATCGGCATGCTGCCGGGTTTCGTGTTGCATATGACGGAATACCGTGCTTTCAGGCTTTCTCCCCCGGTTCATGAAACTTGTCTGGAGGCGATCAGTGCCTCGACACCCCTTCGGCGTGTACTTGCCCCGCTCTTTTGCGGAGTACCCGGCGGGATCGGCTGGTTTTCGCTCAAATGCCGAAAAACCGGATATGCCCGGCATTGAAAACGTCACGAACACCCTGCTCCAGATCGTCACGATCGGGATCGGTTCCCCGCTGGGAAAAGAAGGTGCACACGGTACCATCGGCATCCTTTTGGCCATCCTTTTGGGCATTGCCGGAAAAATGCCCGTCACAACCATTGTCCTGTTGCCGGAAATGTCACAGGCCAGCCTGAAACCGGTAGCACCGATGGCGGTTTGCATGGCAAGCGCCCTGCTGGCGCAAACTTTCTGGAGGCGTCACCAACTGCGGAAATGAGACGGCCTGTTCCCGTACAGGCTGGAACGCGACGAACCGGAACCGCCTTCCGGACAGATACGCCATCCCGCCCTCTCCACTTACTGTTCCGGAAAATGAACCTGAACAGGATCATCGGCATTCCTGTCCGTCCCATTCCCGATTTGCCCGAACTGGTTGTTGCCCCATGCCCAGACGGTTCCATCTTTTTTCAGGGCAATGTAATGATATTCCCCCGCTGCGATTTCACTCACATCGTCCATCAGCTTTGCCGAATATGCGGGAACATCCGGCTTCATCCTGAACGGTGACACTACCCAGACAGTACCGTCTTTTTTCAGGAAGATTGCTCTTCTGAAACTCAATGCGATATCCTTGACGTTATCGATATCGAGCCTGACCGGAGTCAGACGGGGTTCATCATGACAACCGGGATAGGTAAGACCCGGTTCACCCCAGTTCCACACGGTACCGTCATCGGCAATGATGAAGGAATCCCCGCTACGGGCAAAAATTTTGGCAATCTTTCGCTTGCCCAACGCCCTGACGTTGACCCTGACGGGTTTGACATGATCTTTCGTGTTGCCGATTCCCAATGCTCCGCACTGGTTGTCTCCCCATGCCAGAAGGGTTCCGTCTTTTTTCAGAACAAGGGTATGGGTAAACGCTGAACTGACCTGCGCCACATTGTTCATGACCTTGACGGGCTTGATGAATTCCTTATTGATTTTATCGCCCCGTTCAATGCCAAAGCTGCCCCACACCCACAAGGAACCATCCTGTTTCAGGGCAAATATGGTTTTGGAACCTGTGATAAATTCAAAATCTTTTGTGACATACTTTGGTTCGTCAATATAACGTGCTCTGACGTATCCTTTTCTATTAATGACGCCAAGTTCTCCATAGTTGGAATCCCCCCATCCCCAAAGCGTACCATCCTGTTTCAGCACAAAAGCATGATCTTCCTGAGGAGCGGCAAAAACCGCTTTGCCGTTTTGCATCACAATGTGAGGGATTCTTTCATTCGGAACACCACTCGGCCCTCCTCTTCCCCAAACCCAGACATTTCCATCCGGATCAAGGTACAGGCTATGGATCCTGCCAGCCGCAATGTGCTGTGCATGAACGGGAACAAACAGAAAAACGGATATACACAGCAATACACTACGGAAGAAAGAATCCGTTTTGGCGAATATGGTCATTGTCATGGTTATTTACGCTTCTCATCTGGCCAGAAATATTTATATTCATTCCGAAGTCTGCCAGCCTTCCATTCGTTACCGTTCCTGGCACTTTCATTGATCAGTCTGTCCCAACGTTCCCTGACCCGATCCCAGTTATTTTCCAGAATGCTATTGAACAGCTCAGGATGCTTTTTTATCCAGCCCTGCCCCTGATGATAATACCGCGAAAAAACGAGCGTTTGTTGTGGAGAAGTCATTTCATGGAACAAAGGTGCATTCGGATATAAGGGTCTGGATTGTTGCACCCGTCTGTCCCAATGCCTGATCGCATCCTCTGCATGCATCAACGAGGCGCCCCGGTTGATCTGTTCTATTTCCTCCCAGGTGAATGTCAGGGGATTCCTGTTGTTGTACGATTTCGCGGCCCCCTGCCTCAGGCCAATATGGTTCTGAAGTTTGGCGACAAGGTCGTCACTTAATCCCATCCGTTTCAGGGTTTGAAGGTTTTTCTGCCCGAAATCGACGCCTGAACCGACAGTCACTCCGGAATTATTCCCTTTTGAGCCTTTTTTCCAGGGGACATAGGTTTTGTTTTTGTTTCCGCCTTCCCAGTCGGAAATACGGGCAAAGTCAATGCCGTAGGGCCTGCATCCCAATTTTTCAGCCAATGCACGGTTGACGTTGTAAGTGAAATCTTTCGTGACAGGATGATAATCAGACTCGCCTTGCTTTTCAGATGGAGGGACAAAAGCCGTCTCACGCGGCAAACAATACGGGTTGTCCGGATTGACGGGTTTGGCCTGTCGCGTTTGGATGCGTCCATCAGACGGGGACACAGCCGGGGCTATCGGCTCGGCTGCCGGAGCCGGATTTTGCGTTACAGACGATACGGTTCCATCATTTATCCTGTTTTTTTGTCTGCCGGCTTCCCGGTAATGGCGAATATCGTCGGCGTCGTGGCATTGTTCAACTGAAGACAGGCCTGTCCCAATGTATTGAGAATTTCTCTCCAGGAATTCGCCTCACTTTCAAGATGATCCGAACGTGTATTCGGCCTGATTGTGGATGGAATGCCGGCATCTGTCCGGATACCATGATCCACCTGTGCCAGTTTCGGAAATCCCGTTTCCCTGACGGGCCGGGTACCCGGCCCGGACAGAGGCACCGGATTCGCCGCGGCTTTCATTTCCTTTTCCTTATAGTAGGAAGGTGTCCTGAAAAACGGGTGTGCGTGTCTTCCGGGTCGGGCAGTTTGTCGGTCATCCCGAGTTTGTACATCTGGTACGCCACGATGTTTTTCCCGCCCGGAGCATATTTGGGCAATCCGTCGTCGTCGATCTCTTCGCCAAAAGCATTATTTCCAATCATGTGCTACTCCTTTCGCTGAGTGACAGGCTTTGTACACCTGCCCTGAAATGAATGTAAAAAGTGACTTGTTCCATTACTTATACACCCGTTTCAGTACGGCTCCGGACATTTGCGGCACATTTATGATGCGGCAGAAAACAGCCCCGGCCTTTTTTTATACCATCTTTATAAACCCTTGTTTTTATTCGATTTATCCGGATTCCTGACAAGCGGCATTTTGGCCGTTTTTTTCATTTTTCCGTTTGCCTTGCCCGGTTCGGTTTCCATTTCTTCTGTCAACCCCTGTTTTACAACACTTCAGACGGTCAAAACGCTTTTCCGGCAAACCGGCATTCGGCACAGGCCGACATTTGCCTGTCGCAAAACAGGCTTTTAACAGGCTTTTAACAGGCTTTTTCCGGGCGACAGCAAGGCCGGTCTACCCGGCGATGATATCGGATACGTTTGCGCGGACTTCCCTGATCAGGTCTTTCGGGGCGATTTCGATCTGGAGGCCACGGATACCTGCGCTGACCCAGATTTTGTCGAATTGTTCGATGGTGCTGTGGATATAGGTCGGGAAATGCTTTTTCATACCGATGGGGGAACATCCTCCCCGGATATAGCCGGTCAGGGGCAGGAGTTCTTTCACGGCGATCATGTCGCATTTCTTGTTGCCGGATACTTTGGCGACTTTCTTGAGGTCGACTTCATGGTCGCCCGGAACGACGCAGACGAGGTGCCCCGTCCTGTCTCCGTGGAGCACCAGTGTCTTGAAGACCTGCTCGATATTTTCGCCGAGGACTTCGGCGACGTGTTTTGCGGACAGGTCGGCTTCATCGACTTCGTAGGGAACGAGTTTGTACGGGACTTTTGACTTGTCCAGCATGCGGGCGGCATTGGTCTTGCTGATTTTCTCTTTCATTTTCCGATGGCTTCCAGCGTCACGACTGTCGAAAAGGAGACAGTTTTCACTCCAAAAAAACGATTGTCCGACACAATGTTTCCCGTGTCAAAAACGGATTGGTGCCATTTCAAACAGGAATGGCGTATGGCGGTATAATTTTCAGGTTTTCCCATGGGCAATGACACTGAATGACCCGGCACCATCCGGGTTCAACCGTTTTGGAAACCGTATATATGAACCTGGCTGAAAAAACCGAAGTCGAGAATCTGGCAGCAACGGTATTGCGACGATATTTCTGCGATAGCGACGTCGATTATCTCGTCTCGCTCTTCACGCCGGATATTGTCTGGCTGGGTGCAGGCAAGGAACAGAAGGCGGAAGGGTTCGAGGCGGTCAGCCGCCACTTTCTGGATGAAAAAAACGTTTTGCTGCGCTGCCGGATATGGGACGAGGAATATGTGAGCCGAAAGCTTGCCGACGGCTGCTTCCTGTGTGAAGGCACGAGTGAGGTGGAAACGGTCGATCCCGGTGTTTTTTTAAGTGCGCACCAGCGCGTTTCTTTCATTTTCAGGCGTGTCGGCCATGAGCTGAAGATCGCCCATATCCACCACTCCATCGCGTTCGATCCGTTAAGGTCCGGCGAGCTTTTCCCGGTCGAGGAGGCGACGATCAATTTTGAAAACCTTTCCCAGCTCCTGAAGGAGAAAGAGCAGCAGATCGAGCTGATGCTTCACCAGCTTCCGGGCGGCATGATGATTTGCCATCAGGACGAGCGTTATACGTTCAAGTGGGTCAGCGAGAATTTCTGGCGGATGATGGGATTTGACTCGTTGTCCGAATTCAATGAAACGACCCAGCGGTCTCTCGCTTCGCTGGTTTATCCGGAGGACTTGCCGAAACTGGCCGAAGAGGTCAGGCAAGGCAATATGACGGACATGGCCTCGCATTTCGAATACCGGATGGTCAAAAAAAATGGCGACATTATCTGGGTTCACGATGTGGGCCGCTGCCTTGTCGATGCGGACGGCGATCTGGTCGAAAGCTGTTTCGTCTCCGACATCACCCGCCGTGTCGAACGGGATGCCAGGGAAAAAGACACCCTTCTCGATATTTCCCGCAAGACCGAATTTCTGACCCAGCTTTACGATACGGTTCCCTGCGGCATTATCCAGCTTTCGACCGATCCGGAACACCGCATCATCAACGCGAACCGGGCGGCCTGGGAAATTTACGGTTATACACGTGAAGAGTATCTGCTTGAAAAGAACGATCCTTTCGTTCACGTTCTCGACCGGGACATGTTCTGGATCCGCAACAGGATCGATGAGCTGGCGAAAAAAGGCGGGTCGATCACGTATGAACGTGAAGCGCACAGGAAAGACGGGACGAATTGCTGGATCAACGTGACGATGGAGCGCCTGATCAACTTCGACGGGATTGAAGTGCTTCAGGTCGTTTTCTCCGATATCAACGAAGTCAAGAAGCTCCAGAAGGAGCAGGAACAGGAGCGTGCGATCGAGAACCGTTCCCTGCGTGCGGCGATTTATACGGCTTACCAGCTGATCATCCGCGCCAACCTGACACAGAATACGTATGAAGCGCTGTCAGAACGCGGGTTTGTCGTGAATTACGAGCCTTATGGCTATTTCAACGAATTGATGATGAATCAGGTCGCACCCGGTGTCCATCCTGCGTATCACGACGATTATGCCGCCACTTTCGCCCGTGAATCCATGCTGGAGCGTTTCAACCGCGGCGAACAGGAAATTTATATGGAATACCAGCGGATGGGACAGGATGGTTCTTACCATTGGGTTTCCATTACGTGTATCCGCATCGACAATCCCTATAACAGCGATGTGCTTTGCATTTTGCTGGTGAAGGTGCTGGACGACCAGCGTGCCGAACAGGCGGTTCAGGAGCAGGTGTTGAGGAACGCCCTTTCCGCCGCGAAGATGGCCAATCAGGCAAAATCCGATTTCCTGTCCCGCATGAGCCACGATATCCGTACGCCACTGAATGCGATCATCGGCATGAGCACGCTCGGCCAGCTTAAAATAGCCGAACCGGAGGCATTGCAGGACTGCCTTTCGAAAATCGACGTTTCTTCCCGCTATCTGCTTTCCCTGATCAATGACATTCTGGATATGTCGCGCATCGAGAGTGGCAAAATGGCCCTCTCCAGCGAACGTTTCGATTTCGTCGATGTGGTTGCCGACATCAATACGATCATTTATCCGGAAACGGTTGCCAACCATCTGGATTACCGGATCCATCACCATACTTCGCTCGACCGTTACTATGAGGGCGATACCTTGCGGATCAACCAGATTCTGATGAATCTTTTGTCCAACGCCGTCAAGTTCACGCCTTCCGGCGGAAAAATCGACCTTCATATCCGTGAACAGAAACGCAGCAACGGGTTCGCCCATATCGAATTCAGGGTCAGCGATACGGGGATCGGGATGTCTTCCGAGTTCATGAAACGCCTTTACCTGCCTTTCGAGCAGGAAACGGACGATATCGCCCGCAACAAGGTGGGCAGCGGCCTCGGCCTGTCCATCGTGTACAGCCTTGTCCAGATCATGGGCGGGACGATTGATGCACACAGCGAAAAACACAGGGGAACGACTTTTACCGTTGTCCTTCCCATGAAAATAGCCATGTCGGACAATGGCCGGGAAATCATTGCCAAAACGAAGGAATTGCTTCAGGACAAGCGCGTCCTGATCGCCGGTTCCGACGCCGGTGTGACGACACAGGCGACTTCCATTCTTGGCAGTATCGGTGCCAGAACCGTTTTCGCTCCATCGGGCAAAAATGCGGTCGACGCGGTCAGAACGGCCATGGAAACGGGCGATTCCTTCGATATCGTCCTTCTCGACTGGGAAATAAAGGATATGGGCGGCAGTGAGCTGACCCGCCAGATACGCCAATTCGCCCCGTCCGAAAAAACCGTCATTATCGTGACGGCTTATGACTGGAACGCCTTCGAACTGGACGCCCGTGCGGCAGGCGTCAATTATTTCATGGCAAAACCCTTTTTCGCCTCCTCGTTCTGCGAAACACTGCTGCAACTGAAACGGGACCACCGGCTGTCCGGCAAAAAGGAAAGCAGACAGCACTACAGGGGGCGTCGCTTCCTGCTGGTCGAGGACAATGAACTGAATATGGAGATTTCCAGATCCCTTATGGAAATCAACGGCATGGAAGTCGAGACAGCCGAAAACGGGCAAGTGGCGCTCGACAAGTTCAAGTCTTTCCCGCCGGGGCATTTTTCGGCGATCCTGATGGATATCCGCATGCCGGTAATGGACGGACTGGAGGCCACACGGAACATTCGCTCCCTGAACCGGGATGACGCACGGGATGTTCCGATTATCGCCATGTCTGCCAATGCTTTCGATGAAGACAAGAAACGGGCTTTTGACGTGGGTATCAATGATTATCTGGTCAAGCCGATCGATATCGGCAAACTGCTTTCGACGCTGGAGAAGTGGATGTAAACCTCTGGCCGTGAATGTCCTGAAAAACCGCAGCCACGGAACATGGCTGCGGCAAAACGGGACTGGCTTTTCTTTATTTTCAAGAGAAGCCTTTGCATCAGAACCTGACGTTGAACCGGGCCGATCCGGCTACACCTTCCCGAACGGACCCGTCCTGGAAATCCGGAAACGGTCACTTGCAAGTGATGGAACCCTGAATGGCTGCTCCTTCCTCGATACTGATCAGTGCGGTAACGATATTGCCGCAAGCACTTGCATGCGCGCCGAAACGGACGATCTTCGAGACTTCCATGTCGCATTCGGTTTTTCCGTTCGAAATGATGCTGTCCGCCACCATTTTCCCGTCTGTCACGACTGAATTGTCGTCAAGCTCGATGTTTTCCCTTGCGGTGATGTTGCCCCTGACTTCCGCCTGATTCATCAGGACGTTTTTGCCGCTGACGTTTCCGGTAACCCTGCCGAAGATGCCGATGTTGCCGCCTGCCTGTATGTCTCCGGTCACTTCACCGTATATCTGAACGTCTCCCTCGATCGTACAGTTACCGACCATGCTGGCCTTTTCCCCGATGACCGTCATTCTGGGCGGTTCGGCTATGTCATGACCTGCAACGCTTCCGGCGGATTTCCCGCCTGTTCCGGCTTCCGTTTCAACGACGGTTGAAGCAGCCGCTTCCCTGATTTCAGCCGGTTCCGTCACGATATTTTGCTTGTCGCTCAGGCTGAAATTGCCGATGAAGTCATCCCATGCGATTCGTGCATTCGATTTTTTTCCCTGTACTTTGTCGTTCATCTCTAGCTCCCGTAACCGAAAGTGATTGGATAGGTACTGTTCTGCAATTTGTCAAAGGAAAAGCCCCTGCTCCGGTAATGCTCGATGATTTTCGGAAGAGCCTTCAGTGTTTCAGTCTTGGTGGCACTGTCATGCATCAGGATGACGATACTGCCATCACCAGGTGAACGGGCGACGGCGTTGGCAAAGAGGGTTTCTGCACGCATGGGCGACGGGGAAATGTCCCCGACCGAAACGTTCCAGTCGAAATAGACGTATCCGCGCCGGATCATTTCCGCAATGAGTTCCTGATACAGGCCGGTATTGTAGATGTTGATCGACCCTCCCGGAAAACGGAATATGTCCGTTTTCCGGCCCGTGATATCGCTGATCTTCTGGTGGACAGCGGCAAAATCGTCCAGCCAGGCCTCTACCGAGGCGTAGATTTTCCGGTAACGGTGGGTATCGGAATGTATGCCAAGGCTGTGTCCCTCTCTCACGATGCGCCGGAGTATGTCCTTCCCTTCTCTGGAATGCAAGCGGCTACCGACGACGAAAAAGGTTCCCTTGACCCCACATTGTTCCAATACGTCAAGAATCCCTTCCGTGACCGGCGAAGGGCCGTCGTCGAATGTCAGATACACCGTGTTTTGCGTGAGGGACTGTTTCCGGACAGGCAATGCGAACAGCTCCGGATACTTTTCCCGGTAATCGCCCGAACCGGCAGGCAAACCGGTTTCCGGGTCATCTGCCTTGTGGACGGACGTCACCGGCAACGGTTTTACCGCCGCCATACTGACTTGCAGGCAGTAAAAAACGTACAGGCAGGGTACAATGAGCAGGGAAGCGAAACAGATGATGTATAAATGTTTGTAAAAACGGACGCTTCCCAGATATTTTTCAGCCATAAACGCTCCTGGCTGAAAAAGGTTCATGACTGAATGAGGTTGACGGCCAGATGTCTGGCCGTTTTTTGAGCGATGCGATGATCATTGGGGTTTCACAGATTCGTCCGATTCCGGCTTCATGCCCAGTTCGACGGCGACCTTGTGCGAAAGACCGAAATTGCCCTTGATCGTTCCGCAAATGACGCGTGAGACGAGGTAGTACGGATAGCCTCTGGCATCGGCCCACTCTTTAAGAGTGATGCCTTGTTCTCTCAATTTGCGCTTTGCTTCTTCACCCGTCATGGCTATATTTGAGTAATATTGAACTGTAAATCTACTGATGAGTTTATTTTGAGTAATTTATTACTCATTGTCAATTATCTGGGCAAATATTTATGCATTCAATTGCCAAAAGACTGAAAGAGGAAAGAAAACGCCTGGGGATGTCACAAACAAAACTTTGCGAGTTGATGGGAATAACACGCAAGACCCTGTTCAGCTACGAAACAGGCGAGCGTTCCCCGAACGTTCTTTTCCTGGCAGCCTTGTATGACCATGATTTTGACGTCGATTACATCCTGAAAGGCAAACATGGCCGCTTGCAGCCTTCGGTGATCCTCAAGGTGCAGCAGGCCGCGGAAACCGCATTCAGGCTGGTCCAGTCTGCCGGCATTTCGGTAACACCTGCCCAGTTCGGGCAAATGCTGGTCTCGCTGCTTGACGGTGAAGAAAAAGAAATGGCCGACGAAGCGGACGCCGATTCAAAAAAAAATCCTGAAAATGAAGTTCATTTCTAGTTCATTTATCCTGTTTTTCCTTCCTGGCCCCCTATCCGGCCCTCCCAGGCAAAAATAGTATTATTATGGGCCAATACCGTATCGGTTTCCCTTCTGTTGAAGGCGTATATTGCAGGCGCGTCCAATTTCATGGAGGCGACTGTGCAATCCGGCCCGGAAGCAAAAACCCTGTCCGGTTCCGTCCGGTGCGTCCGGCTGGCTGCCGATGCCCTCACACATGGCTGGGGTATCCTGCTGATGGATGACATAAACCGGCAGAACGGTGGAGGCCCTGTTTTCCCTGCGGAAAAGATGTCGGTATCCCGGATGGCATTGATGATCCGGGAATGCAGCGGGATCGTGTGCCTGTGCATGGCGGGCCATATGGCGAAAAAACCGGATC
The DNA here is from genome assembly GCA_023449275.1 of Pseudomonadota bacterium. Lineage (GTDB taxonomy): Bacteria > Pseudomonadota > Gammaproteobacteria > Burkholderiales > Burkholderiaceae_D > Oxalobacter. Next base: position 1,634 of record JAEXJM010000028.1, on the reverse strand, counting down.
TGCCGCTGATGGTCGAAAACAATACGAGCCGGTACGGGACGGTTTTTACGGTATCGGCCGAAGCCGCGGAAGGCGTCACCACAAAAGTATCGGCTTTTGGCCGGATTCGCACGATCCGTGCGGCGATCTCACCGGATGAGACAGCGTCCGATTTGAACCGTCCTGGCCATATTTTCCCCTGCAGTCAGGGGAAAACGGCGTTTTCGAACGGGTCGGCCATATGGAAGGCCGTGTCGATCTGGTGAAGATGGCACTTCTCTCCCCTTTTTCGGTGTCATGCGAACTGACGAATGTGGACGGGTCGATGGCCCGATGGCCGAAGATACGGGCTTTTTCGGAAAAGCATGGATTTCCGGTCGTGACGGTTGCCGATGTCAGGGCTTTCCGTTCGTCGAACCCGGCCGTCACTGAAACGGAAATAACCGGCAAACAGCGTTCAGCACTGGCGAAATGGAAGTGAATCTTCATCCGTGAATGCCGAAAAAAACCGCAGTCATGAAACATGACTGCGGCAAAACCGGACTGGCTTTTCTTTATTTTCAATGGAAGTTTTCCTTTCCATCCGGACTTGCCGGTTCTCCCTTTTCCCCGGCCTCTGCCGTATCCTTTTCCGGATGATCCTCATTCTGTTCGGCCTCCGGATCATATGTCAGGAGCCTGAAGCTTTTTCCTTCGAATATGGCGAGGACTTCGTTTTCGGACAGGGTTTCCTGTTCCAGCAGGGCTTTGGCGCCGGTCTGGAGGGCGTCGTGTTTTTCCCGCAGGATGCCGCTTGCCTTTTCGAAGGCCTCACGGATGAGCTGGCGCACTTCTTCGTCGATATCGCGGGCGGTTTCATCGGAATAGTTCCGGTTTTCCTGCTGGATTTCTCCCGCCTGTGCCAGAAAGACGTTCCGGGTCGTTTCATAGGCGATCTGCCCGAGTTTGCGGCTCATCCCGTACCGGGTGACCATGCTCCGTGCGATTTCGGTTGCCCTGACGAGGTCGTCGGATGCGCCGGTCGTCACTTCCTGAAAATGCAGGGCTTCGGCGGCACGGCCACCGAGCAGGATGGCCATTTTGTTTTCCAGTTCGCCCTGTGTCATCAGGTAACGGTCTTCTGTCGGCCGGTTGATGGTATAGCCGAGCGAGCCGATGCCACGCGGGATGATGGAGACTTTATGGACGGTTTCCGTGCCCGGCAGGGCCAGCGAGACGAGGGCATGGCCCATTTCGTGCCAGGCGACGATTTCCCGTTCTTTCGGGTTGATGAGCCGGTTTTTCTTTTCCAGTCCGGCGATCATGCGTTCGATGGCTCCGGTGAAGTCTTCCAGCATGACGGCGTCATGCTGGCGCCGGGTGGCGAGTATGGCGGCTTCGTTGACGAGATTGGCCAGATCGGCTCCGGAAAAGCCCGGTGTCAGCGCGGCGATCTGGTCGACGTTGATGTCGTCGCCCAGTCTGATTTTTTTGAGGTGGACGCGGAGGATCTGGATACGGCCCGATTTGTCGGGCCGGTCGACGAGGATTTGCCGGTCGAAGCGCCCTGCTCTCAATAATGCCGGATCGAGGATTTCCGGACGGTTTGTCGCCCCCAGAAGGACAAGGCCGGAGGAGGAATCGAATCCGTCGAGTTCGGCCAGCAACTGGTTCAG
>JAEXJM010000003.1 GCA_023449275.1 Pseudomonadota bacterium | reverse complement strand
AATACGAATGTGCCGGTTTCCCTTGAGGCTTTCCATCAGTCTTCCGTTTTCCGGGGGCGGAGGTAACGGATCCGTTTTCCTGTACCGTATCGCAAAAAAGCCAGCGTGATGCTGGCTTTTTTGCATGGAGTCCGATGGGGGACTGTAAGAAGGCTGCGACAAGGATTCAGCTTTTTTTACAGGCGGTCATTGTCTGAATTCGTTCCGGGTTTTTTTGTGTAAAACGTTCAGCGTGCCGATATCCATCTTTTTCCATACTTCCAAAAACAATCCATCAGGCGCAACCACAACCGCAGGCATGCGCATGTTTTCCTTGTTTGCGGCACATCGAAAAATCACCTTCCTGGCCTTTCGGGATATTGCCCAGTTCGATGACGGTACCGGTGCAACCGAAGGTGACGATATCACCAAGGGTGTCTTTCATTTGCTGCATGGCATTGTCCCCCGTGCAATGGCAGGGGATGAGCCAGTCCATGTTCCAGCTCTTCATGGCTTCCAGTGTTTTGTCCATGCGTTCTTTGGAAGCCCTGATCAGGTGCATGCCGCCGACGATACCGGACACTTTTTCGATTCCGGAGACTTTCCGGATGTAATTGACCGTGTTGACGATGCCTGAATGGCAACAACCCAACAGGATGACGAGTCCCTTGTCCGTTTCGAACCACATGGACATGTCGTCGGAAACCGGATCGGGTTTCGTGCCTTCAGCATCAAGGAAAAGGGCGTCACCGACATCCTCGAAAGTCGTCAGACGGGGAACCGGGCCAGTGGCGGCAACACCGGGCAGGAAGTAATGCGGGGCGGTCAGGATGTGTTTCTGTTCCGGTGGCAGTTTGGCAAATACTTCTTTTGCGCTGGCTGGTGGCGACCAGTTCAGGGATTGTTCACCCGGACGGCAGCAAAAGCGGTCGGCTTCAATGTTCTGGCCGCAGTACATGGGCGCTTTTGGATTGATGGCGTAAAAGTCGGCCAGATTGTCGGTATGGTCGTCATGACCGTGGCTCATGACCAGAACTTCGGCATCTGCCAGATTGATTCCAAGTCGTTCGGCATTTTTCAGGATGACGTCTTTCTGGCCGGTATCGAAGAGAATACGACGGTCGCGGATTTTGATCCAGGCGGCAAAGCCGTGTACGCATTCAAGGCCGGCACCTGCCTTGTTATCGACAAGCAGGGTAATACTGGAGGATGGGTGACCGCATCCACATTGATGTTCTGTTGTTACTTTTGACATGATTGTTATTCCGTTAGAGTAAGTCATGATCGTTTCGGACATCTTCATTCTATCTATTAACGGGCAGATACTTCAATGATTATTTTTCCTGATATTAATGTTTTTTAAAACAACAGGTTAGGAATGGTTTGCCGTTTACGATGTTTGAATTGCCTCCTGTTTTGAATGCCATTTATGACGAATATGGCATATATATGGCAGTTTATGGCAGTATCTGGATAGTTTTATCTTTTGTACAGTCTGGAAAAAACGTCCAAAGGAGAGGGATGCCGGACGGGGACTGGCAAGTAGGAAAAAGATCTCAGAGGAAAATTTCGGGAGATGAAATCCGGAAGAAGGCAGCGGGAATACTTCGGTAGAAATGTACAGGCCGGTTGGTGAGGAAGTATACAGGCAAAAATAGAAACGGCACTCCGAAGAGTGCCGTTTTCGTTCATGAAGACAGGGGATTAAACGACCTGTTTTGCATGCAGTTCCTTGATCTTGGCATCGTCAAGGCCGAGTTCTTTCAGAACTTCGTCGGTGTGTTCGCCCAACAGCGGAGCACGGGTAATTTCCGGTTTGAATCCGGAGAATTTGAACGGTGCGCCAACGGTCAGGTGGTTACCGCGAACTTCGTCGACAACTTCAACGACGGTACCAACTTTTTGCAGGGATGGATCATGAGCCAGTTCTTTCATGGACATAACCGGACCGCAAGGGATACCGTACTGGGCAGCCCATTCGGTGACTTCGAATTTGTCCTTGTCAGCGAACTTGGTTTCGATGAAGGAGAAGATGTCCATCAGCTTGTCAACACGACCTTCGAAGGTATTGTATGCTGGATCGTCTTTCCATTCTGGCTTGTCGATCATGTCGCAGATCTGTGGCCACATGTTGGCAGCGATGGTGAAGTAAACGTAGGAGTCAGCATCGGTTTCCCAACCTTTACATTTCAGCATCCAGCCTGGCTGGCCGCCGCCACCTGCGTTACCGCCACGTGGAACGGAATGGATGTTGTCGAAGGACAGTGGGTTACCGTCTCTGTCGTATGCAAAGTTAGGCTGTGCCTGTGGGTATTCAGCCAGGATGCCGGTTCTTTCCAGACGTTGCTGGTCACGCAGTTTGATACGAACCAGGTTCAGAACAGCGTCCTGCATTGCAACGGCAACTTTCTGACCACGGCCGGTTTTGTGACGCATTTCCAGAGCAGCCAGAATACCGATCAACAGGTGCATACCGGAGTTGGAGTCACCCAGGGCAGCGCCGGAAACGGTTGGAGGACCATCCCAGAAACCGGTGGTTGCAGCAGCACCGCCGGAACACTGGGCAACGTTTTCATACACTTTCAGGTGTTCGTTGGCATGGCCTTCTGCATAGCCTTTGACGGAAGCCAGAATGACTCTTGGGTTCAGTTCCTGAATGCGTTCCCAAGTAAAGCCCATACGGTCGAGTGCACCTGGACCAAAGTTTTCGACCATAACGTCGGTTTTTTTGATCATTGCTTCCAGAAGTTCCTTGCCTTCCGGAGTTTTCATGTCCAGTTCGATCGAACGTTTGTTACAGTTGAACATCGTGAAGTACAGGGAGTCAACGTTTGGTTTGTCCTGCAGCCATCCACGAGTCATATCGCCGGAACCACGTCTTTCAATCTTGATGACGTTTGCGCCCAGGAAACCCATCATCTGTGTACAGGCAGGGCCTGCTTGGACGTGGGTAAAGTCCAGGACATTAATTCCATCTAATGGTTTAGTCATAATTTCTTATTTCCTTGTCGTTGGTACAACTTTTGGTTTTTATTCTCTGTGGCTTTTCCCCGAAAGGAGCCGCCAAGAAAGAAAAACTTCGCCCAAAGGGCAGAAGGTACTAACTGGGATTGCTAACACTTCGCATAATTTCTCAAAATGAAGCAAGCTTTATGTATAGCCCCTATATTTTACTCGATAAGCCATTTAAATCAAGACTGTTTCTTACGATTAATGAGTTTGTCGGGTTTTAAGGGGCCTGTTTTTTTTTGCATGTCTGACAGGCGCCTGTAGAGAGTACGTTCACTCATGCCCAGCATTTTGGCGAGAGTTTTCCGGCTTCCCTTAAACGAGGTGATGAGTTGTCTCAATTGCACATCATCTTCTCCGGTTGCGGTAACGGGGCTAGGTGGATTTGCCGGCACTGGCAGGAGCAGGTGTTCCGGCTGTATTTCCTGTGTTTGTGCCAACAGGATGGCCCGTTCGAGAAAATTCCGGAGTTCGCGGATGTTTCCGGGAAAAGGATAGGTCTGCAGCAAAAACATGGCTTCGTCGGACAAGGTCATTTTTTTGTCGGGAGCGATTTTCTTCAGCAGGGAGGCCGTGAGATGGGGGATGTCTTCCTTGCGTTCCCTGAGTGAGGGCACATGGATGGGGAAGATGTTCAGTCGGTAGTAGAGATCGGCCCTGAACAGTTCTTTTTTGACCATTTTCTCAAGATCGCGGCTGGTGGACGCGATGATCCGGATGTCTGCGCGGCGTGGATCGGCGGAGCCGAGACGGCGGTAAGTGCCCGTTTCGAGCAGGCGGAGCAGTCTGGCCTGCATCGACAGCGGGATGTCGCCCACTTCATCAAGAAAGAGTGTGCCTCCGCTGGCCGAGTCGATCAGGCCTTTTTTTCGCGATCCCGATAAGGATGGTGTGCTCCTTTCCTGACCGAAAAGTTCGCTTTCGAACCAGATTTCGGACAGCCCGGAACAATCGACGACAATGAACGGTTTGGCTGCCCGTTTGCCAGCCCTGTGTATGGCCTGGGCAGCCAGTTCTTTTCCTGTTCCGGATTCTCCGGAGAGAAGGACGTTGATGTCGGATGAGGCCGCTTTTTCGATCAGGTTCATCATTTTTGAAAAAGCGGGGGCTTTTCCGGTCAGGCTGTTTCGTTCGGTCTGGCCTTTTGCGATTTTGACGGGTTCGATTTTCTCGACGAAGCAGGTGATGTCGCCTTCCTGATTCTTGATCGGGGTCAGTTCGATGCTGACGTATTCTTCACCGTTCGGTGTATGGTGCATGTGGAGCACCCGTTCGGATTTGCCGGAACGCCGGCTTTTGGCAAGCGGGCAGGTTTCTCCCGAACGGTCGCAGGGCGCTTCGTAATTGTGGGATACCTCATAGCATGTCTGTCCGATGACGGAAGACTGGGGATTGCAGTATTTGCGGAACGCGTTATTGACGGCAATGATCCGGTAATCGCTGTCGAAAAGGATGTGCGGTTCCGCTTGCACTTCAAGAAACGAGTGGAGTTCGGTAAAGGGCATGAGTGGTGTTCCCGGTTGATGGGGTGATTTTTCAATACTGCCACAGATATGACAAAACTGCCAGATATTGGCAGTTCAGAGGGCGATTTCTTTTGCACTGAAAAAAAGATGGCGGGAGGAGGAAAGTATGGGAACCGGAAGGGGAGGTGGATTCGGGCCGGCATTTCGATCATGAGATGACGGCCCGTTGTCTTATTGCGGGCGTTGCGGGCTGCGCTTGATGAAGAATTCCATTGCTTTTTCAACAACGGGTGGATGGATGAGGTGCCGTCCGTGGAATTCGAGGAATTCAACGTCGTAGCCGGCTTTTTTCAGTTCTTTGTAATGATGGAGACCGCTGGTTTCCATGGGCAACTGTTCGTCTTCAGGACTGTGGGCAATGAAAACGAGAGGTTTGCCGCGCGGGACGTACAGGTTCATGAAGCCGCCGGACAGGGCGATGACATGGGAAAGGATTTCGCCGTTGGACAGGCCGATGGAAAGCGAATAGCTGGCGCCATCGGAAAAGCCGCAAAAGCCGAAATGGTTTTTGTCGATGATATATCTGGAGGCGACTTCTTCAAGGCCTTTTTCCAGTTTTTCCAGGTCAGGGCCGTTGCCTCCTACTGTCAAGTCCCATGTGATGTAGGTGGATTGCGGGATCATCAGCAGGAATTTTTCCTTTTCGGCCCAGTCTTTGAAAAATGGCATGACTTTTTCTGCGCTGCCGCCTGCGCCGTGAAACATCACGAGAAATTTGACGGGTTTGTCGGTGTCCAGGCCTTCCGGAACGATCAGAAGGGTGTCCCTTTCTCCTTCAACGCCCAGTGAGATATCCAGAGAATGGGTTCCTGCAGGGAAAGGGGGTTTGTCCGGATTGCGGAACTGGAAGGAAAGATGCCCGAGAATGGAGGGGGGCATCATGGAAAAGTCGAAATTGTTCAGGTTTGACGGGAAATTACTTTTCATGGCATCTGTCGAAGTGATTGTTTCCGGGAAACCGTTTTTAACGGGGCTCTTTTATATATGCAGTGCAGTTGTCACATTGTACTCGACAAAACGCGAAAATGGCTCCGGCCGGATCAATTGACGGGAGCCATTGGAAAGGGGGGATCCGCTTTTACCTGGAAACCAGCTGCCGGATGTTGTTGACGACGAGGTTGACAATGCTGTCGTATCGGTTCAGGGCAGACAGGTCAGGTTTGGTTTCGTTTTTGCGCCACCGGCCGATGGTCATGGTGACGACGCCGATCAGGCCTGCGAGTTCCGCATCGGATGTAGTGCCCAGTTTGCTTTCCCATTCGTGGAGAATTTCAGACATGGGACGGTCGAATCTTTCCTTCAAAAGCCGGGTTGCCTCGGCATTTTCAGCCAATAGCTGGCGGGCCGTCTTCATGACGTCGGCCGGTACGGATGCCGTACGTCCATAGGTGTATGAGGAAAGTCGGGGCAGGCCGATTCCAAGAAGGATGGCATAGTCCTGATGTCTTAAACCCAGGGCGTTTTTGATGTTGACCAGTTCCTGCTGGTCAGGGGAAAGCTCGATCGGCTCTTTCAGGGTTTTTCGGCGGGTTTTGGAGTTTCGGGTCGTTTTGGCGTGCTTCCTGACGGAAACGAGTTCCGCATTGGAAGGTTCTACCATGACAACGTTGGGAAGGGTATCTAGGGATGATGTTCCCTTTTTTTTCAGTCTCGGCATGTGTCTTTACATATCTGTTCGATATTGACGGACAAATCGGCTTTATCGGGAGAATTCGTTTTCAGGATTTGTCGCAATATCGGAAAAATGACAAATTGTTCAGTGAAAAACAGGTGCAAGAAGGTGTTAACGAATGGTTGATACTGGTTAATTTCAAAGTAATGGTTTTTAACATTTCGCCTTATTTACAAGTGTGAACATTATCAGTGGGAAATTATCAGGTCAATAATTATAAGTATATGTTTAAGTTATATAAAACCTTTGAATATTGATATAAGGAAATATTTTTGCGGTTCTGTAAGCGTTCCGTATTTTCTGTCGTTAAGTTATTGTTGCAAAAATGTTTTTTGTTGATGAAAAAAGAATATCCGGTCTCAAGAGTCTGGATCAGTTCAAAAGCCGGATGCCTGGCAGTTCGATCAGGCTTCTTTCGCGGATAAGTTTGACGAAATCGTTGATGTAAGCCCTGGATGCCATTTCGGTACAAACCGCGGCATACAGTTTGCCTTTGAGGCCTTTTTGAGTGACGGGGCGGGATGAAATGTAGTTTTTGTCCAGATAGTGTTTGATTGCCCAGAGCGGCAGTGCTGCGATGCCACGTCCGCTGGCGACCAGTTGCAGGATGGCGATGGTCAGTTCGGAGGTGCGTCTTTCAGGTGAGATTTTCGCCGGCAGCAATACCTGCTGGATGATGTCGATCATTTCATCCGGGACAGGATAGGTGATCAGGGTCTGGTCGATGAAATGTTCCGGTTTCAGAAAAGGTTCCCGGTTCAGGACATGGTTGTTGGAGACGAGGGCAACGATATCGTATTCAAACAGCGGGAAGTAGGTAATGTTGGTTTCAGGTTCCGGATTGCCGACAACGGCCAGATCGGCACGGCGCTGGTGGAGCAGGCCGACCGGATCGGTATGGAAGCCGGAAATGATGTCGAGTTCGACTTCAGGCCAGTGTGTGCGGAAGACGTCCATGGTCGGCATGAGCCAGTCGAAACAGGTATGGCATTCGACGACGATCCGGAGTGTTCCTGCCGTTCCGTCTTTCAGGCGCATCAGGTTCCGTTCGGTTTCTTCTATGGCTGGAAAGATTTTGTCAGCCAGGTCAAGCAGGCAATGGCCTGTTGCGGTAAAAGCGATGGGGACGGTTTTGCGTTCGAAGAGTCTGCCGTAATCGGATTCGAGCAGGCGGATTTGTTGCGACAGGGCGGATTGGGTCAGGCAGAGCATTTCTGCCGCTTTGGTCAGGTTACCGGTTTTGCGCAGGGCACGCAGGGTTTTGAGGTGTTTCAGGTCTATCATTAGAAAATCTTATGAATTTTTAAAAAAACTTTCATTTGAATTATGTTACATGGCTGACTATGATTTATCAAACTTGTTTTTAAGGGAGAATTTCATGGTCAGCAGTCATATTCTGGGTTTCCCGCGCATGGGTGCGCAGCGGGAATTGAAATCAGCGCTGGAAACGTATTGGAAAAGTGCTTCCGAGCCTGAAGACACTCATGTGGATTTGAAAAATCTGGTCGCCATGGGCAAGCAATTGCGTGCCGCTCACTGGGGACTGCAAAAAAAGGCCGGTCTGGATTGGGTGACGGTCGGCGATTTCGCTTTTTATGATCACGTATTGAATCATGTCCAGTTGCTGGGATGTGAACCGGCCCGTTTCGGCTTTTCGAAAGATACGCCTGAGTTGGACCGTTATTTCGCGATGGCCCGTGGCAGTCTGACGACGGAATCCGGACAGGCCATGTCGATGCTGAAGTGGTTCGATACGAATTACCATTATATGGTTCCGGAATTTTTCCCGGATACCGCTTTTTCACTTCACAGCGAACGTCTGTTCGATGAGGTGAAAGAAGCGAAAGCGCTGGGCTATCCTGTCAAGGCGGTTTTGCTGGGCCCGGTCAGTTTCCTGTATCTGGGCCGTGAGAAAGTGGAGGGGTTCGACCGCCTGTCCCTGTTGCCGTCGCTGTTGCCTGTCTATCGCCAGATTCTGTCGCGCCTGCATGAGGAAGGTGTCGAATGGGTCCAGATCGATGAACCTGTTCTGGGTCTGGATATCGACAATAGATGGCTGGCCTCTTTCAAGGGCGTTTATGATGAATTGGCGAAGGAATCGGTCAAATTGCTGTTGACGACGTACTTTTCGTCTCTGGCCGGTCATATCGATACGGTTTGCGGATTGCCTGTTGACGGTTTGCATGTCGATGCCATCCGTGGTGCGGAAGACCTGAAGGAAATCGCTGCCAGGTGGCCTGCTGACAAGGTATTGTCCGTTGGCGTTATCGATGGCCGCAATATCTGGAAGGCCGATCTGGATAAGGCTTTGTCCGTTCTGAGATCGCCTGAACTGGCCGGGCGGAAGAATTTGTGGGTCGCGCCGAGCTGTTCCCTGTTGCACGTTCCATTCTCGCTGGATGCGGAAACGAAGATGGATCCGCGCCTGAAACAGTGTCTCGCTTTTGCCGCTGAAAAGCTGGAAGAAATCCATGCTCTGAAAGACGGCCTGCAAAAGGGTGATGCCGCCATTAGCGATGCATTAAAGCGTTCGCGTGATACGGTTACCCTGAGAAAAGGCGATTGGGTTCACAATGCACAGGTTGCGAAAAGGGTGGGTGACCTGAAAGAAGGTATGGATCGGCGAAAATCGGTTTTCGCTGTCCGTCAGGCCTTGCAGCGCAAGCGTTTCAAATTGCCGGCTTTCCCGACGACGACGATCGGTTCTTTCCCGCAAACCCCTCGGATCCGCTCTGCACGTGCCGCTTTCAAGCGTGGTTCCATGGGCGAGGCGGAATACAAAAAGGCCATGCAGGAAGAAATTTCTTTCTGTGTTGCCCAGCAGGAAAAACTGGGTCTGGACGTGTTCGTTCACGGTGAACCGGAACGCAACGATATGGTCGAGTATTTCGGGGAGTTTCTGGATGGTATGACGATGACGGCCAATGGCTGGGTTCAGTCTTACGGTTCCCGTTGCGTCAAGCCACCTGTCATTTACGGTGATGTTTCCAGACCGAATGCCATGACGGTCGAATGGACGAAGTTCGCGCAGAGCCTGACGGACAAGCCGATGAAGGCCATGCTGACCGGTCCGATCACGATTTTGCAGTGGTCTTTCGTCCGTGACGATGAAGAACGTTCTGTTGTCGCCGACCAGATCGCACTGGCGATTCGTGATGAAGTGGCTGATCTTGAGAAAGCCGGTATCGGTATTATCCAGATTGACGAACCGGGGCTGCGTGAAGGGTTGCCTCTGCGACGCCATCACTGGCAGGCGTATCTGGACTGGGCATGCCGTGCTTTCCGGATCGCTTCATGCGGTGTTGGTGACGATACCCAGATCCATACGCACATGTGTTATGCCGAGTTCAACGATATCATGCCGGATATCGCCAGCCTCGATGCCGATGTGATCACGCTGGAAGCCAGCCGTGGCGATATGACGCTATTGAAAGGATTCAGGGACTTCCGTTATCCGAATGAAATCGGACCGGGTGTGTATGATATCCATTCCCCGCGTGTTCCTTCGGTCAATGAAATGGTTTCGCTGCTGAAACAGGCTTCTGCGGTGATCGATGCGGATCGTCTGTGGGTCAATCCGGATTGTGGCCTGAAAACACGCCAGTGGAAGGAAACGTTTGAAGCGCTGGACAATATGGTCAAGAGTGCGAAATTGATGCGCGAAACGGTTTACTGATCGTTTTGGCAGATGCAAGAAAGCCGTTACAGAAATCCTGTAACGGCTTTTTCGGTTTTCCAGTCAGGCCATTTATTTCAGGCTTTATCGAACCGGTTTCAGTCGGAATGATACTGGTTTTTGAGGATCAGTTCCTTGACGAGGATGCGGGCGGTCGGCGTGTTGGCAAGGCCGCCACGGGCGGTTTCTTTCAGGTCGGACGACATGGTATCGCCGACGGCTCTCATGGCGTCGATGACTTCGTCAGCCGGGATTTTGTGTTCGACTCCGGCTAAAGCCATGTTGGCGCATGACAGGGCATTGACGGCACCGATGACGTTTCGTTGTACGCATGGGATTTCGACGAGCCCTGCAATCGGGTCGCAGACGAGGCCCATCAGGTTGCTGATCGCCATGGCACAGGCGTATGAACACATCTGGTTGCTGCCGCCTCCAAGGAAGGTGACGGCGGCTGCCGCCATCGCAGCAGCTGTTCCCACTTCAGCCTGACAGCCGCCTTCGGCTCCAGAGATGGAAGAACGGGTGGCGATGACCTGTCCGAATCCGGCAGCGACGTAGAGTGCCTGTATGATGAATTCGTCGGATATCCGGCGTTCCCGTACCAGCGGGAGCAGGACGGCAGGGATGACACCGCAGGAACCGGCTGTCGGCATGGCGACGATGCGTTTCATGCAGGCGTTGCATTCGCTGACTCTCAATGCCTCGGCGATCACATCGTTGAAGAAGTCGCCTCCGAAGAGGATGCCCTGCTGGCTGGCAAGCCGGACTTTTTCGCCATCACCGCCGACAAGTCCGCTATTGGAGCGGTCCATCGGGTTGTAGTGTTCTCCTGATGATTTCATGGCTTCCCAGAAATAGCGCATGTGGGTCAGGGAATCTTCA
>JAEXJM010000039.1 GCA_023449275.1 Pseudomonadota bacterium | reverse complement strand
AAAAGGGAAAGAACATGAAAATTGCGATCATAGGAGCCGGAGCGATAGGAGGCTACGTAGGAGTGAAACTGGCGTTGGCAGGAGAAGACGTCACCTTCATCGTAAGGGGAGCCAACCTTGATGCCATCAGGAAAGACGGCATGAAGCTGATAATGGAAGATGGAACCGAGCACGTCGCAAAGAACGTCAAGGCCACCAACAACTATGACGAAGCCGGTCCGCAAGACATGGTCATTCTGGCCTTGAAGGCCCATCAGGTAGACGCCGTAGCCGAAGACGTGCCGAAGCTGTTCGGTCCGGACACCGTCGTCGTCACCATGCAAAACGGCATTCCGTTCTGGTACTTCCAGAAACACGGAGGTCCACACGAAGGCAAGCGGGTCCAGAGCGTCGATCCGACCGGTCACATCAGCGCCAAAATCCCGGCAGACCGGATTTTGGGTTGCGTCGTCTATCCGGCCTCGGCCCTGATCGCCCCGGGCGTCGTCCAGCACATCGAAGGAGACCGTTTCCCGATTGGCGAACTGGACGGAAGCACCACCGAACGTGCGCAGAAAGTCTCAGACGCCTTCATCAAAGCCGGCTTCAAATCGCCGATTCTGGACAACATCCGTGCGGAAATCTGGTTGAAACTGTGGGGCAACCTGACCTTCAACCCGATCAGTGCCGTATCGCACTCCACCCTGGTCGACATCTGCCAGTTCCCGTTATCGAGAGAGTTGGCAGGAGACATGATGATAGAAGCCCAGCGCATCGCCAACAAACTCGGCATTGAATTCCGGGTACCGCTGGAAAAACGAATCCGTGGAGCGGAAAAAGTCGGCAAACACAAAACCTCCATGCTGCAAGACGTCGAAGCGGGAAGAGCGCCGGAAATCGACGCACTGGTCGGTTCCGTCGTCGAACTGGGCCGCATCACCAACACAGCCACCCCGCACATCAACACCCTCTATGCGCTGGTCAAACTGTTGGCCAAAACCATGGAAGAAGAAAACGGCAAAGTCAAAATGGAACCCTGTTGAGCCGATAAAAAAAAACGACACAAGACCTGTCCTGTCCCAACAAACAGGACAGGACAAACAGAAAGCCTCCCAAGAGACCCAAAATGGGGGAAAATAATGCCCTAGGACATTATTTCCCGTTAGGCCCCAAAAAGAAACCTGACAAACCCTTTATTTCCTATAGAGACAAAATCATGGCAGCAAAAAAAATCAGCTCATTCCATCCACCACAACGCGTCCTGATGGGCCCTGGCCCCTCCAACATCAACCCGCGTGTGCTGGCCGCAATGAGCCTACCCGTCATCGGGTACATGGATCCGGCCTTCGTCGACATGATGGCCGAACTCAAAACCCTGTTACGATACGCTTTCCAGACAGACAACCAGCTGACCTACCCCATCTCCGGGCCGGGTTCCGTTGGCATGGAAAGCTGCTTCGTCAACATGGTCGCCCCTGGAGACAAGGTCGTCGTCTGCCGCAATGGCGTCTTTGGTGGCCGAATGATCGAAAACGTCGAGCGTTGCAAAGCCACCCCGATCATCGTCGAAGGAACCTGGGGAGAACCCGTTGACCCGAACGCCGTGGAAGACGCCCTGAAGAAAAACCCCGATGCCAGAATCGTCGCCTTCGTTCATGCCGAAACCTCGACCGGTTGCGTATCCGATGCCAAGACCCTGGCCCAGGTAGCCCACCAGCATGACTGCCTGACCATCGTCGACGCCGTCACCTCCCTGGCCGGCTGTCCCCTGAAAGTCAAGGAATGGGATCTGGATGCCGTCTATTCGGCCAGCCAGAAATGTCTGTCGTGCACCCCGGGACTGTCTCCCGTCACCTACTCCGACCGTGTCATCGACTACGTCACCTCAAGAAAAGACAAAGTCCAGAGCTGGTTCATGGACCTGAACCTCATCCTGAACTACTGGGGCCATACCGTCAGGACCTATCACCATACGGCGCCGATCAACGGGTTGTTTGCGCTGCACGAAGCCCTCCTGCTGCTGAAAGAAGAAGGCATAGAAAACACCTGGGCAAGACACCAGAGACACTACCAGGCCCTGAAAGCCGGGTTTGAAGCCATGGGTCTGAAATTCCTGGTCAAGGAAGAAAACCGTCTGCCCCAGATCAGCACCATTGAAGTGCCGGAAGGCATTGACGAGGCCGAAGTCAGATCGAGACTGCTGTCGGAATTCAATCTGGAAATCGGAGCCGGGCTGGGGCCGTTGGCAGGGAAGGTCTGGAGATTCGGTTTGATGGGTTATACGGCGCAGTCGGCCAACGTCATGTTGTGTCTGTCGGCACTGGGTTCGATTCTTTCGAAGATGGGATATCCTGTGAAGGTCGGTGAAGCGGAAGCCGCGGCTCATCAGTCTTATGCTTCCCAGCATGCTTCTGCTGCGCAGAAGGCCAGAGCCCGTGCCTGAACCCCCATACTCCTCTCCACTCCACTCAAACGCCCGCTACTCGCGGGCGTTTGTTTTTCCGGATTTCCTTGTTGTTACCCTGAACCGGATGTCAATATCCATAAAAAAGGCACAACCGTCGTCGTGCCTTTTTTATGGAACATGTATTTAAACTAGAATTGGTCTACCTTGTCACCCAGCCGTATTTTTTCATTCATTTCTTCCAGTGCCAGCAGTGCGGCTGCCTGATCCGCTTCGGCATGTGACTTCAACAGGCCATCGAACAGGTCAGCAACCAAAGCGGTTATGGGTAACTTCAAGCCCGCATCGCCAGCAGCAGCCATAATATTGACATGATCCTTGGCCTGGCTTTTTATCTGACCTCCCGGTTTGAAGTTCCGGTCAAGCATTCTTTGTCCATGAACTTCAAGTATGCGGCTCTCTGCAAATCCGCCACGGATTGCGGCTCTCATGGCTGCCGGATCGGCACCACCAGCCTGAGCCAGCAACATCGCTTCAGCGACGATGGCAACAGTTCCACCGACAATCAACTGGTTGCACAATTTGGCGACTTGTCCGGCTCCGGTCGGTCCGACAAGTGTAGGACGCCCCATGATCTTGAATACCGGTTCTGCACGCCTGAAATCAGCATCTGCCCCCCCAACCATGATAGCCAGTGTTCCCGCCTCGGCACCGACGACCCCGCCTGAAACAGGAGCGTCAAGGAAAGCGATTTGCCGGGAAGACAACAGGCGGGCAATGTCTTTCGCCTCGGACTGTCGGGTAGAACTCATGTCAATCACAAGAGCACTCTTTTTCAGTGCAGGAAGCATGTCTTCAACAACTCTTATGACGACAGGTCCCGCTTCAAGCATTGTAATGACAATATCGGCAGAGGCAACCGCTTCCGGCAGGGAATCGGCGACATATGCTCCCTGCCCGGTCAGGGGAAGTGCTTTTGCCTTTGTACGGTTCCAGGCTGTCACGGGATAACCAGCCTTGATCAGGCGGCTTGCCATAGGCAACCCCATCAAACCGATGCCGACAAAGGCAATATGGGGCAAATTGTCAGTATTCAAATCACTATCCTGCTATTTTCATTAATGATCAGAAGCGATAGGCACCACGGAGAACAATGAAATTTTCTCCACTATTCGGTTTCTTGATGCCGGCATTCGAATAATGCTGCAGTCTCAAACCAAGATCGAAATTATTGTTGAATACATAACCGATACCGATATGATCCGCAAATTCGAAAGCGGTGGACATGCGGTTTCCGTTATTGTTATAGGTTTTTGAGAAAAGGCTGGCACCAATACCGCCTTCAACATAAATACCTTTTTTATTGTCGTTTTCCCAGCGGAATACAGGAGTAATGCCGATAACACCGATATTCTGGGAAGCATCACGATCTTCGAAGCGGTCACCATGCCAGTAACCGAGGTTCAGATCCCAGTAGCCATTCAAATGCATACCCCCCGTCTGCAGCCATTTTTTGTTCCAGTCCCACTGGAGGCCGACACGATAGAGCTGAACGTGTTCACCGACACCGATTTCAAAAGATGTTCCATCGACGGCATGGCCCGGTGTGGCAACGAATGCCATAGCAGCAATTAAAAGTCCTGCACAATAACGGAAGAATCGCATAGTTTTACTCTCCAATTTTAGTGTTTGTTATTCTTAAATTTTTTCAGCCAGTTTTGATGCAATACCGGTATAGCTTGCCGGTGTCATTTTCAACAATTCATCTTTTGCCGCTGGAGGTATATCCAGATTGCGTATAAACGCCTGCAGGTCTTCTTTTTCAATACCCTTGCCGCGTGTTAGCGCCTTTAACTGTTCATAAGGGTTTGCAATGCCATAACGCCGCATGACGGTCTGTACCGGCTCTGCCAGTACCTCCCACGCTTCTTCCAGATCATGAGTGATCTTTTCGGCATTGACTTCCAGCTTGTTCAAGCCTCGCAGGCAACTGTCATATGCCAGTACGGCATAGCCCAAAGCCATGCCGATATTGCGCAGGACGGTGGAATCCGTCAGATCCCGCTGCCAGCGGGATATTGGCAATTTTTCAGACATATGTTTCAGAAGGGCATTTGCCATACCGAGGTTGCCTTCGGAATTTTCGAAGTCAATTGGATTGACTTTATGTGGCATCGTACTGGAACCGACTTCTCCGGCTTTGGTGATCTGCCTGAAATATCCCAGTGAGATATAACTCCAGATATCCCTGTTCAGGTCGATCAGGATCGTATTCGCTCGGGCAATGGCATCGAACAGTTCGGCAATATAGTCGTGTGGTTCGATTTGTATGGTGTATTCGTTGAATGTCAGTCCCAGACTGTTTTCAACGACATTTCTGGAAAAGCTTTCCCAATCAAAATCGGGATAGGCTGAAAAATGGGCATTGTAATTTCCGACCGCACCATTCATCTTTCCCATGATTTCGACCGCACCGATTTTCCCGGCAGCACGTTGAAGGCGTGAAACGATATTGGCGAATTCCTTGCCCAAGGTCGTCGGACTGGCTGTCTGGCCATGTGTTCTGGCCAACATGGACAGTGACGCATTCTGATGTGCGATTGTGCGCAGGCGATTGATAATGGCATTCAAGGCCGGCAGAACGACTTCATCCCTTGCGGCCTTGATCATCATGCCATGCGAGGTATTGTTGATATCTTCAGAAGTACAGGCAAAATGAATGAATTCTGCCACCGTGCCCAATTCGCCGGTCACAATAGCATCCACCTCGACCTGTCTGGCTTTCAGCCCCGACAATTCGGGCGGAAGTTTCAATCCGATCGATTCCTTGATCCAGTATTCCACAGCTTTGACATCGTGATTCGTGATAGCCTCGATTTCCTTGATACGGGCTGCATCGTCAACCGAAAAATCATCGACCAGTTTCTCGAGAAAATCATTCGTTACTTCGGAAAACGGTCGTATCTCCGTGAATCCTGCCATGGACAACGCTTTCAGCCAGGCAATTTCAACTTTGACACGATGTCGCATGAAACCGGTTTCAGAAAGAATCGGGCGCAAGGCATCCGTCTTTCTGAGATATCTGCCATCAAGTGGGGAAAGGGCGGAAAGTGCAGAGAATTCCATGTTTAAACAATGCTCATTCATAAATCAGTACGTTTATCTAGTTTAACATTTTCCGGACACAATTTACCCATACTTTGTTCCGGACTGACGTTTATCAGACACTAAAATGTTATAATCCCAACGTTTTTTTCACCCTCATACATCATGAAACTGTTTGGTATTCTCACCAGTCCTTATGTCCGCAAAACGCGAATAGTATTAAGCGAAAAGAAAATTGAATATGAATTCGTTCTCGCCGATCTGGACTCACCTGACAGCATCATCAACGAGTACAATCCCCTTGGCAAAGTTCCCTGTCTGGTGATGGATGATGGAAAAACACTTTACGATTCCCGCGTGATTGTCGCCTATCTCGATACAACCACTCCTGTGGGCAAGTTATTGCCCAATTCAAACCGTGCACGAGCTGACGTCAGATGCTGGGAAGCGTTGGCTGACGGGATAATGGATGCCGCCATATCGATTCGTCTTGAAGGAAAACGTCCTGTTG
The DNA here is from genome assembly GCA_023449275.1 of Pseudomonadota bacterium. Lineage (GTDB taxonomy): Bacteria > Pseudomonadota > Gammaproteobacteria > Burkholderiales > Burkholderiaceae_D > Oxalobacter. The sequence continues at coordinate 31,389 of JAEXJM010000039.1, read as the reverse complement.
CGCAACAGAGCCAGGAATGGATTGACCGGCAAATGAAAAAAATTCATGCGGGTCTGAAAGCCATGTCAGTCAATTTGGGGGAACGCCAGTTCTGCCATGAACATGCTTTTTCACTGGCTGATATTGCTGTCGGATGTGCTCTCGGCTGGCTTGAATTCCGTTTCCCTGAAATCGGATGGCGCAAAGAATATGAAAATCTGTCTCAACTTTTCGACAGGCTCTCCGAACGCGCTTCATTTAAGGAAACAAAACCGGAATGACCGGTTTCAACCGAAACCGGCCTTCAATAATCAGTCTGTCTGGCTATGGTCGATAATTCCACCACCCAGACAAACATCGCCCTTGTAAAATACGGCAGACTGTCCGGGCGTAATGGCCCATTGCGGCTGTTCAAAATTTACGGAAAAGGCATCTTCACCCGTCACATTCAACATCCCGGGAACATCCTTTTGTCTGTAACGTGTTTTCACCGACAAGGCCTGATTATCCGGTGAAAAACCGGCAATCCAGCTGGACTGTGTTGCGTCCAGTTCCGGGGATAACAGCCAGGGATGATCATGTCCCTGCACGACATAAAGAGTATTGTTTGGTATGTCTTTTCTGGCAACATACCAGGCGTCACTCGTGCCATCGGGATTTTTGAACGATTTCAGACCGCCTATACCGATCCCCTTTCGTTGGCCGATCGTGTAAAAGCTGAGTCCGACATGCTGTCCGATCTCTTTTCCCTCAGGTGTTTTGATCGGGCCGGGTTCATATGACAGGTAGCGGTTCAAAAAAGCACGGAAAGGACGCTCACCGATAAAACATATTCCGGTTGAGTCTTTCTTTTTTGCATTGGGCAACCCCAGCTTTTCGGCAATTTTACGGACTTCCGTTTTTCTGATTTCACCTAATGGAAAAATGGCTTTTGAAAGCTGTTTCTGATTCAACCGGTGCAGAAAATAACTTTGGTCCTTGGTATCGTCCACCGCCTTCATCAATTCGAATAATCCATTGTTTTCACGAACCCGCGCATAGTGTCCGGTTGCAATCTGCTCTGCCCCCAGTGAAACGGCATGGTCGAGAAAGGCCTTGAATTTGATTTCCGCATTACACAACACGTCCGGATTCGGTGTTCTGCCCGCCTCATATTCGCGCAAGAATTCGGAAAATACCCGTTCCCTGTATTCCGATGCAAAATTGACGACTTCAATATCGATGCCGATGACGTCTGCGACACTGACGGCATCCAGCCAGTCCTGACGCGCAGAACAATATTCCCCATCATCGTCATCTTCCCAGTTTTTCATGAAAAGGCCGACTACTTCATATCCCTGCTCTTTCAACAACCAGGCGGATACGGAAGAATCGACCCCTCCCGACATGCCGATGACTACTTTTTTCTTGCTCACAACTTAATCCCTTTCCACAAACAATGTGGATAAAACAGAAAGCGGCATACGCAGCCCTTTCCTGTAATCATCAATGGATTTCAAAACCAGACTGCTACGGTGCCTTTCCGGACAGGCCGCAATTTCCTCATATGTCATCCATACTGTGCGTAATATATCCGGATCCAATTGACGTTTTTTCCTTGAACCGATTTCACCGGTAAAGGTGAAACGGAGAAAGGAAACCCTTTCTCCATTCTTCCGCTTGTATTGAAGCAGATAAACACCGATAAGTGCCCGAGGAGTCAACTCACACCCTGTTTCTTCCAGCGTCTCCCTTGCAGCAGCTTCAACAATGGATTCATCCTCTTCAAGATGCCCTGCCGGTTGATTAAGCAACAGGCCATTTTCCGTTTCCTCTTCTACAAGCAGAAAGCGGTTATTCTGTTCAATGACGGTTGCAACCGTTATTTCAGGCTTTAGCATAAGTTTATTATTTTACTTTGTTTTAGTTGATAAGTTCCCTGAGGATTTCATTATGATGTCACTTGATACAAGAAAGAAAGTAGCTTAAAAGTATGATTTCCGGTCAACTTTTGCAGTTTTTTGATTTTTCAACGAAAAAATTCGTGTATCATAAAAAACTTTCCAAAGTGTGCGGATTTCTTCGGAAATCAACTTTTCTGCCAATTGCCATTTATTCATTCAACTCATCGGGCTCACGGACAAAACAGCCTGAAAAATTGAATGCCCCGTACATACCGGATAAACATAAATGGAAAATCCCGGAACAACACACCCTTTGGTTTTGTTTGAGCGCGTATAACACGCGATGTTTTCAAACGACTTTAAGTCACCCTGCAAAAGAGAATCAGGGCGTTTGATTCAAAAAACGAAATCGTCGAAACCCTGAAGTTTCATATGGCCATTTCGTAAAGAGGAGATACTTGAAATGCAACGGATTATGTTACGCGGCAAGATTCATCGTGCTACCGTCACTCAATGTGACCTGGCTTATGAAGGCTCTTGCTCGATTGATGAGGACCTTCTGGAAGCTGCCGGAATGGCCCTGTACGAAAAAATTGATCTTTACAATGTCAATAACGGTGAACGGTTCTCAACTTATACCATTCCCGGAAAACGTGGGAGTGGCGAAATCGGATTGAACGGTGCCGCTGCACGTCGCGCCCATCTTGGCGATTTGCTGATTATCTGTACCTTTGGCCCGATGACCGATGAAGAAATCAAAACCTGGAAACCCAAAGTCGTTCTCGTTGACGAAAACAATAAAATCACCGCAATCAAAGAATAATTACCGATTCGGCTGATATCGTTACTGACATACGCATCTTCAGGAATGGCCGTACCGGCCTTATATCTGAACCGCAAATTTCAGCTTTTAAAACCTGATTGGATTCAATCAGGTTTTTTATTGGCGATCGCATTGAGTTTGTCGAGCTCTTCAATCGTATTGACGTTTTTCCATTCACCACGATAGATTTCCCCACCCACCTGTTCCCGGGAAATATATTCCCGAAGCACGGCTCCCAATTGCACTTTTTCTCCTGCTGAAACAGAGTCGAACATCGACATTCGAAAAACGCCGATTCCGGAATAAGTCCATTTAGGCTCCCCTTCATTTTTCACCGTGAAGGAATGCAATGCGAAATCCCCATCCGGATGAAAAGAAGGGTTGGGCACGAGATATAACCATGCAATGTCTCTTTTGGCCATATCATACGGCTTACCCCACACATCATTGTCCTGGAGAACGGTCTTGACCTCCTCAAAATCGAAATAGGGACAATAGACATCGGCAGCAATCGCGACAAAAGGAGCCTCTCCCAACAAATGGCGGGCCATGGCAATCCCCCCTGCAGTCTCCAGTGCTGTTTCTTCATGAGAATAGGATATGCTGGCACCATAACGTGAGCCGTCTCCCAGCAATGCTTCTATCTGCTGCCCCAGATGGGCATGGTTGATGACGATTTCAGTAATGCCGGCACGAACCAGATTGACGATGTGCCAGACGATCAGCGGACGCCCACGTACTTTCAGCAAGGGTTTGGGGCAAGTGTCCGTCAATGGGCGCATGCGATTGCCTCGCCCTGCCGCAAATATCATTGCTTTCATTGGCATAGCTCCTGGATGAATCAATTACTAAAAAGAATAGGTGACGTCCTGTTTTTTATCCTGAAGTTCATCAAGCAAACGCGCCAAAGGCGCCAATTCATTATAGCGGTGCGCTGTCTTGCTTGCATATTTCAGTACCAGAGGAATATCGTTCAGATAGGCCTCTTTTCCATCACGATGATATAGACGGGCAAAAATGCCCAATATTTTGAGATGGCGTTGAATGCCCATGAATTCAAAATCCCGATAGAAGAGATCGATATCCGGATTGACCGGCAATCCTGACTTCTTCGCTTTTTCCCAATACCGGATAACCCAGTCCAGAACCTTTTCCTCGTCCCATTCAATATAGGCGTCCCTTAAGAGGGAAACGAGATCATACGTAATCGGACCGAACAGGGCATCCTGGAAATCAAGGATCCCCGGATTATCGTTCTTGTCACCCAGGCACATCAGATTACGGGAATGATAGTCACGATGAACGTAAACCTGCGGCTGTGACAGATTATTGGCCAAAATCAGGTTGAAAACCTTTTCGAGTTCGACTTTTTGCTTCTCACTCATCTGATAATTCAGATGTTTCGCGATATACCATTCAGGAAAAAGATTCAGTTCCCGCAATAATACTGCCCGGTCGTATTCAGGCAGAATATCCGGCTGGCTGATCGATTGTATCCGGATCAGAGCATCGATAGCATCCAGATAAAGCCCATGAGCACTTTCATCATTGAGCTCGTTCAGATACGTGGCGACACCCAGATCGGACAAAAGCAGAAAACCGTTCCCGACATCTTTTGCCAGAATCTCTGGAACAGCCACACCACTCTGGCCGAAAATATCAGCGACATGAATGAAAGGTTCAAGCTTTTCTTTATCCGGAGGCGCATCCATGACGATATAGGATCCATTTCGCGAATCGATCCGGAAATACCTGCGGAAACTGGCGTCGGATGAGGCAGGCCGAACGGTTTTGGTATCGAGTTGAAAATCAGGCAATGATTCAAGCCACTCCAGCAGGCGAATCATGCGGGTATCGGAAGAATTTTGAGCAGATATTGACATGAAAGGTAAAACGTTACATTTTTAGTGACAAAGTTCCCATATAATAAGCGATTCTGAATAATATATTGCAGCCTTATTTCATTGTGCTTTTTTCATGAGCCGTTTTTTTGCATCTTTCACGCCGTGTGTCTTGTTTTCGTTGCTGGCTACGATCTCGGCGAGTCTTATTGTCTCTCCTGCGGCACAGGCGAAATCCAGAGACGGCACAGACAAAAAAAAGCAAATCGCTCCCAAACGGGTTGAGGACAAGGACGCACCAACCATTCTTCAGGCCGAACAGATCGCAGGACGTCCTGCCCGTGATCTTTACCTTGATTATGAAGTTGAAGTCCAGCGCGACCAGACGCTTCTGACTGGGGATCATGGCATCTTCCGTCAGGAAGAAAATGAGGCTGAATTAATTGGAAATGTTTTCATACAGCGATTCGGTGACCAGTTTACGGCTGAGCACGCCAACCTGAATCTTGACACTGGCGAAGGCCAGTTGGTCAACACGACCTATAAATTCGAGGAAACCAATGGTCAGGGTAGTGCCAGCAAAATCGAGCTGGTAGGCGATGACAAGACCAATATATTCAAAAGCACATACAGCACTTGCGAAGGTACCAGTCCTGACTGGTATTTAAGCTCGAACAAGCTTCATCTCGACAACACCAGCAATATCGGCTATGCCACCAGTCCGGTACTTTATTTCAAGGATGTGCCGATTATGGGTGCCCCTGCGATGACCTTTCCGATCAAGTCGGAAAGAAAATCGGGGTTCCTGCCACCGACCATCGGTATGACATCGAAAAATGGGCTGGAAGTTATTGTCCCTTACTATTTCAATCTGGCGCCCAATTACGATTTGACGATTTTCCCGAACTTCATCGCCAGAAGAGGTTTGCAGATGGGTGTCGAAGCCCGTTATGAAGGACGTAATTATTCCGGCATCACCTACATAGAATATTTACCGGATGACAAGGAAGCCGATCGCGACAGGTATTTCCTGTCGACAAAACACCAGCAGGCTTTCAATAACGGCTTTTCGTATTATTGGGATGTGAAGTCAGCTTCGGATGACAAATATCCCGACGATTTCTCGAATCCACAAAACCGTGACCTGCAACGCCTGCTTCTGCGCGAAGGAGGGATCAGGCAGCAGTTCGGCATATGGAATACGACATTGCGTGCGACCAGTTATCAGGTTCTTCAGGATATCGAATCGCCGATTCTGAGACCTTTCGACCGCTTGCCGCAATTGATGATCAGCGGCGGACAGGAAGACGTTCATGGTTTCGACTGGCAAGTGTATGCGGAAATGACGCGTTTCTGGCTATCCAACGAAAATCTGGACAAAATGCCTTTTCAGCAACAGGCACGCGGTAACCGTTTCATCATGAAACCGGAAATTTCTTACCCGATTTATCAGAGCGGTTTTTTCTTTACGCCCAAAGCCATCCTGAACCTGGCGAAATATGATCTGGATGAATCGCCTTACAATACGAAATCGCTGACTCGTGTCTTGCCAACCGTCTCCCTCGACGGCGGCCTCGTATTTGAAAGAGACGCCTCATTCTTTGGAAAGGGAATGACCCAGACACTCGAACCCCGGTTGTTCTATGTCTATACCCCATACAAGGATCAAAGCAAATTTCCCATCTTTGATTCAGGTGAACCCAGCTTCGGATATCCACTGCTATTCACAGAAAACCGTTTTGACGGTTACGATCGAATTGCTGACGCCAACAACCTGACAGCAGCCGTTACAACGCGTTTCATCGAGGAAAACGGGGCCGAGCGGATGCGCTTCACTGTCGGGCAGCGTTATTATCTGACCGACCAGCGTGTCTATCTCTATAATTCGGATCTGCAACAATCCCAGAACCGTTCTGACCTGTTGATGATGGCCGGCGGCAAAATCCTGCCTACTTTATCGGTCGATTCCGCCATCCAGTACAACCAGAGTACCCGGAAAATGTATAGTGCAAACTTCAGTACCCAATGGAAACCGGGGCCAATGAAGTTGCTGAATGCGGAATACCGTTATTTGCGCGACACTGTCGATTATTACGGAAACGAGCTGGATCAGATCAACGTCTCCGGCCAGTGGCCTATCGCACAACGTTGGTATGCGATCGGACAGGTCAGTTATTCTCTGGCCGACAACAAAACGATTGAAAACATATTCGGATTCGAATATAACGCGGACTGCTGGATTTTCCGGTTGATGGCCCAGCGTTACGCCACTTCATCGATCGAAACGAATACCGCCTTTTATTTCCAGCTTCAACTGAAAGGACTTTCCAGCATTGGTTCCAATCCTCTGAATGCATTGCGAAGAAGCATTCCAGGATATGAACCCCTTTCACCCTGAATGAATTTTCCGATATAGTAAGAACCGAATTTCATCCCTGAAGGATCAGCATTATGTTTTTATCAAAACTCTTTCGTCACTGTCAGGCCTTTTCGGCTCTGATGCTGGCTTTCGGTGTTTTTTACTCAAATACCGTTTTTGCGCAGCCCAGCCAAACCCAGCCGTCCCGACAAGTGGTGGTAGACTCCATTGCTGCCATCGTCAATAGCGACGTCATCACGAAAGGCGAGTTGAACGAACGGGTCAGGTTGGTTGAAGCCCAGTTGAAACAGCAAAATATCGAATTACCTCCACGTGCAGAATTCCAGAGACAGATTCTGGAACACATGATTGTGGAACGGGCACAGTTGCAACTGGCCAAGGATATGGGTCTCAGGGTCGACGATACCCAGCTGGATCGTACCATTGCGATAATGGCTGAAAAGAACCATATGACTCTGGCACAATTCAAACAGTCGACTGAACAAAAAGGGACACCTTTTGAACAATTCAGGGAAAAAATTCGCGAAGAAATTACAATGTCCCGCTTGAGAGATCGCGAAGTCACCAATAAAATCCAGATCAATGACGCTGAGGTAGACAATCTCCTCGGTGCCGATTCCCAGCTTCAAATGCCCGAACAACTCAGACTGGGCCATATCCTGATTCGTATTCCTGAAAACGCATCTCCTGAACAGATCGCCGAGAAACGCGCACGTGCCGAAAAGGTTCTGGAAATTCTGAAAGCCGGTGGTGATTTCCAGCAAAATGCCGCCAGTTATTCCGATGCGGATGAAGGCCTGAGTGGGGGTGACATCGGCTGGAGAAGCACCGATCGTCTGCCCAAATCATTTGTGGATGCCCTGTCTGGCGTTCAGGCAGGCAATGTTACCGGCATCATCAAGAGCCCGAACGGTTTCCATATTCTCAAAGTTCTGGAACGCCGGAAGATGCACCCCGATGCAGAATCTGTCACTGGCGCTTCTGGCGGCAATACTGTCCAGCAGATTCATGCCAGACACATTCTCATCAAGGTCAATCAACTGGTTTCCGCAGACGAGGCAAAACGGAAACTGACAGATCTCAGGGAACGTCTTGTGAATAAATCGGCGACATTTGAAGAACTGGCCAAAACCTATTCCAATGACGGCTCGGCAAGCAGGGGAGGCGATTTGGGATGGATTTATCCTGGCGATACCGTTCCCGAATTCGAAAAAGCCATGATGGCCTTGAACCCTGGTGAAATCAGCGAACCGGTTGAAACCCAGTTCGGATTTCACCTGATTCAGGTTCTGGACAGGAAAACGGATGATGTCAGCGATGAAAGAAAACGTATTGCAGCCAAACAGGCACTAAGAGAACGTAAAGTTGCCGAAGCGACTGAAGAATGGCTTCGCCAGTTGCGGGACCGGGCATACGTCGAATACCGTCTGGACGAAAAAAATCAATGACCGGAAAACCTGTTATTGCCATCACGACAGGTGAGCCTGCCGGAATCGGTCCCGAAATATCGATTCGTGGCGCATGGGCATGCCGCCAGAACGTCATCCCCGTCCTGATCGGGGATTACACCTATCTGGAACAGCTGGCGAAAGAAATCGATCCTGCCATCACTTTGAAATGTATTGGCCGAACTTTATGCAAATCACAGGATTATCCTGTTCATCCTGACATGATCGGCGTCATTGATTGCCCCCTCGAACAGGATGCAGTACCCGGCAAACTGAACCCGGCAAACGGAATCATGGTCCTGACATCTCTGGATATCGCCATTAACGGGGCGATGAATAGCCAGTTCGATGCCATTGTGACGGCTCCGGTACAAAAAAGTACGATCAATGACGCAGGCATTCCCTTTACGGGACATACCGAATACCTTGCAGAAAAAACGGGTACCAAACGGGTCGTCATGATGCTGGCAGGTCCGACGAGAGCGATGGGAAATGACATCCCGAGTTATCCATTAAGAGTCGCTCTTGCAACGACTCATTTACCGCTCCAGAACGTTTCAGATGCCATCACTTGCGATTCGTTAATGGAAATCCTTTCCATTATTCACACAGACTTAAGAGGCAAATTCGGTATCATTTCCCCCCGAATACTGGTAACGGGATTAAACCCGCATGCCGGAGAAAACGGTTATCTGGGTACTGAAGAAACAGAAGTGATTTCCCCTGCCCTTGAAAAAGCCCGACATACCGGCATTCAGGTAACAGGCCCCTATCCTGCCGATACCTTATTTCAGCCGCGTTTCCTCAGAGAAGCCGATTGTATCCTCGCCATGTACCACGATCAGGGTTTGCCTGTGCTGAAATATGCCACTTTCGGACAGGGTGTTAACATTACCCTTGGGCTTCCCCTGATCCGAACTTCGGTTGATCATGGAACAGCTCTCGATATTGCGGGAAAAGGCCTTGGACTGGCAGATCATGGCAGCATGATTGAAGCCATCAATACGGCAACCCTTATGGCTAATCACTGGAAAAACAATATTCAACTCTAGGAATATGAAACATATCGCCCGCAAGAGATTCGGACAGAATTTTCTTACAGATCAATCCGTTCTCGATAATATTGTTTCTGCGATTGCGCCGAAATCATCTGACCGTATGCTGGAAATCGGTCCGGGGATGGGAGCCATGACGGAAAATCTGCTTCCGTTTTTATCCCATATGGATGTTATCGAACTGGACAGGGATCTTGTCTCATACTTGAAAGAACGTTTCCCTGAAGACAAACTGACCGTACATCAGGGTGATGCCCTCTCTTTTGATTTCAGCAAAACAGGTGCTTCTCCTGACAACAAGTGGCGAATTGTCGGCAATTTACCTTATAACATCTCCTCACCATTGCTTTTTCATTTGATGAACTTTTCATCGTGCATTGAAGATCAGCACTTCATGCTGCAAAAGGAGGTCGTCGAGCGAATGGTGGCAGAGCCGGGCAGCAAGGCTTTTGGACGCCTGTCGGTCATGCTCCAATGGCAATATGATATGGAACTGCTCTTTATCGTCCCTCCCGACGCATTCGACCCCATGCCAAAGGTTGATTCGGCAATCGTCAGAATGATTCCAAAAGCCACTCCCGAAACCTGTTCGCTTGAGGCACTCGAGAAAACGGTCACACAGGCATTTTCCCAAAGACGGAAAATGCTGAGAAACAACCTTGCCCCCCTGTTCTCCGAATCCATGCTGATCGAGCTGGGTGTCGACCCTACCCGACGCCCAGAAGATCTGACTGTAGAGCAATTCATCCATCTGGCCAACCATTTGAACCAGAGCTGACGGAACAGGGCTAAAAGATTTTTCCCTTGTGTGCCGCCAGAATAGCTTCAACAGCAGCATGTTTGATCTTCATTTCCGCTGAAATCGCGTAATACTGTTCTCTCACTTCTGTCAACTCGCCGATCGGAACCGAGCGGAACTGGTCTTTCATCTCTTTCTCCAGTGCAATCGGAGCATGGAACATACCCAGACCATTACGCCCGAATGTTTTCAACAGTGCACTGTCGGAAAATTCCCCGACGATAAACGGCCGTACATTATGCACTTCAAACCACTGGTCCAGACGCGTTCTGATCGCATTTCCACGGGTTGGCAGCAAAATTGGCGCGCCTGTCAGGCATTCTGGAAAATTGGCCCGATATTGCCCTGCCAGTTTTTCCGAGCCAAACAGCCATACAGGACAATCCCCCAGCTCATGGCTGAAGACACGCAGACTGCTTCCCATATTGATCGGCCGGTCCGTCAGCACGACATCCAGTTTATGCAGTGCAAGATCCGCCAGCAGTGTCTCAAACGAACCATCATGGCATTCCATTCTGACGAATTGGGGCATTTCAAGAGCCGCTTCCAGCAATCGATAAGCGATCATTTTCGGCAGGGAATCGGAAATACCGACAGTCAGTCTCATGCTCTTGCCGATATCGTCTTCTGCCAGGGCTTCCTGCAACTGTTCCCCGAGAAGAAAAATCTGGTCAGCATAGTTCAGTGCCAACCGCCCAGCCTCAGTTAATACGAGACGTCGGCCCTGTGGCGCGAACAGTGTTTTCCCGACCGCCTTTTCCAGAAGGGACAATTGCATACTGATCGTCTGGACCGCAACCCCCAGTCTTTCCGCCGCACGCGTGACACCGCCTTCTTTTGCGACCACCCAAAAATAATAAAGATGTCTATAATTTAAGTTCAAAGCACTCATTATTCTATTTTATTGAAGTAATATTACTATTATCATCCCTTTTTATTCCTTTTGGAAATGGATAATATACTCAAAAAGCAATAAAGAAGTAATTAAGGAGTGAGTTTTTATGGCACCAACTATCATTACCAAAGGTATCAAGGCCGGTGAGGCTATTCAGGAATACATTGTCGAACGTCTCGACACGATGTTGTCGCATACTCAAAACAGTATCGACTATATTATGATTCGCTTGTCCGACACGAACAGGATAAAAAGCGGTTTTAAAAAACGTTGCCTGATTCAACTGTCGTTACCGGGAATGTCTCCAATCGTCGTGACCGAATTTGCTGCCGATATGAAAAGCGCTGTGGACTCGGCCACACGCCGCGCGACACGTCTGTTGAACAAGACCCTGTCCAAGGCAAAAGAAATATCGCATACGACGCTACCGCTTTATTTTAATAAACCCATTATGGATTTAAATTAAAACACGATGACCCGACGTTACCATTTCCAAGATAACGCAACAGATAACATCAGCATCAGTACCGTTCTGGACCGTTCGTCCAGAGCGGTACTGAGAAATACCTATTTTTTATTGTCTTTATGTCTGGCCTTCAGTGCAATAACTGCAGCGGCTACGATTGCCCTGCAGTTGCCCTATCCCGGCTTCCTGATTACAATCGTCGGCTACTTCGGCCTTTTGTTTCTGGTAACCCGCAATCGAAATAACGGGCTGGGCATCCTGTTTGTACTGGCACTTACCGGATTTATGGGTTACACCCTGGGCCCAATTGTCGGACATTACCTCAAGCTGCCGAATGGCACCCAAACTGTCATGATGGCCATGGGTGGAACTGCGCTGATCTTCATGGTCATGTCGGGCATTGTTCTTTTTTCCAAACGTGACTTCTCGTTTCTGTCCGGAATACTGACTACAGGTATTCTGGTTGCATTCGTTGCCGGTCTGGCCGCCCTGTTTTTCGATATACCTGCCCTGTCACTTGCTGTTTCATCTGTTTTTGTCCTGCTGATGTCCGGTCTGATTCTGCATGAAACGAATAATATCGTTCGTAATGGCGAAACCAATTACATCATGGCAACAGTGACTTTGTTCGTTGCCATTTTCAATCTTTTTACCAGCCTTTTGCACTTGCTGGGCTTTGCAAGCCGTTCAGATTAGTGTCGAAATCATGAGCCTGGCCATCCTTCCATGTACCAGTGAAGGATGGCTTTTTTTATAAATTAAACGAGAAAAAAATGTCAGCAAGGCTTACAATTCAGATGTCGGGAGCATCATGAAATCTTATTTTTCATATTTCACATCTTCATTTATTGTATGCCTTGCTGCTTTTACAGTAGGCTATGCGATTGGTGGAGCCGCTGCCATAGCCACTATTTTCTTTCTGACCGTTCTCGAAGTCGCACTTTCCTTCGATAATGCCGTAGTAAATGCCGGCATTCTGAAGCATTGGAGCCATATTTGGCGACAACATTTCCTGCTTTGGGGTATCTTCATCGCCGTTTTCGGAATGAGACTGGTTTTCCCTCTCCTGATTGTCTGTGTTGCCGGACATATGGGACCTGTTGAAGCACTCAACATTGCCTTGTACCTGCCTCATGAATACAGCCGCATCATGGCATCCGCCCATCATGAGGTTGCCGCTTTTGGTGGCGTTTTTCTGTTGATGGTTTTTCTCAGTTTTTTTGTGGCGCGGCACAAAACCGAGCACTGGCTGGCTTTTATCGAAAAACCTCTGACCCGTCTCGGTCAAATGGAAGCGATTCAGGCTGCATTGACTTTGATAACCTTGGCGGCCATTACTTATTTCGTCTCACCCGATGAAAGATTTGAATTTCTTCTCGCCGGTATGTGGGGTCTGATTGTCTATGTTCTGACGAAAGGTATTGCTTCTCTTTTAAGCCCACACGACCAGCATATCGAACAACATGTCGTACATCAGGGCGTAGGGGGATTTTTATATCTGGAACTGATTGACGCCAGTTTCTCATTTGACGGTGTTCTGGGCGCATTCGCCATGACAAACAACCTGTTCATTATCGCTTTGGGCCTGGGAGCGGGCGCCATGTTTGTCCGGAGTTTCACGATCTTGCTGGTTGAAAAAGGAACGCTCAGTCATTATCGATACCTGGAACACGGCGCTTTCTGGGCTATTGGTTCCCTGGCATTCCTGATGTTACTAGGCGTGCTTGTTCCCGTTCCGGAAGCGATTACCGGACTTCTGGGCGCATTGCTGATCATTGCGGCACTCGCGAGTTCGATTATCGCCAACCGGCAATAATCACAGGAAGCTTGAACCGATCCACCATGCAATGGCGGCAAGAAATGCCGATGCGGGAATAGTCAAAATCCACGCCCATACAATGTTTCCGGCAACGCCCCATCTGACTGCCGACATTTTCTGTGAAGATCCCACCCCGACAATCGCACCGGTAATGGTATGAGTCGTTGAAACCGGAATGCCCAAGGCAGTCGCAACAAACAAGGTCAACGCGCCGCCTGTCTCGGCACAAAAACCTCCGACCGGCTTTAATTTTGTGATTTTCTGCCCCATGGTTTTGACGATACGCCAGCCACCAAACAAGGTTCCGACACCGATCGCACCATAACAGGAAACAATGACCCATACCGGCAAATGGCCATTGTCTGCAGCATATCCTGACGCGATCAAAAGCATCCAGATCAGCCCCATTGTTTTTTGGGCATCATTCCCGCCATGTCCAAGACTGTAGAGAGATGCAGAAACAAGCTGCAACCGGCGGAACCATCGATCCACATTACGGGGTTGTGACCTCACAAAAACCCATGAAACCAGTAACATCATCAGTGAACCGAGAATAAAACCCAGCAAAGGGGAAATAACGATAAAAGCGATGATTTTCAGAATGCCAGACGCCACCAGGGAACCACTTCCCGCTTTCGCAATCGCCGCCCCGATCAACCCTCCGATCAAGGCATGCGAAGAAGATGATGGAATGCCGTAATACCAGGTGATGATATTCCAGCCAATTGCTCCGACCAGTGCACCGAAAATAACGTAATGATCAACGATATTCGGATCGACAGTTCCTTTTCCAACTGTCGTCGCCACATGCAAATCAAATATGAAAATGGCCACCACATTCATGAATGCCGTCATGGCAACTGCTGTATGCGGCTTCAGGACACCGGTTGACACAACGGTCGCAATGGCGTTTGCCGCATCGTGAAAACCGTTCATAAAGTCAAAAATCAAAGCCAAGGCGACTAGAAAAATAATGGTATAAAGACTGACGTGAATAGCGTGCATGAATGGTGAACTTTATTTGACCTGAAAATAAAAAATGCCTTGATTCCGTTTGAAATCAGGCATTTTCAACAACAATTCCTTCAATGATATTGGAAACCTCCTCGCAGACGTCGGTTACATTCTCGAGAATTTCGTACAAGGCTTTCAGTTTGATCAGATTGCGGACATCCGGTTCATCGCGGAACAGCTTGGACAGGGCGGCATGCATGACATGGTCTGCATCGGATTCCAGCCGGTCAATCTCCTCGCAGATTTCCAGTATCTGACGGGAATTATTCATGTTGTGCAACAGGGAAACACCTTCCTGAAGTTTATTGCAGCAACCCACACAGAGTTCAGCCAGCCTGACAGCTTCCAGAGTGATAAACTGAATGTCATACAGGGAAACGGTCTGGGCGGCATCTTCCATCAAATCGAGGATATCGTCCATCTTGGTAATGAGTCGATGGATATCTTCACGATCCAGCGGAGTGATGAACGTTTTGTGAAGAATGCCAATGGTATGATAGGTGATTTTGTCCGCCTGTTTTTCAAGGCCTTCAATGGCATGAAGCCTCGTTTCGATATTATTCGAATCTTTCATGAGCTCCAAAAGCTCTTTGGCGCCCTTGACGCAGTATTCTGCATGCTGATTGAACAAGTCGAAAAACTTCTCTTCTTTAGGCATTAAACGTCCGAACATATCACTTTCCCTGAATATCAGCTTGGTTTTTCAAATACAAACAACCTGTTTTCGCAGTTCTGCAGCAACTCGCAGCAAAGGTTTAATCATTATACGACCCCGGACCCATTGCGTAATTGTCGAATTTGGTGAATTGTCCCAGAAATGTCAGTCGGACGTTACCAATCGGCCCGTTACGTTGCTTTCCAACAATAATCTCGGCAGTACCCTTGTCGGCGGAATCCGGATTGTAAACTTCATCCCGGTAAATAAACAAAATCAGATCGGCATCCTGCTCGATCGCACCTGATTCACGCAAATCGGACATGACCGGTCGCTTGTTCGGTCTTTGCTCGACAGAACGATTCAGCTGCGACAAGGCGATAACAGGACAATTCAATTCCTTGGCGAGTGCCTTCAATCCGCGCGAAATTTCGGAAATTTCCGTTGCACGGTTTTCTCCCGCAGAGCTCGGAGACATCAGCTGGAGATAGTCAATGATGATCAGGCCCAGTTTGCTGCATTGCCTTGCCAGCCTCCGGGCACGGGCTCTCAGGTCAGTACAGCTCAAAGCCGGTGTCTCATCGATATAAAGCTGGGCTTCATTCATTTTCTGAATGGCAAAGGTCAACCTCGGCCAGTCTTCGTCGGCGAGTCGTCCCGTTCTCAAACGATGCTGGTCCAGACGTCCGACAGAGCCCAGCATACGCATTGCCAGCTGTGCCCCTCCCATTTCCATCGAGAAAATGGCGACAGGCAAACCGCTTTCGATCGCGACATGTTCGCCGATATTGACGGAAAAAGCCGTTTTTCCCATGGATGGACGCCCTGCCACAATAATCAGGTCGCCCGGCTGCAGTCCTGACGTCATTCGGTCCAGATCGATAAAACCGGTTGGGACACCGGTAATATCATTGCGATTGTCGCGATTATAGAGTTCATCGATACGCTCGACGACCTGAGTCAGTAAAGGCTGGATTTCCTGAAAGCCCTGTGTTCCTTTTGCACCTTCTTCAGCAATGGCAAAAATGCTGGATTCCGCTTCATCCAGAATCTGTTTGACCTCTTTTCCCTGTGATTGAAACGCACTGGCCGATATTTCGTCCGAAACGGTTATCAGCCGTCTCAACACACCTCTATCGCGAACGATCTGCGCATAATGACGGATATTGGCAGCAGAAGGCGTATTTTGTGCCAGTGCATTCAGATATGAAAGGCCACCGACCTCTTCCGCTTTCCCGATCCCGGATAAGGATTCATAAACGGTAATAACGTCCGCAGGCTTTGAAGCATTGATCAGTTTGGAGATATGCTGGTAAATCAGACGATGGTCGAAACGGTAGAAATCATCCTGATTGACCAGATCGGCAATCCTGTCCCATGCAGCATTGTCGAGTAACAAACCGCCCAACACGGACTGTTCCGCTTCAATCGAATGTGGCGGAAGGCGGAGAGATTCAATCTGGGGATCTGTCGAGATACTCATGGCGCGCATTATACTACCTAATTGTTTTTCGACAGATATTTTTCTTGGTGAGCAGACCTGTAAAAAACCGTTTTTTTCACAAAAACAAACAAAACGGCTACAACAGTAAAAAAATCATCACTTTTTACAAGAGCATAAAGCAACATCCTGCAATAATTGTCGGCGGCAATGCATACAGGAAAAGCATAAGCGGATTGATCGATCCATGCTCGAATGTATGTTTCAGAAGTGAAAAACTGACCGGATTCGGAGCATTCGCTATGACCGTCAGGCCTCCGCCTGTCACTGCCCCTGCGACGAGTGCGTATTTGCTCGCATCCGATAAGTGTTCGACAAGTGAGCCAAGATAAGTCAGTGCAGCATTGTCAGTGATCGCGGTCAGGCCCGTCGCCCCAAAAAAGAGAATTGCACTGTTCATTCCCGCCAGTATCGGCTCAAGCCACCATTTCTGCATTCCTCCCAGAACGACCAGCCCTGCAAGGAAAAAGGCCACCAGCAAACCTTCCCTCAACATCAATGGGCTTTGATAACGGTGATACGCTTCCGTATAACCCAGGAAAAAGAGGAAAAGTCCCATAAAGACGACAGGATGATGGCTGAATATCACGACAAGAATGAGTGTTGACAGATGAACAAGCAACACCAGGGGAGGAACCCTGCCGATTTCATACGCATCATTCAGATCATCCATTGAAACCAGCACTTTGCGGAATATCCACGCAGCAGCCAATGAGTTGATCGAAACGGCAAGCGCGGCTTTCCAGCCAAACATGCCCATCATGAAATCCAGTCCCCAGCCCCATTTGCCGGCGACCATCAAAACGGGAGGTGCCGCGTAGGAAGTAAGAACACCGCCGATCGAAACATTGACCAGTAAAATAGCGATGGTCAGATATTTCATGGCTTCAGGAATGCCTTTGGAAAAGAAACGATCCCGCAGGATAATGGCGGCAAGCGTCATCGCTGCCGGTTCGGTGATGAACGATCCCAGAAGCGGCACAATGGAAAGCGTCAGAAAATAATAGGCAATCATCCCGGGCAATGGAATGATCTTGTCCAGCTTGTCGATCAAAAGCTGGGCGGCCTGCAATATGGGACGCGTCCCTGCAATAACCAGAATGACGAAAACAAATAGAGGTTCAGTGAAATTGCGCGTATCGAGATATTCAACGGCACTTTCATACCCACCAAGGACTGCCATGAATCCCAGCAGAATAAAGGCCCAGAAACCGAAAACAACCTCGACCTCACCCAGCATCAGCCACAAACCGGCATGGTGGCTGTCTTTTGTCGCCAGTCTGACAAAATATTTGGTAGAAAAAGTGTGTACCAACGCCAGAAAGAACAGTAATGCACCAATATATTCAATCCAGGATACCTGTTCCATAATTCGATACGCCCATGTAGTGAGATCCGAGCCGATTCCTGACAATAACTCACTTTATTTTCAGAACAGATCGTGGCCTGAAAAGCGGATATGTCAAACTCTCTTTTTTCAATCGACGTTATTTAGACATCAAGTCTACCATTGTCTTGCTTTGATTCGTTATCGATAGCATCATAATACAAACATTTACTTGATCATTTTTAAGCGTCTTTTAACACAAATCGGCATTTATGCTTTCAGAATTCGATCTCATTTCAAAATATTTCAAGAAACCGGCTGTGTCTGCTTCTCTGGGAATCGGTGACGATTGTGCATTACTGGTTCCGACCCCGGGTACCCAGATGGCAATATCGACCGATATGCTGGTATCCGGTACGCATTTTTTTCCGGATACCGATCCCCGGCAACTGGGACATAAATCCCTGGCGGTCAATCTTTCGGATCTGGCAGCAATGGGTGCCCGCCCTGTTGCCTTTACCTTGGCATTATCCCTCCCCTTTCCGGATGAAAACTGGCTTAAGCCTTTTTCCGAGGGCCTTTTTTCCATTGCAGGGATTTGCGGCTGTGAATTGATTGGTGGAGATACGACACGTGGGCCACTGAATATTTGCATTACCGTATTTGGCGAAATTCCTGTCGGCCAGGCACTAAGACGCGACAAGGCCCGGCATGGTGACGATATCTGGATTACGGGCTCTATCGGCGATGCGCGCCTTGCACTGGCCCATTGTCTTCATGAGCTCGAGCTGAAACCAGCCGAATTCAATACCGTCCTTCCACGATTGCAAATGCCGATACCCCGCGTCGCACTTGGCATGGCGCTGAGAAAGATAGCACATGCCGCT
The DNA here is from genome assembly GCA_023449275.1 of Pseudomonadota bacterium. Taxonomy (GTDB): domain Bacteria; phylum Pseudomonadota; class Gammaproteobacteria; order Burkholderiales; family Burkholderiaceae_D; genus Oxalobacter. The sequence continues at coordinate 12,617 of JAEXJM010000039.1, read as the reverse complement.
CTCGATTTGTCCGATGGTCTTATGGGAGATCTGAACCACATTCTGGAAGCGTCCGATGTCGGTGCCACGATCAACGTCGACTCCCTTCCTATCAGCCCTGTTCTTGCAAAGCAACCAAGAGAACGGCAATTGCAATGTGCCTTGTCCGGTGGAGATGATTACGAACTCTGCTTTACCGCCCCTGTCTCAATGCGAAGCCGCGTTCTGGAGGCATCCACACAGACAGGCGTTCCCGTCACCCGGATTGGATATATCGAAAACGTGAAAGGTCTGCGCTTCAAAAATTCAGCCGGTGAGGTACAAGATATCTCATTTGCTTCCTTCGATCATTTCTCACCTGTGCAAAAATGAATACCATGAAGGAACGTGTTCCTGATATCCGATTTTTGCTGTCACATCCCTGGCACTTCATTTCACTTGGATTGGGCAGCGGCCTCTCTCCCATTATGCCAGGAACAGCAGGAACGCTTTTTGCATGGGCCAGCTACGATTTGCTGACATGGTTCTTACCTGGAATTTTCAATCCGGTCGTGTGGGGCATTATTTGTTTTGCCGGTTTTTTCGTGGGAGTCAAAAGCTGTCAGGAAACCGGGATTGCTCTGAACAGCCCGGATGATGGAAGCATGGTCTGGGATGAAATCATTGCTTTCTGGCTTGTGCTCCTGCTCGTCACCCCTACTTCATTTCTGACGGAGTTTCTGGCTTTTATCGTATTCCGCTTTTTCGATATGGTAAAACCTCCTCCCATTCGCTACTTTGACCAGCATATCAAGGGAGGACCAGGTGTTATGCTGGACGATATTATTGCAGCATTTTTCACCCTGCTCGTTTTCGCTTTATGGAAAACCTGTTTTTGACTATCTGACTGATCTGGAAACATTATGACACCTTACGAGCTTGCCCAAAAAATAGGCTTTTTACTGTCTCAAAAGAAACTGAAGCTGGCAACGGTTGAATCATGTACGGGCGGCAGTCTTGCCAAACTGATTACCGATGTACCCGGCGCTTCCGAATGGTTTGATTGCGGTTTTATCACTTATTCCAATGAATCAAAAATCCGTACCGTCAATGTCCCTGAAGATCTGATTGCCCAAAACGGCGCTGTCAGCCAGAAAGTGGCTCTCGCCATGGCAAAGGGAGCTCTCGATGTTACCCATGCGGATATTGTTCTCTCAACCACGGGAATCGCCGGCCCGAATGGCGGATCACTGGACAAACCGGTTGGAACAGTCTGCTTTGGTTTTGCGACAAAAGAAAGCTACTTCAGTACCGATAAGCAATTATTCAACGGCGATCGATCAACAGTAAGGGAAAAAAGCGTGATATACAGTCTGGAATGTCTGTGTCATTATCTGGAAACAGGACACTTCTGATAAAAAAATGCCCGGTAGAAACCGGGCATTTTTGATTAACTGAACTATTATTTCAGCGCTGCTTTCAGCGTCTTGCCGATTTCGGCCGGATTGCGGGTAACCTTGATACCGCATTCTTCCATAACAGCCAGTTTCTCCTGTGCAGTGCCTTTACCACCGGAAATGATGGCACCAGCATGACCCATACGTTTTCCTGGAGGCGCAGTAACACCAGCGATGAAACCGACAACCGGTTTGGTCATGTTTTCCTTGACCCACTGTGCAGCGGTTTCTTCATCGTTGCCACCGATTTCGCCAACCATAATGACAGCTTCGGTTTCAGGATCGTCGTTGAACATCTTCAGGACATCGATATGTTTCAGGCCATTGATAGGATCACCGCCAACACCGACTACGGTGGATTGACCCAAACCGAATTCTGCCAGCTGGCTGGCCGCCTCGTAGGTCAATGTACCGGATTTGGATACGACACCGATGGAGCCTTTCTTATGGATATGGCCTGGCATGATGCCGATCTTCAGTTCATCAGGAGTGATGATACCCGGGCAGTTAGGTCCGAGAAGAATGGTGTTTTTGCCCTGCATTTTATAGCGGGTACGCAGCATGTCTTCGACTGGAATGCCTTCTGTAATACAGATAACGAATTCGATACCGGCTTCAACAGCTTCGTCGATCGCGGCAGCCGCAAACGGAGGTGGAACATAGATAACGGAAACATTCGCACCAGTCTGTTCACGTGCTTCCTTGACGTTATTGAAAACAGGCAGGTTCAAAAAGGTCGTACCCCCTTTCTTGGGAGTGACACCACCAACATAGCATTCTTTACCGAAAGCATAATTCATGGACATTTCCGTATGGAATGCACCGGTTTTACCAGTCAGACCCTGAACGATGACTCGGCTGTTTTTGTTAATCAGAATAGACATAATTAATTACCCTTTGCTGCGTTAACCGCCTTTTGTGCAGCATCAGCCATGCCGCTGGCAGAGATAATCGGTAAACCGGATTTGGCCAGGATTTCCTTGCCCTGATCGACATTTGTGCCTTCAAGGCGAACGATCAGAGGTACTTTCAGGGCAACCTGTTTGGCAGCCGCCACGATACCGTCTGCAATAACATCGCATCTCATAATACCACCGAAGATGTTGACCAGAATGGCTTTGACATCCGGATTGGACAACATGATCTTGAACGCTTCGGTCACTTTTTCTGTCGTTGCACCGCCACCAACATCCAGGAAGTTTGCAGGAGCGCCGCCATACAGTTTGATAATATCCATGGTTGCCATGGCAAGACCTGCGCCATTGACCATGCAACCGATGTTGCCGTCAAGGGAAATATAGGTCAGATCGAATTTGGAAGCCTGGATTTCATCAGGATTTTCTTCATCCAGATCACGGTATTCCTGAATTTCAGGATGGCGATACATGGCGTTGGAATCGAAATTGAATTTTGCGTCCAGAGCGATAACGCGATTGTCCCCCGTACGGATCAATGGATTGATTTCTGCCAGGGAGGCATCGGTTTCGACGAAAGCTTTATAAAGACCCTGCATGAATTTGCAGGTTTCCTTGACAGCAGCTTCCGGCATGCCGATTTTACGGGCGATATCTTCACCTTCGGCATCGGTCAGCCCGCTGACCGGGTCGATAAATACCTTGTGAATCAGTTCAGGAGTATCTCTGGCAACGTCTTCAATATTCATGCCGCCTTCGGAAGATGCCATCAGAGCGACACGTTGAGTTGCACGGTCAACTACCATACCAACATAGTATTCTTTCTGGATATCTGCGCCTTCTTCGATCAAAAGGCGTTTGACCAGTCGTCCTTCAGGGCCGGTCTGGTGCGTTACCAGCGTCATGCCCAGAATTTCGGAAGCGTATTTCTTGACTTCGTCCAAAGACTTGGCGACTTTGACGCCACCGCCTTTACCACGACCGCCAGCATGGATCTGGGCTTTGACAACCCAGACGTTACCGCCCAATTTTTTCGCTGCATCGACAGCTTCGTCAACACTAAAGCAGGGAAAACCACGTGGGGTGGTCACACCATATTTACGTAAGATCTCTTTTCCCTGGTATTCATGAATATTCATACTCGTCCTTCAAAAATAAGGGATGGGTGGTGGCTTTCACCACCCATCCTGCAATGCTTAATGAATTACTTCATTAAAACAATTCCACCCCAATTATTTCTTGGCTTTTTTCGGTGGAACAGTGAAGGCTCCGCCTTCTCTCAGTTCTGCAATTTTCGCGTCGGACATGCCGCAAACTTCTTTCAGCACTTCTTCGGTGTGTTCACCCAGCATCGGCGCTGGCAGAATCTTGTCGACATTACCGTCGGAAAGTTTGACTGGCATACCCACTGTGTAGTAATCGCCTTGTGGGTGGCCTTCTACCTTGACGATCATTTCACGATGTCTTACATGTTCGTCCGTCATCAGTTCTTCTGTCGACAGAACCGGACCGCATGGGATGTTCTTTTCGTTACAGAAGGCCGTGAATTCGGTCTTGGTGTAGTTCTTCGCTACGTCTGCGATCATTTTCCACAGCTCGTTCTGGTTTTTACGACGTTCTGCCAGGGTGGCAAAGCGTTCGTCTGTTACCAGCGCTTCGTCTCCGATTGCTCTTGCAACGATCGGCCAGTTGGCTTCCTGTACTACCAGGTAGCAGTAGTCGTTTGTTCCGAATGGTTTGCATGGTATGCAGTTACCCAGCTGACCACCACCAGAGTCGTTACCTGCACGTGGTACGGCTGTCAGTCCCAGGGTCGGACGGCTGTATTCTGGCAACGCGCCTTTTCCGCCCATCAGACGACCCTGGTCACGGAATTTCACGCGGCACAGGTTCATGACGGATTCCTGCATGGCGGCTTCGACTTGCTGACCTATATTGCCGTTGTGGGTTCTGTGGTACAGCGCTGCACAGATACCGATGGCCAGATGCAGACCGGTACCGGTGTCGCCAATCTGGGCGCCGGTGATGGTCGGTGCATTTTCCGGGAAACCGGTTGTGGACATGGAACCACCCATTGCCTGGGCGATCGGCTCGTAGGCCTTGTAGTCACTGTATGGACCGGAGGAACCGAAGCCTTTGATGGTCGCATAGATGATGGATGGATTGATTTCATGGATTTTTTCCCAGGAATATCCGAATCTTTCCAGAACGCCCGGTCCAAAGTTTTCCATGATGACGTCGCATTTCTTCAGCAGCTCTTCGAAAATCTCGCAGCCTGCCTTGCTCTTCATGTTGGCAATGATGGATCGCTTGTTGCTGTTCAACATGGTGAAGTACAAGCTGTCTTTTTCCGGATCGTGACGCAGTTGCTTACGGGTGATGTCACCTGTCGGATTTTCGAATTTGATGACGTCCGCTCCCATCCATGCCAGCAGCTGCGACGACGTCGGACCTGCCTGTACGTGGGTCATGTCCAGGATTCTTACTCCGGATAATGCTTTGCTACCCATATTTATCTTCCTCCAATTTTATTGGTTAATTTTTCGCTGTTAATCTACAACTTTCCCCTACCAATCAACTTTTTACAAACCGCTAACCGTTAAGAGAATTAAACCAAATGACCTAAAACATTTGACTGGAAAACAATACTTTCACTAAAATTGCCAGATATCCGCCAAATATTTAAGCTAATGTCTATCATAGCGTCTCAACTCCTGATATATTCTTGACCACAGTCAAGTTTCCAAATTCAAACTAGGACTTCTTGACCTCAGTCAATTTTTTCAAGCATTTTTTATCGTTAAGTCAACTGAAGCTGAAAAACTCATGGCATTAATAGCAAATCATCCTGAGAAAAATATCATTCGTGTGCAGCTTTCCCAGAATTGCATCTTGAAGGAATTGGCGAAAAATGAACTGGCGGAACTGGAGCCTTTCCTCGATGTATCCGATCACTCCAAAGGCGATTGTCTGACGCATCAGGGCGACCGCGACCTGGAAGTCATCTTCGTTCTGGATGGCATTCTGAAAAGATCAGTGGCAAACCAGCACGCCAAGGAAATGATCCTTCGCTTTACAAGCGAACGTTATATGGAAGCCACCTATGCTTCATGGAAGTTCGACAAGGCCGCCCCTTTCAGCGTCATCACCGTCACAAAGGCCCGTATCGCAAGAATCGCCATGCCCCAGTGGGTTGCATTTATTGAAGAGCACCCCAGTCTCAAACAGAAATTTGAAATGGAAGTGATGCGCATTATGAGCAGCATCATGTCACACACCATTTCATTGCATTTACTGGATGCCCCCGGACGTGTCCACCGTTTCCTTCGCAAGCATCCTGATCTCTTCGACAGAATGCCAAAAAAAGAACTGGCGTCCTACCTCAATCTTTCCCCGGAAACTTTAAGCCGCCTGAAAAATCAGGGAAAAATCTGAATACGATTCCTGATTTCAACTATCCAGTTCATACGGGCTGTGCACTAGACCAGCCGAATACCTGAATCAACAAAACCCTGCCTTAGACAATACAAAAGCGGTAATACCGAAGTATTACCGCTTTTGGGAACTGTGTTACCGGATAGTCCGGAGAGGCGGCAAGCCTCTCCACGACCCGATAAAACTTACTTGGCTGCTCCAGCTGCTTCCAGAGCTTCCACTTCCTTGTTGTTGTTTTCGATGAAGCGTCTGCGCCATGGTTTCAGTACAAACATTGCCAGGCAGGAGCAGGTTGCTGCAACGCAAGCCGACAGGATGAAGGTACGGTTCCAGTTACCGCCTTTGGACAGACCAGCTGCCAGCGGAACAATCAGGGAAGAAGTACCTTTTGCTGTATACAGCGTACCTGCATTACCGGCGGCATTCGCACTACCAAATGTATCGGCACACATGGATGGGAACAGCGAGAAGATTTCACCCCAGCATGCGAAGGTCATACCTGCGAAGAACATGAAGCCAATCGGCGTACGGCCCCAGAACACCAGGCCCAAGAGAGCAAGTGCTTCACCCATGAACACGACAAACATCAGATTTTCACGGCCAAAACGGTCGGACAGATAACCCATGATAGGACGGGATGCACCATTACAGATATTGTCGATGGACATGGCCATGGTCAACAGTGGCAAGGTCACGCCGAGACAGGTAACAGGAATCTTGTCAAGGCCATAGTCACGGGAAACAGGGCCGAAAGAAGCCGTTGCCATGATACCGCCAGATGCAACACCGACGAAGCAGAGGTAGATCAGCCAGAAAACCGGTTCTCTAACGATCTGGGTTGGCGTGTAGTTTTTCTTGGACGAGATAACACGAGGAATCGCTTTCGTTCCTGGTGGCAGTTTTGCGCGAGGCATGAAAAGGGCACAGGCGGTGATGATAATACCCTGAACAATACCGAAGACGAAAAATGCCTGTTCATATCCGGCGCTGTTGATCATGTTGGCAACCGGAATAACGGTAATAGCTGCACCACCACCGAAACCTGCCGCCGTTGCACCCGCAGCCAGACCGCGTTTGTCCGGGAACCATTTCAGAGAGTTACCGGAACAGGTACCGTAAACGGCACCGGCGCCTGCACCCGTCAGAATCTGCGCAAAATACAACATGCCCAGGGAATCTGCCTTGGAACAGAGAATCCAGCCGATGGTAACCAGAATAGCACCAAAAATAATGACTGGACGTGGGCCGAATTTGTCAACGCCCCATCCTTCCAGAGGAACGAGCCAGGTTTCGAAGAACAGGAAGATCGTGAAGGACAACTGAATAGCTGTACGTGCCCAATGATATTTATCTTCAATTGGAGCAACGAACAGTGTCCAGCCATACTGGCAGTTCGCCACCGTCGCCATACAAATAATACCTAAGGCAAGCTGCACCCAGCGATTTGGGTACCTTTCTTGTGTAGCCATATATCTACTCTCCTTTAATGATTACTACAAACATGGTCACTGCGGATGTTATCGTCTCCGCTTATTCCGGACTATGCACTCTTACCAATTTAGCAGCAAAGAAATTATGAGATTTATAACCTATTTGCCTGATTGCTTTCTTATTGTGCGAGAACAATTTTCTGCTGACCATGACCTCGGTCAAGATTAGATTTTTTATATCCACTTTACGACACACTCAAAACAGTAGAGATTTGACTGGAATATTCACGCGTAATACGCTGAAAACACTTAAAGAATCATCTGTTTTTCTTTTTCAGAAGTCGTTCAAGTGTTGCTGTTTTTGTCACGACACGTTTATGCAGTCCACTGGCAATCTGGCCTGAACTGTCAAATGCACTGATTTCAAAAGATAAATTTTTCCCGTCAACACTGACAAGACAAACCCGAATTTCGACACCGGCTCCAACAGGAGTGGCAGAACTGTGTTCAATATGAATTGATGTCCCTATCGATTGCCAGTCGGACGGTATGCCCATGTCAACAATTTTCTGTGCTGCCGCCTCCATATATTTCACCAGCACAGGTGTTGCAAGAATAGCGCTTTTGCCACTTCCACATGATTTCGCCGTATCATTTTCATTCACAATAAATTCCATTTTTGACGAAAGCCCCTCTTCAAGCCTCATTTCCGCCGGTCTCATGACAATCCTTTCCCGTTCCATATCGAAAAATGTTATCCGCCTTATTATTGCAGACTTGGTACACAAAAAAACAGGGCCTGACAGGCCCTGTTTGTGAGGAGAAAGAACTTTTATTTTTCAATCTCGGCAATACGCAACAGATTGGTTGTACCAGGTTGCCCAAACGGCATACCCGCCGCAATCGCCAGTTGATCGCCCGGCTGCGCGAATCCTTCGGTAAAAGCCGTGCGACAAGCCGCATCGACCATTTCATCCACATCCTTGACATCATGATCGATCACTGTCGAATGTACGCCCCATACCAGCGCCAGACGACGAGCCGTCGACAAATGCGGGGTAATGCTGAGAATGGGTGCCATCGGCCTTTCCCGGGCTGCACGCAGGCTTGTATTGCCAGAATCGGTATAGGTGACATTGACGACGGCTCCGATCAGCTCGGAAACAGTCCTCAGTGCAGAACAAATGGCATCGCTTTTCGATGGCATCGACACTTCATGCTGCGCATTGATCATCATCGGATATATCGGATCGTTTTCCACTTCACCGATAATCCTGTCCATGATGGAAACCGCCTGTACCGGATAAGCTCCGCTGGCCGATTCCGCCGACAACATGACAGCATCGGCGCCATCGTAAACGGCACTCGCCACATCAGATGCTTCGGCACGGGTCGGTGTCGGTGCGTAAATCATCGATTCCAGCATCTGGGTGGCAACGATACTCGGTTTGCCATAATGGCGACAGGCACGCAATATTCTTTTTTGTGCACCAGGAACCTTTTCAGGGGGCAACTCAACGCCAAGATCGCCACGTGCAACCATAACCGAATCCGAAGCCATGACGATTTCATCGAGATGATCCAATGCAGCAGGCTTTTCCAGCTTGGTCATCAGGCCTGCTCTGCCGGCAATCAGATTCCGTGCCTCGACCAGATCTTCCGGACGCTGCACAAAAGACAGTGCAACCCAATCGACTCCAAGAGACAAGGCAAATTCAAGATCACGACGATCTTTTTCAGTCAATATCGGAATGGGCAGGACAACATCCGGAACATTGACCCCTTTTCTGTCAGATAATGGGCCGCCAGTAACGACAGAGGCACGAATCCGGTCGGCATTGCTGTCAATCACTTTCATTCTGATTTTTCCGTCATCCATGGAAATGGAATGACCGGCAGACATCACTCCAAACAGTTCCGGATGAGGCAGGTTGACACGTTTTTCATCACCATCCGCAGTATCGCGATCAAATATGAACTCATCACCTGTCTTGAGATTGACCTTGCCTGCCGCAAACTTGCCAATACGCAGTTTGGGGCCCTGAAGATCGGCCAGAATGGCGATAGGACGACCGACAAGACGTTCGACTTCACGAACGGCCTCATGTCTGGCCCGATGGTCATCCTGCGTACCATGACTGAAATTGAAACGGAACATATCCACACCCGCTTCAAAGAGGGACAATATCATTTCCTTGGAAGAACTGGCCGGCCCCAGAGTCGCTACCACTTTTGCTTTACGTTGACGACGCATAATTACACTCTTGTGAATTTTTCTCTTAAATAATCAATATCGCGCGAAAATCATTGACATTGGTCCTCGATGGTCCGGTAACAATCAAATCACCCAGTGCATCGAAGAAACCATAGCCGTCGTTATTTTCCAGCAATTTTCGGGGACGCATTCCCTTCTCTTCCGCACGGGCAACAGAATCAGGTGCATAAACCGCCCCTGCATTGTCTTCAGAACCATCAATACCGTCCGTATCACATGCAATCGCATACACACCGGGTTCCTTGTCCAGTGCAATCGCCAGACTCAGCAAGAACTCCGCGTTACGACCGCCACGACCGTTACCCTTGACCGTTACCGTCGTTTCACCACCGGAAATGATCACACACGGTTTTTCAAAGGGCTGGTTACGATCGATGACCTGTTTTGCCATCGCCGCATGCATCAACGCGATATCACGTGATTCGCCTTCAATGCGATCAGAAAGAATATAAGGAGTGATACCTTCAGCGCGAGCCATATCGGCAGCTGCCTCCAGAGCATCCTGCGCCGTTGCGATAATATGGCTTTCATTTCGCGCAAAGCGGGGATCGCCCGGTTTCGGCGTTTCACCGTCTCCGGACTCCAGATGTCTGGTGACATTTTCAGGCACATCGATCTGATATTTTTTCAGGATGGCCAGTGCGTCTTCACACGTCGTCGGGTCTGGCAATGTCGGCCCGCTGGCGATAATGCCGGGATCATCGCCCGGAATATCGGAAATCAGCAGGGTAACGACCTTGGCAGGCGTACAGGCAAGTGCCAGACGGCCACCTTTAATGTCTGAAAGATGTTTTCTGACGCAATTCATTTCCGAAATGCTGGCACCGCTTCGGAGCAATTTGCGATTGATCTGCTGTTTTTCTTCCAGAGTAATGTTTTTCGCAGGCAATGCCAAAAGTGCCGAACCGCCTCCGGAAATCAGACAGATCACCAGATCTTTTTCAGTCAGCCCTTTCACCATTTCCAGCATACGTTTGGCTGCGTCCCGACCGGCAGCATCCGGAACAGGATGAGATGCCTCGACCACTTCAATATGTTTACATGGAAGGCCATGTTCATATCGAGTGACAACGAGTCCGGAAAGATCGCCGTCCCAGTGATCTTCCACAGCTTTTGCCATGGCAGCAGCGCCCTTGCCCGCGCCAATGACAATTGTTCTGCCTCCCGGTACAGGTTTCGGTAAATATTGCGGCAGACATTTTGCGGCACTCACAGCCGAGATAGCGCTGGAATACAGGTCCAGCAAAAACTGTTTGGGATTATCGATAGGCATCATCACAATCAATCCTGAATAAAAAAACCATCAAACGGCAAACGCAAAAACCTCGCTTTGGGCGATGTCATTCCGCATTCGATTTGATGGCCTTGGGTGAATTATCCCGGCGAAGGCTCGACCCTCGCCGGGTAATACTGGAATGTCAGATTTATGCTTTGGCAATTTCGTGAGCTGACATGATTTCTACTGCACGGCACAATGCGGAATGGTCCATTCCGGAGAGGCCGTTTGCAGCACAGGCATTCATCAGTTCCTGTGCCGTAGCCGTATTAGGCAGGGAAATGCCCAGAGACTTGGCGCCTTGCAGAGCCAGGTTCAGATCTTTCTGATGCAGATTGATTCTGAAACCCGGATTGAAAGTACGGTTGATCATGCGTTCACCATGAACTTCCAGAATACGGGAAGAAGCGAAACCACCCATCAGGGCCTGACGAACCTTGGCAGGATCGGCACCGGCCTTGGAAGCGAACAGCAGAGCCTCGGCAACAGCCTGAATGTTCAGTGCAACGATGATCTGGTTGGCGACCTTGGTGGTCTGGCCATCGCCATTGCCGCCTACCAGGGTAATGTTTTTGCCCATCAGTTCAAACAGGGGTTTGACCTTGTTGAAGGTTTCTTCCTTGCCGCCGACCATGATGGTCAGGGAACCAGCCTTGGCACCGACTTCACCGCCGGAGACAGGGGCATCCAGATATTCGCAACCGAGATCATTGATCTTCTTGGCAAATTCCTTGGTGGCGATTGGGGAGATGGAGCTCATGTCGACAACGATCTTGCCAGCGGACAGCCCCTGCGCCACACCGTTTTCACCGAACAGGACAGCTTCAACGTCAGGTGTATCCGGAACCATGATGAAGATGATGTCAGCGTTCTTTGCGACTTCAGCGCCGGTTGCGCAAGCTTTCGCGCCACCGTCGATCAAAGCAGCCGGAGGAGCCTTTTTATCGTTAACGAACAGTTGATTGCCGCCATTTTGCAGATTGACTGCCATTGGCACGCCCATGATACCCAGACCGATAAAACCCAGATTTGCCATTATTTTCTCCAATTATTTCGTTGTCGTTTTCGTCAATTATTTAACGTTGTATTCTTTCAGCCAGCCCAAACCTTCGACAGTAGTGGTTTTTGGTTTGTATTCGCAACCGATCCAGCCATCGTATCCGATATCGTCAATGAACTTGAACAGGAAGTGGTAATTGATTTCACCGGTGCCTGGTTCATTACGGACAGGATTGTCAGCCAGCTGCATATGCTTGATCAACGGCAGGTTGGCCTTGATGGTATTGGCCAGCTCGCCTTCCATACGCTGCATGTGATAGATATCGTACTGGATGAACAGGTTGTCCGATCCGACATCACGAATGATATCGACCGCCTGCTGGGTACGATTCAAAAATGCGTTCTTCATATCGAACGTATTGACCGGCTCGGTAACCAGACGAATACCTTCGGCTTTCAGCTTGCCGGCCGCGAATTTGAGATTATCGACAAAGGTGGCGCGCAATTTGTCTTCCGACACGTCGGGAAGAACTGGGCCGGACAGGCAATTGACCTGTTTGACACCCAGTTTCTTGGCGGCATTGATCGCCTTGCCGACACCGTCCTGGAATTCACCTACACGGTCAGGATGGCAGGCGATACCGCGTTCGCCTGCTTCCCAGTTACCTGCAGGCAAATTGTGCAGAACCAGTTCCAGATTGTTCTTCTGCAGTTTTTCTGCGATTTCATCCAGATTGAATGCATATGGGAACAGGAATTCCACACCTTTGAAACCTGCTTTGGCAGCAGCGTCAAAACGGTCCATGAAAGGAACTTCATTAAACAGCATGGACAAATTGGCAGCCATCTTTGGCATTGTCATTCTCCTTTTTA
>JAEXJM010000026.1 GCA_023449275.1 Pseudomonadota bacterium | reverse complement strand
CCTCATCACACATCAGTAAATTAAAACTGTCACTACTGGCTGCTGCGTTGGCAGTGGCATTGCCTGGCGTTTCAATGGCGGCGGATACTGCATGGCAAGAGTTACCTAATGATGTAACTTTCATTACTAATCCTGATTATGCCGACGACCTTCCTGATAAGATTCATTTTAATTTTAGTAATGTTGATGCAAATGCAAATGTCTCCGGAAAGAATTATGCTGGTGAAGAAAATACCGCTTCAGGAGTTATCTGGTTGACAGCACCGAATAACGGAGGCAGAACAGCTGCGATTGGTGTTAGCAACGAGGGTACGTTTACAAACGAAGGCAATATCTATGTAGATGGTGATGAAACTTATTTTTACCGTAATAAAGCCATCTGGGTTGAAGCGGGATCAACCGCAATCAATAATGGAACGATTGTCGTCAAAAACGCATACGGGATGACGAGCGGAACGGGCGGTAAGAATGCTGCGATACTCACCAATAACGGTATCATTTCTGTTATAGGCAAAGGTGTCGCTATGGAGTTAGCCGGTACAGGGGTTGCTGGTACTCCCGAAGAAAACTGGAAGCAATCCAACGGTACCAATAACGGTACCATCCACCTCGAAGGTGAGGAGGCAACTGGCGTTCTGTTCAGTGAGGTTGGGAATAATACATTCACGAACGGGACGGCTGGTAAGATTGTCGCTACTACAAGTGGCTCCACTGGTATTCTTTCGACGAATGCCGACAGTACCAACATAATCAACAAAGGCACAATTGATGCTGGAGAAAATGGTACCGGTATTAAGGTTGAAAACAACACCAATACCGATGTCAATGAAGGAACTACTGCTAAGAATATTACGACCAACATCACCAATAGTGGTGTGATTCGTGCTGGCAAGGACGGAAACGCAATCCAAATGGTTTTCAGTTCTGGTGGTACTGGAAATGATACGCTGAATCTGACTCTGAAAGACGATTCCCACATCGAAGGTAAGGTAGTACTGGCTGAAAATAACTATCAGAACAATCTGACGGTAGACAGCCTTACTAACCAGAACGAAGTATTACAGCTGGATGGCAGCAACCTGAATAAGGTGGAGATGACAAGCTCGACACTGACCATTTCGGGCACTGGCGGTCTGGAAGTGCAGAACCTGAAACAGGACAGTGGCTCCACACTGGGACTGAGTGGTGAGCGTACACTGACAGTAAAAAGTATTAATGAGGACACTAACACCGTCAATCTAGCATTTGACCATACAGCAACTGAAGGCAAACTGCTGACCATTAATAATGCTGCTGGAAAAAGCGTATCCGTACGCATGTCCGGCGACGTTACAGATACCCTGTCCGGTGCAGCTGCTGCCGCGAATCTGGTTGAAAATCAGTTTTATATAGCAGGTGATACTACTACTACTACTACTACGACCTTTGATGAAGGTGACGTTGCAGGTAAAATGAGTGTTACGAGCGTTGGCAATAAAGTCACCGAGTCTTCAGAAGCCAAAAACACGGTTACAGACAGCCTGCAAAAAATCGGTGCGATGAACTTCTTGACCTTCCGTGCGCAGACCAACGACGTATCAAAACGTATGGGCGATTTGCGAACCATGCCGAAAAGTGACGGTATATGGGCCAGAGCCATCGCGGGTCAAAGCGAATACAAGAGCATCCACAATACTTACCAGACCTTGCAAGTCGGTGCGGATCACCGCATTGGCAACTTCTATGTAGGCGGTACCGCCAGCTATACAGATGGAGACGGCAAACTCGATAACGGCTCGACCGACGACAAGAACTATTCCTTCGGCCTCTATGGTGGATGGGTAAACGACGACGGCCAATATGTCGACGTTATCGTCAAGCGGCACAAACTCGACACCGAATTCGACCTGTACAACATGAGCGGAACCGCTGCATCGGGCAGTTATGATACATGGGGAACCAGTGCCAGTGTCGAATACGGCTGGAGACTGGGTATTGCCAACACGAACTACTATATCGAACCGCAGGCCGAACTCATGATCGGACACCTGAACGGCGTCAACTACAGAACCAGTGCCGGAGTTGACGTCAAACAGGACGGAATCGACACGACAGTTGGCCGTCTGGGCATTGCCGCAGGCTGGGTATCGCCCGACAAGGCAGGAAGTGCCTATATCAAGGCCAGTGTATTGCATGACTGGGAAGGGGATGCCAAAACCCGGGTCAGCAAAGGTGGAAATGTTCGAAGCTACACCGAAGAAATGGGTGGAACATGGGGTGAGTTCGCTCTCGGTGGAACCTGGAATATCAACAAGAAATTGTCGGTATATGGTGAAGTCGAAACCACGGCAGGCAGTCCGGTGCGCACGACCTATCAGGTCAGTGGCGGTTTGCGTTACAGTTTCTGATATCCCGGAAACTCGCACAGAAACGGTTCGGTTTCCCGAGCCGTTTCTGTTTATCTGAAGTGTCTGGCGATGAAGTGCAGCCGTTCTGAAATGAAAGGATTTCCTGAAGCGATAGCATTGAGAGAGTTACCCTTTCATCTGCTCATATTGGCCCAGAATGGGTGACAGAGTTCAAAATTCAAATCCCACATAAAAAAAGAGTCCGGTTCAATTCCGGACTCTTTCCCATATCGGACAGTGCGCGTCTAACTTTTTGGGGCACTTCACTTATTTCTGGCGGGCTTTTGCGGCGATACGCAGACGCAGGGCGTTCAGTTTGATGAACCCTGCTGCATCTTTCTGGTCGTACGCACCTGCATCGTCCTCGAAAGTCGCGATGGTCGAATCGAACAGCGAGTCGGACCTGGAATCGCGGCCGACAACAATGACGTTGCCCTTGTACAGCTTCAGGCGAACGGTACCGTTGACGTGTTCCTGGGTATGGTCGATCAGTTTTTGCAGGGCGACACGTTCGGGGGCCCACCAGTAACCGTTATAGATCATCGAGGCGTAACGTGGCATCAAATCGTCTTTCAGATGGGCGACTTCACGGTCCAGTGTCAGGGATTCGATGGCTCTGTGAGCGGTCAGGATGATGGTGCCTCCCGGGGTTTCATAACAGCCGCGGGATTTCATGCCGACGTAGCGGTTTTCAACCAGATCCAGACGGCCGATACCATGCTTGCCGCCCAGACGGTTCAGTTCGGTCAGAACGCTTGCTGCAGACATGCGCTTGCCGTTGATGGCGACGATATCGCCTTTTTCGAATTCGACATCGATGTATTCAGCCTGATCCGGAGCTTCTTCAGGGCTGACTGTCCAGCGCCACATGGAGGCTTCCGGTTCGGCGTTCGGGTCTTCCAGATGTCTGCCTTCATAGCTGATGTGCAGCAGGTTGGCATCCATGGAATAAGGTGCGCCACCCTGTTTGTGTTTCATGTCGATTTCGATACCGGCGTCTTCTGCGTATTTCAGCAGTTTTTCCCGGGACAGAAGATCCCATTCGCGCCATGGGGCGATGATCTTGATGTTTGGCATCAGAGCGTAGGCACCCAGTTCGAAACGAACCTGATCATTGCCTTTGCCGGTAGCGCCGTGAGCGATGGCATCGGCACCGGTCTGGCGGGCGATTTCGATCAACCTTTTCGCGATCAGCGGGCGGGCGATACTGGTACCCAGCAGATATTCGCCTTCGTAAATCGTATTGGCCCTGAACATCGGGAAAACGAAGTCGCGGACGAATTCTTCGCGCAGGTCATCAATGAAGATGTTTTCAGGCTTGATGCCGAACTTGAGGGCTTTCTGGCGGGCCGGATCGAGTTCTTCGCCCTGTCCGAGGTCGGCGGTAAAGGTGACCACTTCACATTGATAGGTGTCTTGCAGCCATTTCAGGATGACGGAGGTATCCAGACCACCAGAGTAGGCCAGGACAACTTTTTTAATGTCGCTCATAGAGTGTCTTTCGATTGTTTCAGTTTGAAAGGAATCCGGAATTCGAATCTGGAAAATCGTTCAGATTGCGTAAATGCCCATTTTATGCCGTTTCAGGTAAAACGGAAACATATTCGGGGTCGGGAAAACGGGACAGCCAGGGAAAATTCCCTGTCACGCCTTGCATGACAGGGAAACTTGTTATTCTTCAACCTTGCCTTTGACGAGATACTCAAGCAGGGCTTTCTGGACATGCAGCCTGTTTTCGGCTTCATCCCAGACGACAGATTGGGGGCCGTCAATGACGTCAGCTGTCACTTCTTCGCCACGATGGGCAGGCAGGCAATGCATGAACAAAGCATCGGGTGCCGCACGGCTCATCTTGTCGGAATCGACGTTCCAGTTGGCGAACGCTTTCTTCCGGACGGCATTTTCTTCCTCGAATCCCATACTTGTCCATACGTCGGTCGTGACCAGATGGGCGCCTGCGCATGCGTCGGCAGGATTGTCGAATTGCGTGAAGTGACTGTGATCCGGGGAGACCAGCTTGAAGTCGATGTCGTAACCTTTCGGAGTCGAGACATTGACATGAAAACCGAATACTTCCGCGGCTTGCAGCCAGGAGTACAGCATATTGTTGGCGTCGCCGATCCAGGTGACCGTCTTGCCCTTGATTGAACCGCGATGTTCGATAAAGGTGAATACGTCCGCCAACACCTGGCATGGGTGGTGTTCATTCGTCAAGCCATTGATGACAGGGACGCGGGAGTAGGCAGCAAACCGTTCGATGATTTCATGACCGAAAGTCCGGACCATGATGATATCGGACATGCGGGACATGACCTGTGCCGCGTCTTCAATCGGCTCACCTCTGCCCAACTGGCTGTCGCGCGTATTGAGATAGATGGCGGTACCGCCAAGCTGGTGCATGCCGGCTTCGAAAGAGAGACGTGTTCTGGTGGAGCTTTTCTCGAATACCATGACCAGTGTACGGTCGAGAAGGGGATGGTACGGCTCGTAATTCTTGAATTTGCGCTTGATGATGTGCGCGCGCTTGATCAGGTATTCGTATTCGGCCAGTGTTAAATCGGAAAATTGAAGATAGTGTTTTATTGTCATATACGACTGAGGCGACTAAAAGTGTGCCGCGTGATCATTTTTAATATTTGATTATAGTTGATTTTCTGAAATTTTAAAAAAAACGGTTTTCTTCGTCATTTTTTCAGGTATTTTTATCATGAATATAACCGGTTTTCCAGAAAACGGCGCTTCATCGTAAACGTTTTCAGAATACCTTCTGTCCCGATTCGTGCACAAGCTGTCTGTACAGATCATGGCGCATGGGTGAAATTTTTCCCTTTTCCACCGCTTCAAGAATGGCACATCCTGGTTCGGTCAGGTGATGGCAATTGTAAAAACGGCAGTGTCCGAGATATGGTCTGAATTCACGAAATGCCCGTTCGAGCATGCCTTCCGTCAGGTGATAGAGTCCGAATTCCTGGAAGCCCGGTGAATCGATGACCGCTGTGTTTTCATCCATAAGGTACATCCGGGTGAACGTCGTGGTATGTTTTCCGGAATTGAGGACGGTCGAGATTTCACGGGTGGCGATATCGGCGCCGGGTACCAGCAAATTGACGATGGATGATTTGCCCATGCCGGATTGCCCGATCAGAATGGTTTTCCGGCCTTCGATTAACGGCAATAAGACCGAAACCGTTGTTTCAGGAAGTCCGGTCGCCGACACTTCATGGAGCGGATAGCCGAGGTCGGCGTAAGAACCGGCACGCTGGCGTGCCTTTTCAAGCTGGCCGGTGATATCGATCTTGTTCAGGATAAGGTGCGCTTCGATGTCCGCTGCTTCGGCAGCGACGAGTGCGCGGGATATCAGGTCATCGGAAAACCCGGGTTCCGTGGCAATCACGATAAACAGCTGGTCGACATTGGCTGCCAGTAATTTGGATTTGTACTGGTCCGAGCGGTAAAGCAGGGAACGTCGTTCCTGAATGGATTCGATGACAGCCTGTCCCTTTGCTGTCGGCATGACGTTGACGCTGTCTCCGACAGCGACATCGCTTTTCTTGCCGCGTGTCACACAATGGAGCATTTCATTGCCTGTGCTTGCCAGATAATGGCGTCCGTGTGCGGCAATGACCCGGGCGTGAATCGTGTTCTTCGTCATGAATGCTCCAGTAAATGCCTGATTCTCTGGCTGGCAGGGGGATGGGTGTCGTAAAACGTGGAATGAACCGGGTCAGGCGTCAGTGTCGAGGCGTTGTCCTGATACATTTTGACCAGAGCGTGAACCAGATCGTCCGCTTTTGTATATTGTGCTGAAAATGCGTCTGCCTCGAATTCATGCCGACGCGAACTGATGGCCATCAGAGGCGACAGAAAGAAAGTAAAAACAGGCAATGTCAGGGCAAACAGGATCAGTGCAACAGCATCACTGCCGCCTGGCGGTATGGAATCGATGCCAAGTCCGGCATAGAACCAGTTCCGGTTTTTGAGATAGCCGAGTATGGCAAGAAAGACCAGCGACAGCACACTGGAAACAAGCATGCGTTTCATGACGTGTTTCAGGCGGAAATGGCCGAGTTCGTGAGCCAGTACCGCTTCTATCTCTTCCGGCGTCAGTTTTTCGATCAGGGTGTCGAAAAAGACGACCCGTTTGGCGGCACCGAAACCGGTGAAGTATGCGTTTCCATGAGCACTCCGTCTGGAGCCGTCCATGACAAAGAGGCCTTTGGACTGGAATCCGACGCGTTGCATGAGACCTTCGATTTTCCGGCGGAGTTCTTCGTCCTGAAGCGGGGTGAATTTGTTGAAGAGCGGTGCAATGAATGTCGGGTAAAGAAACAGCATCAGATACTGGAAAACCGTCCACAGAATCCATGCATAAAGCCACCACCATACCCCGGCCTGTCCCATCACGGCCAGCAGAACCCAGATTACCGGCAAGCCGATGAGGATACCCAGCAGCATACTTTTGACGATATCGTCGGCAAAGAGCGCCGGCGTCATTTTATTGAAGCCGAATTTTTCTTCAATAACGAATTGCCGGTAATAGTCAACTGGAAGATCGATTGCGCCTGCGATGATACTGGCCAGAGCGATCATGGCGATCTGGTAGATCATGGCGTTATCTGTATAGGAAAATACCAGATTCGAGAGTTTTTCCAGACCACCGAAAAGAGTGAAGCCGAGCAATACAACCGTTTCGACAATCAGCGATACAAGTGAAAACCGCGTTTTGGCAACCGTATACCCAGCCGCCTTCCGGTGGGAATCCGGAGAAATACTGGCCGCGAACTGTTCCGGCACTTTTTCCTGATGGGCCCTGATGTAGCGTATCTGCCGTAAAGACAAGCAGAAACGCACAACGAAAGTCAAAATCAGAAAAAATATGAATAATTGCGTAAACGCGGATGCTGACATTTTGTCCTTGTGAGAAAATGCTCGATTATGTCATTAAGGAATGAAATTATGTCACAAGCTCAGGAATCGCAACCAGCGTCAGCTCAAAATAACGGCGGTAAAAAATTGCGCAATGAAATGAATTTGATTTGGGTTGACCTCGAAATGACGGGCCTCGATCCTGAAACCGACCGGATTATCGAAGTGGCTGTCGTAGTGACCGATCCGGACCTGAACGTGCTGGCTGAAGGACCGGTTTATGCCATTCACCAGTCCGATGCGATTTTGAACGGTATGGACGCGTGGAACAAGGGCACACATGGACGTTCCGGCCTGATCGATCGGGTCAAGGCATCCAACATCACCGAAGCGATGGCCGAGGATGCGGTTATCGAATTTCTGGAGACCTATGTTCCCAGGGGAAAATCCCCCATGTGTGGCAACACGATTTGTCAGGATCGTCGTTTCATGGCAAAAACGATGCCGAAACTCGAAGCGTATTTCCATTACCGCAATCTGGACGTATCGACCCTGAAAGAGCTGGCACGTCGCTGGAAACCTGAACTGGTCGACGGTTTCAGAAAATTGCAAAAACATACGGCTCTGGCGGATATCATGGAATCCATCGATGAGCTGAAATATTACAGGGAACACTTTATCAGGCTTTGATCGTGGATGACGGGGTGCTTTTGACGGTGAGAAAAATATGATTTTCCAGGGTACGGTTGTCGATGAAGAAGAATTGCGGGAACTGATCGAGCATCATGAAAAGATCAGGGAGGATGAGCGCAAGCGGATAGCGCGTGAAATTCACGATGAACTGGGCCAGCGTCTGCTGGCGCTGCGGATCGAAGTGAACTTGTTGAAGCAGAAAGTTTTCGATTCAACGGACAAACGTTCGGAGCGTATCGACGAAGTGCTTGGACAGCTTGATTCAACGGTCAAGAGTGTCCGTCATCTGATCAACAATCTGCGGCCCGCCGTGATGGATCTGGGGCTGGTCGCTTCCCTTGAATGGCAGGCGAAGGATTTTACCCGCCAGCATGGTATTGAATGCACTTTCGAGACGCACGATGACAATCTGGAACTGGATGATGAGCGGGCGACAGTTTTGTTTCGGGTGCTTCAGGAAGCGCTGACGAATATCGTCAAGCATGCCAAAGCCAGCAAGGTGAGCGTTCAGTTGGACGGCAACACGGAAACGCTTGTGTTGAAGGTTTCCGACAATGGCATCGGCATGCCTAAAGTACGAAACAGAAAGATCAAATCATATGGTCTTGCCGGAATCCGTGAACGGATCGGAATGCTGAATGGTGAATTCAGGATTTCGACCGGCGATAACGGAACGGCACTGACATTTGCCATACCGCTCGAAGCGAAATAAGGCTTATTTTTTTTCGAGCAGCGGCGCAAGCAATGCCATCGTGCGATCGGTTGCGCCATGCTGGCTTTCTGCGAATTCCTGCGCTTTCATTCCCATTTCATTGCGCAACCAGCCCTGACGGAACAGGCTGTTTGCCTCATCCATCATTTCTACGGCTGTCTGGATACGGAGGGCTGCGCCTGCCTTGACGGCATCTTGTGTAATGGCTTCGAAGTTGAAGGTGTGCTGGCCGATCAATACCGGTTTGCCCAGTGCACAGGCTTCGATCAGGTTTTGCCCACCCAGTTTCTTGAGGCTACCGCCAATGAAGGCGACATCGCAGGCGGCATAATACATGAACATTTCTCCCATCGAATCGCCGAGCAGAATACGGACATCCTTTGACATGGTTGAAGAGGAGAGTTCATTCAGTTGTGAACGTCTGGTCATGTGTATTTTTCGCGCCTGAATCTGTCCGGCAATTTCTTCGAACCGCTGTGGATGGCGGGGAACGAGCAGGAGCAATGCCTTGCTGTCGAGTTTGTCCAGTGCGTCGAGTATCAGTTCTTCTTCTCCATCACGCGTACTGGCACACATCAGTACAGGTCGCTCACCGATACATTTCCGGAGCATTTTGCCTTTATTGACGGCTTCTTCCGGAGGGGTAATGTCGAACTTGACACTGCCGGTTACAGCGATATTGTTCGCACCGAACAGGGAAAGGCGATCGGCATCCGTCCGGGTTTGTGCAGCGACCACTGAAAAGCCCCGGGCAGCCTCGTTCATAATCGATTCGATTTTTTTGCCTTTTTTCAGGGATCTCTCGGACAGACGGGCATTGACAAGCGCAAGGGGAACATGGTGTTTGACGCATTGTGCAATCAGGTTGGGCCATATCTCGGTTTCGAGCAGGATACAAAGTGCTGGCCGGTAGTGCCGGATGAAGCGGCTCATCATCCAGTTCGTGTCATAAGGAAGATAAACCTGTGTGAGTCTTTTCTCCGTTCCGAATAGCGAATGTCCGGTTGCCCGGCCGGTGGGAGTCATGTGCGTCAACAGGATATCGCAATCCGGATAACGGGAAAGGAGTGCACGAACCAGTGGTTCGGCTGCACGGGTTTCGCCGACCGATACGGCGTGTACCCAGATTCGTTGCGGTGACGATGCGATGGACGGAAAAAAACCGAGGCGTTCCGGAATATGCTGGCGATAGCCCGGCTCCTTGCGGCCTCGTATGTAAAGCCGCAAAACAGCCAGGGGCAATATAAGCCACCAGATTAACGAATACAAAAGTCGCATTGAAAGATCGCCTGAATTGAACGGGCTCTATTATCCCCGAAACTGTCCTGTAATGGCTGAAAATTGCATATTCAGGCATTACACCCTAAAGTTTTTTACAAAGTACAATATGCATATTGGAAATAATGATTCAATATTCTTTTCATTATTGATTCCGGAAGTGGGCCGATCCCCGGCCGGAATCGTTCAATTCGGCATGTAAGTTTTACAAGGGGTGACATGGAACTTCGTATTGCAACTTACAATATTCATAAAGGGGCGTCGATCGACCATCGGCCCATCATTCAGGAGCTGAAAAGATCTATCCGGTCTTTAAGTGCCGATGTCATTTTTCTTCAGGAAGTTCAGGGGCGCCATGACCTGACCTCGAATCGTCAGGCGCTCTTGTGGCAGGAACAGGGGCAGCATGCCTATCTTGCCGGCGATTCGCTCTACTGTGCCTATGGCAAAAACGCCGTTTACGATTATGGGCATCATGGCAATGCGCTTTTGAGTACGTATCCGATCGTTTCCCAGTTCAACAAGGATGTATCAGACCATGCGATGGAGTCGCGGGGGATTCTTCACTGCGTTTTGCAAACACCGGAAACCAAAGTCTATTGTTATGTCATCCATCTGGGGTTGTTCAACGGCAGCCGCATCCGGCAGACACGTGCCCTGATCCGGACTGTGCAGGCTTCCGCGCCCAAGGATGCCCCGGTGATCATTGCAGGTGACTTCAATGACTGGAACAACAAGCTGTCCGGATTCCTGATGAGGACGTTGCAGGTAAAGGAAGTGTTCGATGAACTGGACATGAAAGAAAACGGGAAGAGAAATTATTTTCCCCGGTTGACGGGCAAGCTTCCAAAGCCGATGCCTGCAAGAACCTTTCCGGCTTTATTTCCTTTTTTCAGGCTGGACCGGATTTACGTTCGCGGTTTTGAGGTCGATTCTGCCAGTGTCATGCAGGGATCGCCATGGACGTCGCTGTCGGACCATGCGCCACTGGTCGCTTCTTTGCGGATCAAATAGAAGGAATGCGCGTCGTCAGCTACACTACCGACAATCATCTGACGCTATTGCAGAATGGCGGGGATTTTTTTCCGGCTTTGCTTGACGCGATCGAACATGCACATTCAGAGATTTATCTTGAGACCTATATTTTTTATCCGGACGAGGTCGGTCGCAGGGTGATCGATGCGCTGAAGAGAGCTTCGGCAAGAGGCGTTCAGGTGCATGTGATCCTTGACTGGCTCGGGACGGGACGGAAGTTGTGTCGCCTGCTGAATCGCGAATTTCTTGCCGCAGGTATCGAATGTCATGTATTCAACCGATGGTTTTTGAGGGGATTTGTCCGTCTTCACCGGAAAATTTGTGTGGTGGATCATCAGATCGCTTTTGTCGGGGGCATCAATATCCTGAATGATTACCGTTATGACTATAACAAGAAATCCCTGTTGACTTATCCCAGGCAGGATTTTGCTGTCCAGATAGAAGGGCCGCTGTCGATGCGGATTTATCAGGAAGCCATCCGCCTGTGGGAGCAGACAGGCAAGCGGACTTTATGGGATCGCTTCGACCGGTATCGCGCTATCATTCGTACCCGTGAAAGGTTCTGGCGAACAAAGGCGGCACTGGCCGGTTTTATCGTCCGGGACAATTTCAGAAACCGGCGGACTATCCAGCGCGCCTATCTGCGGGCGATGGGGCAGGCGCGAAAACAAGTCATACTGGCAACGCCATACTTCGCTCCCGGACGGCGTTTCAGGAATGCGCTGGCTTCTGCGGCTTCCAGAGGAGTGGAAGTCATCATTCTGATCGGCAGTGGCGAGTTCTGGGTTCAGGATTCCGTGGCACAGTCTTTTTATCCCAAATTGCTGAAAAGCGGGATAAAGGTGTTTGAATATAACAAGACCCAGTTCCATGGAAAAGTCGCTGTGATCGATGACATATGGGCGACCGTCGGTTCCAGCAATTGTGATGGACTCTCGCTGTTTTTGAATCATGAAGCCAATGTCGTCATCAGGGATGCCGGTTTTGCCAGGACACTTCGCGAAGATATTGAGACCGCCTTGTCCGATGCAGTCAGGATCTGTCCGGAGAGCTTTGCCAATCGCCCCTGGTACAGGCGTCTCTGGTATGGCACGGCGTTTCTGATTTATCGCTCAATCATGCGGACGATAACCTGGGGGGACTACAGCTGAAATGCTTTTGGCATTGTTTGTCCATTCCCTGTAAAATAGGCTCCGAAGCAAGCCAGACAGCCGCCGGTTTCCGATGCCTTGCAAAGGGAACGGGAGGAAGGTCCGGACACCACAGGACAGGGTGACGGTTAACGGCCGTCCGCTGAAAGGCGAGGAACAGGGCCACAGAGACGAGCGTATTGAGTTACGGTGAAACGCGGCAACCTCCACCTGGTGCAATTCCAAATAGGCACGCGATGAGGCGGTCCGCGGAGCGTGCGGGTAGGAAGCTCGAGTGCAGGAGTAATCCTGTACCTAGATGAATGGCTGTCATAGTGCCGCTTGAGGTACCGTAACAGAATCCGGCCTATCGGCTTGCTTTATTTTCTTATACTTCCTGTTTTCTCGTTCCCCCTTTTTTTCTGGAAACGGTCTTTTTTTGTTTCCTTTCTTACTGCTGAGTTGCGTTTACACCAATTGCAAAGTATTTGATTTTTTACAAACCCATGTGTTTGTATGAGATTGTGCTTTCAATGTGCCCTCTAAGTGGTTAATTTATTTGGCTATTTATTTTGCGATGTTGCACGCTATCATCGTGTAAGTCATTGACTTCATTAAGAATTTTTCAATTTATTAACAAAAAGCTCTTGACCCCGTATAACGCATCTAATAAAGTGGGTGAAAGTGTGAAATAGTGTGTTTTTGTGGGATAAATTTTATAATCTGTTGCGTTTTTTAACGGATGGTCTGAAAGGATGGCAAGCGTGTTTCAAGGGGCGTCGTCGATCAGTCTGGATGCGAAGGGGAGGATGGTCATTCCTGCCAGGCATCGTGATGCGCTGTCACTTCAATGTGACGGGCGTGTGACACTGACGCGTCATCCGCATGGTTGCCTTTTGTTTTTCCCTCGCCCTGTCTGGGAAAGTCATCGTGAAAAAATTGCTGCCTGGCCGATGTCTGCGCGTGCATGGCAGCGGATTTTCCTGGGAAGCGCTTCAGATGTGGAAATCGATTCTGCGGGCAGGATTCTGATTGCGCCTGAGTTACGTCAGGCAGCAGGCCTGACAAGGGACGTGATGTTGTTGGGCATGGGCAGTCATTTTGAAATCTGGGATGCGGCGAAATTGCAGGAAAACGAATCGGAAGCGATCGCTTCCGGAATGCCAGAGGCCTTGCAGGATTTTTCATTTTAAGTGTCAGGGTGAAATAACGTGCCGGAATTGACTCATGATTCGGTATTGCTGAAAGAAGCAGTAGATGCCCTGGCAATTGAAGGTGATCGACTTGATGGAATTTTTGTTGATGGAACGTTTGGTCGTGGAGGACACAGCAGATTAATTCTTGAACGTTTGGGGGGAAAAGGGCGACTTATCGCATTCGACAAGGATCCGGAAGCTATTCTGGCAGCGGAGAAAATAACTGATCCGCGTTTTGAAATCGTGCATAAGAGTTTCGCGGATCTGGGCGAGGTTCTTGAAGAAAAGGGCATCGGGATGATTGACGGAATTTTACTTGATCTCGGTATTTCATCGCCACAGGTAGAGGACGCTGCACGCGGTTTCAGTTTTCGCCTGGATGGCCCGCTCGATATGCGTATGGATTCCACCAGAGGATTGTCTGCGGCCGAATGGCTGGCCGTTGAATCGGAAGAAAAAATAGCGGAGGTTATTCATCAGTATGGGGAAGAACGGTTTGCTTTTCAGATTGCAAAGGCGATTGTTGCTTGCAGGACCATCAAGCCCATTGATAGTACGAAACAACTTGCCGAAATCGTGGCAGGGGCAGTCAAGACTTTTGAAAAGGGCAAAAATCCGGCCACGCGCACATTTCAAGCTATACGGATTTTCATCAACAGAGAGCTGGAGGAATTGGAGATAGGCCTGCAGGCAGCCTGGCAGCATTTGCGGCTGAACGGGCGTATGTCGGTCATCAGTTTCCATTCTCTGGAAGACCGGGTAGTAAAGCGGTTTTTATCGGGCAAGGCGACGGTGGACATGCCGGATCGTCGTCTTCCCATCAAGGCGGTTGATTTGCCACAGCCTGAAATGAAATTACTGGGCAAGCAAAAACCCTCGAAGGCCGAAGTGAGTAAAAACGTACGCTCACGTTCGGCTATTTTGCGTATTGCAAAGCGGGTTTCGGCAGGAAATGGATGCCGGAATGAAGCTTAGGTTGCCTCTCATTCTGGCGGTTTTGCTGGTTGTATCGGCCCTGTTGCTGGTGAATTCCCAGTATCAGGCCCGAAAGCTGTTTATCGCTCTGGAGTTTGCGCAATCGCAGGCGAGGCAGCTGGAAATCGAATGGTCGCAATTGCAGTTGAAACAATCGACGTTGAGTAAACATGCACGGATTGAAGAAAAAGCGGTTAAGGAGTTGAACATGATTCGTGTGACACCGGCCAATACTCAATATTTGAAAATGACACCACCATGATACGCAATATGAAATTCATGAAAAATTCGCGTGTTGCTGCGGCAAAGGGGGTGTCTTTTTCCGCGACTCCGGAACTCAGGGTCAATTTGTCTCCATGGCGTTCAAGGCTAGTCCTTTTTATGCTGTTTCTGGCATTTGCCGGTCTGATTGCACGGGCGTTATGGCTGCAGGGTATTTCAACGGATTTTTTGCAGAAGCAGGGTGAATCCCGGTATGCCAGAACGCTTGAGTTGCCGGCGACACGCGGCAAGATTCTCGACAGAAACGGGCATGTGCTCGCTTCCAGTGTTCCTGTCAAGGCGATCTGGGCTATTCCGGAAGACGTCCTGACGCAACCCAGGGAAAAAATCAGCAGGCTGGCCTCCCTGCTCGGCATGACTGAAAGCAGTCTTTATGCCAAGCTCGATTCGGACAGAAGCTTCGTCTATCTGAAACGTCAGGTCGATAACGATGTGGCTGACGAGATCGTCAAGCTGGGCATTGCCGGTATCCAGACAAGAAAAGAATACAAGCGCTTCTATCCTGAAGGCGAGGTGATGGCTCACGTCGTCGGTTTTACCAATGTCGAGGATATCGGCCAGGAAGGAATTGAACTGGCGTCGCAGAATGTGCTTGCAGGCGCAAAAGGCAGTCGTCGGGTCATCAAGGATCGTTTGGGCCATATCGTCGAGGATATGCGTGCGGTTCGTGAGCCGATGGATGGCAAGGATCTCGTCTTGTCCATCGACAGCAAGTTGCAGTATATCGCTTACAAGTATCTGAGCGAGGCCGTTGAAAAACACAAGGCCAAGGCCGGCAGTACCATTGTGCTGGATACGCGTACCGGCGAAGTGCTGGCGATGGTCAACCTGCCGAGCTTCAATCCGAATGACCGCCGGCGCCTGACAGGCGCACAGTTGCGCAATCGCGCCATGACGGATACTTTCGAGCCGGGCTCGATCATGAAGCCCTTCCCGGTGGCGCTGGCGCTGGAAAAGGGAATCGTCAAGCCGACATCGATGATCGCCACCGGTAACGGGAAACTGACGATCGGTACGGCAACGATTGGCGATACCCACGCGAACGGCACCATTTCCGTTGCACAGGTGATCGAAAAATCTTCCAATATCGGTACGGCGAAGATTGCCCTTCAAATGCAGCCGCTGGAAATGTGGGAGATGTTCACGTCTCTCGGGTTCGGACAACAGCCGCGCTTCGGTTTCCCGGGGGCAGTGGCAGGGCGTGTCCGTCCTTACAAATCCTGGCGTCCTATTGAACAGGCTACGATGAGCTACGGTCATGGCATTTCGGTTTCCCTGTTCCAGATCGCCCATTCCTATATGATATTTGCGCGTAACGGGGATACGATCCCGCTTTCATTCCTGAAAAGAGATGAAGTTCCGGCCGGGCAGCGGATCATTTCCGAGAAAACGGCGAAGGACGTGCGCCAGATGCTGGAAATGGTGACGAGTGAGCATGGTACGGCACGACGTGCGCAGGTTTCCGGGTATCGGGTTGCCGGTAAAACGGGAACGGCATACAAGATCGAGGGCGGCCGTTACGTTCGTAAATACGTCGGTTCCTTTGTCGGATTCGCACCTGCTTCAGACCCGCGTGTCGTTATTGCCGTGATGATCGACGAACCGACTGCGGGCCATTACGGCGGTACGGTTGCCGGACCGGTTTTCTCGGCCGTGGCCGCGGATACGTTAAGGGCGATGAATGTTGCACCTGATGCCAGGTTTGAAGAAGTTCTGGCGGAGAATAAATTGGCGAAAGGGGGCGTCTGATGAATCAAGCTCTTCAACTGGCGCCAATCGTCAACTGGATCAGGGAAGTCTGTCCAAACGGACAGCTTTTTTCCGATTCACGGGAAATCAAACCCGAGAGCGGCGGCGTTTTATTGGCTTATGAATGCGGTTAGGCAGATGGGATAAAATAAATTGCAAAAA
>JAEXJM010000047.1 GCA_023449275.1 Pseudomonadota bacterium | reverse complement strand
GATGGAAAGCCTCAAGGGAAACCGGTTCATTCGTATTGGAACACAGACGACTGGTCAGCTTCAGCAACTCCTTGATATCCCGCCCGGTAGAATGCGGGAAATCGCGGACAAGATCGTCAATCAGGCTGTCAGACAGCTCGACCTGGAACTGTTGCGACAGGGACTTCCATAATTTGATGGCATCCTTCCTTGGAGGCACCTCATAACGGATCACGGCAATACAACGTGAAAGAATCGCATCGTCCACATCATCGACCCGATTGGTCGTCAAAAACAGCAAACCGTCAAAATATTCCAGAGTCCTCAAAAATTCCGACACAATCGCATTATGCTCCAGATTATTGTCCCGGCGGCGGATATAGACATCCGCCTCATCCATCAACAATATGGCATCCCATCGCGCCGCACGTCGCAAGATAGTGAAAAGAACCGCCTCGACACTCTCGGCCGACGTCCCCAGCTGGCCGGAATGGACACGATACAACGGTTTGCCGACCACCTCGGAATAGACTTCAGCCGTCAGCGTTTTTCCAAGGCCAGCCGCTCCCATACACAAAATGGTCGTCCCCCCCGATTTGCCCTCGATGATGTCATCGACCAGCATTCCGGAATGCGCTGTCAGGATATCGATCAGCCTGCGATGATCCTCCGGCAAAACCAGTTTGTCCTTCAATTCAGGCCTGTACTGGTATTCATCCAGATTCTGGACATGCACCCAGCAATTTTCATGCTGTTCGAGATGGAACATCTGAAGATAGCAGTGAATCGGAATCTGCCCTGACGTTCCATCAATAACCGCTCCACTGCTGGCATGTGTTTCAATACGCCTTTCAAGAATTTCCTCATCATTGACGCACTTGATCGCAGTACCTTGCGGAATACGGAAAAACTCCAGATTTTCAGATAAAGGTGTTTCCCCTTCCCGCAACATGAAACCGAAATTTCTTGCCAGGAACTGCTTCCCGTAAAACGACTGAAACTGACTGAACCGCTGATACTGTTTTTCGTATTCCTCCCTGAATTCCGGACATTCCTTGTAAAACCCCTTGCTCGCCAACAATTCCGGAATGGACAGCTTGCCCATTTCCCTCTGGTAAAACAGAATGGCATTCGTCATGCCCGAACGCCACTGTTCAGGAACGCCATCGTCAATCTGCGTGGTAGACGCAATCGTATTGGCCAGCAACTGGATACAGACATATGGCATGGAAGGTTTGTCATATTCCCTGGGAATATACTCGATACTTTCAATCAGCCAGGGCAGCAAAATACCATCCCTGTTGCGGCGGTAAAGCCAGCCATCGACGGCATCGATCGACAGATACTCCTTCAACACCGGAACCAGCATCTCCAGATTGGGAACGGTAAAGGTCCCTCCGCTTGCCCGTCTTACATTCCTTTCGCCAATCAACTGGAACAACAATGCCTGGTCATCATGATTTTCCGCCAGATGCCACAACTGTTCCATGGCTTCATC
Organism: Pseudomonadota bacterium; assembly: GCA_023449275.1. Classification (GTDB taxonomy): domain Bacteria; phylum Pseudomonadota; class Gammaproteobacteria; order Burkholderiales; family Burkholderiaceae_D; genus Oxalobacter. The sequence continues at coordinate 1,675 of JAEXJM010000047.1, read as the reverse complement.
ATCGAAAAGATGGGCAGGCACCAGAATCCGGCCATTACTCAGGCCATGTGATGCGAGACGATCTGCCAGAACAGAATTTCCGTCGATATTGGGCAGCAATTCATTGATGAGCGAAACGGAAAGATCGAAATCCATAAGACATGCAATAAAAAACAGTGACAAACCCGTATTATCGGACAAAACCGGATTTTCCCGCTACCGGTTTTGCGATGTGAAACAGCCGATAAACCAAAGCCAGCGTCATGCTGGCTTTGGTCATTGACAAGTACAGTCGGAAAACAGACAGTCGGCTTATTCGTCGACCAGATACAGGTCCTTGTCCTTGTCCTGCAGGAAGACCTGTGCATACCCCTCTTTCTTGCCTTTTTCAAACTGTTCTTCGCCCCATTTCCGGCAGGCATCACAGGCATAACGCGGAATGGCGACGGCCTTGATATGACTGTCTCTTCCGGAATCCGCCTGCGAGTCGATCACAACCGTACCACCGCAATCCGGACACTGTCTCACGACCTCGGTCTGGGTTTCCCGGATATAGTCGGTATCGTAGAAAATACTGCGGTTACGGCGATGGAACGGCTGGCTCTGGTAGAACTTGCGCTTGATCGCCTCCTTGTTTCGCCAGTTATCCAGCGTATGGTCCTTCAACTGCTTCAGGTAATTCGTGATGTGCTGCGACTGCACCTGATTGCGCGGATCGTAATCCGGCTCCTTGATATGGCTGTAATCCATACCCGCCATCGCCAGAATGATACCCGTATTGATATATGGCAGCGCGGACTCGATCGAATAACCGCCTTCCAGAACGGCCAGATCCGGTTTCAGCCGGTCGTTCAGAACGGCATACCCCTGAGCCGTGAACTTCATGTTCGTAATCGGATCGGAATAATGATTGTCCTGTCCAGCCGAATTGATGATCAGGTCAGGCTTGAAATCGTCGAGCAAAGGCATGACGATATTGTCGAGCGTATAGAGGAAACCCTCTTCACACGTTTCCGGTGGCATCGGCAGGTTGACAATGGAACCGAACGCATTGGGGCCGCCCATTTCATCAGGGAAACCCGATCCCGGATACAGGGTACGGCCGTCCTGATGCATGGAAATGAACAGCGTGTTCGGATCATGCCAGAAAATATCCTGCGAGCCGTCGCCATGATGGCAGTCGGTATCGACCACGGCAATCTTCTTCACGCCGTATTTATGGCGGATGTACTCGATCATGATCGCTTCCATGTTCAGCGTACAGAAACCGCGGCTGCCGTGAACGACGCGCATGGAATGGTGTCCACAGGGACGAACCAGCGCAAACGCATTATCCACTTCGCCGGTCATGACCTTGTCGGCAGCCGTCAAGGTACCGCCAACCGAAATCAGATGGGACGCATGGACGATCTCATCGATATTCGGGACACAGAAATGCACCCGGTTGATATCTTCAGGCTTTGCCAGATCCGGCTTGTATTCCTTGATGTTCTCAAAGTCCAGCAAACCTTCCTCGACCACCTGATCCTGCGTATAAAGCAGGCGTTCCTCACGCTCCGGATGGGTCGGCGTGATCGCATAGTCAAAAGCCGGGAAAAAAACCAGTCCTGTTTTCTTTTTCACGAAAACCCCTCTCAATTCGAATCATCTTTAATCAGACCCGGTTTGACCTGAAGTCTGACACGCATGTTTTTGC
>JAEXJM010000008.1 GCA_023449275.1 Pseudomonadota bacterium | reverse complement strand
CACAGGCGTCGCCGGGGTGGCGAAATTGGTAGACGCAGCAGACTCAAAATCTGCCGGTGGAAACACCGTGCCGGTTCGATTCCGGCTCCCGGCACCATACGCTTGGCAATTTATTGATTCTACCTATTCAGCCTTGAAACATTGTTTCGAGGCTTTTTTGTTTCCAGGATGCCTTATCGTGTTTGCATGAGCGTTCGTGACAGATTTCCTGAAACGGGAAACAATCCCAGCTATCTTTCCCTCCAATCCGGGTAAATCCAGGACTGACCGAAACGTGCCCGATTTTCCCTATCCAAAGGTATCTGCAATATACATTCGTTCTGAACCGCCACTCACACCATTCACCATGGTCAGGAAATGCCAGCCACATTTTTCATAAAATCCGGTGTACTCCGTTACCAGATACAGTTTTTCAAATCCGGCAACAGCCGATTCTTTTCTGACAACATCAAGAATATGTCTGGCAATTCCTCTGCCACGGTATTCTTCTTCAACAAACAGGGCACAGATATTCGGACTCAAATCTTTCCTGTCGTGAAAGTCATTCACTACGAGTCCTGCACCAGCCACTATATCCCGGCCATTGTCGACAATGTACCACTCGGGAATCCCTGTTTTTTTATTGATACTCTCCAGCATGCTTTTCCTGTATGCACTTACAGGAATGTTCCATTTTTGAGAAAACCAGACAGCCGCCTTTTCCAGACACTCGGCATGGTCAGAAATCTTTTTTACATTCATCGTCTCTCTTCATCATATGCAATTATTCAATCGGCCATACCTCTTCTCGCTTGCCCAGACGGACGATATAAAAAAACAGCTTCCCGGAAAAATTCGGGAAGCTGTTTATCATGAATGCCGTGGAAATCCTTATATCGGCTTTCCACACATACCAGTCATATCAGGCACAGGAACAACAGCATTTGAACTGTTCCTTGGCCTTCTGCCTCCAGATCTGAAGCAACGGATCGGTGTAACCTGAAGGCTGTGACAATCCCTGGAAGACCAGATCGCAGGCCGCCCTGAATCCCGGCGAATGCTCGAGATCTTCGGTCATTTTCCGGTAGGTCGGATCGTCGGCATTCTGCTGGTCAACGACTGCCGCCATTCTCTTCAAGGTATCCATGACTTGTGGAACGTTGGCAATGCCATGACGCAACCAGTTGGCGATATGCTGGCTGGAAATGCGCAGGGTCGCACGGTCTTCCATCAGGGCGATGTCACGAATGTCAGGCACCTTGGAGCAGCCGATACCCTGATTGACCCAGCGAACGACATAACCCAGGATACCCTGTGCATTGTTGTCCAGTTCCTGCTGGATTTCTTCTGCCGACCAGTTCGGCTGGTCGGTGACCGGAATCGTCAGGAGATCGTCCAATACATCCACGAAAGGCTGTTTTTCCTTTTCAGCCTGTGTCTGCTCGATATTGACCTGATGATAATGCAGGGCGTGCAGGCAGGCGGCCGTCGGGGACGGTACCCATGCCGTATTGGCACCGGCTCTCAGATGGTCGCCTTTCACGGCAATCATGTCGGCCATCAGATCAGGAGCGGCCCACATGCCCTTGCCGATCTGGGCGACACCGCGCATGCCACATTCCAGCCCGACCTGCACGTTATTGGCTTCATATGCACTGATCCACGGGGTTTTCTTCATGTCTCCCTTGCGAATCATCGGGCCCGCTTCCATGGAGGTATGGATTTCGTCACCGGTACGGTCAAGGAAACCGGTATTGATGAACGCGAGGCGTTTCGGTATTTCAGCGATACAGGCCTTCAGATTGGCACTGGTACGTCGTTCTTCATCCATGATGCCGAGCTTGACGGTATTCGGTTCGATACCGAGCAGTTTCTCGACCTTGTCGAACAGCTCATTCGTAAACGCCGTTTCCTTCGGACCATGCAGTTTCGGTTTGACGATATAAATGGAACCGGCTCTTGTACTGATCCTGTTGGTCAGGTCACGCTTGAAAATCAGGGTCGTGACAACGGCGTCGAGAATGCCTTCGAAAATATCGTTTTCGTCTTCATCCAGAATGGCAGGATTGTTCATCAACAAACCGACGTTACGGACAAAGAGAAGGCTGCGTCCCGGCAACGCGAATTTTTCCCCGTTAACGGACTGGTATTCACGATCCTTGTTCAGGCGGCGGACGAAAGTCGTACCGTTCTTGGAGACGGATTCCTGAAGGTCTCCATTGACGACTCCGAGCAGATTCCGGTAAATGAGAACCTTGTCCTCGGCATCGACGGCGGCGACGGCATCTTCGCAGTCCAGGATGGTGGTGGTTGCCGCTTCCATGATGATGTCACGGATGCCGGCAGGATCTTCCGCACTGATCGGGTCGTTTTTATCGAACTGGAGATCGATATGCATATAGTTATGGACAAACAGCAGGGAAGCCGGATTTTCAGGATTGCCTGTATAACCTGCCAGCCATTTCGGATCTTTCACAGTCGTTTCGGAACCGTCTTTCATGACGACGACAAGCTGTTTGTTCCTGATATAGTATCGGACGGCATCCAGATGGGAGCCGGATACCAGTGGAATGAATTCATCGAGCTGTTTGCGTGCATAGGCGATGACCTTGCGGCCCCTGACCGGATTGTAGGCTTTCCCACGGGTAGCGCCATCGTCTTCGCTGATGGCATCCGTTCCGTAAAGGGCATCATAAAGACTTGTCCAGCGTGCATTGACCGCATTGAGCACGTATCGTGCATTGGTCAGGGGAACGACCAGTTGCGGCCCCCCTTGTGTAGACACTTCGGAATCGATGTTTTTCGGATCGATCCTGACGTCGGCCGGAGCCGGTACCAGATATCCGATATCGCTCAGAAATTTCTTGTAGGCTGCCATATCCCTGACAGGGCCGGGATTCAGTCGGTGCCAGTGATCCAGCTCTTCCTGCAAATATTCCCGTTCTGCCAGCAATGCACGGTTCCTGGGTCCCATTTCATGGACAATGGCATCGAAACCGCGCCAGAAAGTATCACTATCTATTCCCGTACCGGGAAGTGCTTCTTCTTCAATAAAACGGTAAAGACCTTCGGCTACCTGTAAACGGTAGCATTTTTTACGTTCACTCATATAACGTTTCTGTCCTAATCTGTGCTTGTTGACCACTCTATCGGTGCCGTTCGCCCTGCGGCCGGCCGGGCAATTCTCACTGAACGGCTCATACATAAGCGCAAATAACAGGTGCAGACTCTTACTGCAACTCTGTCCGGGCAAGCAAATCATGCGTTGTCTGCCGTTGCCTCATGGCCCGTTGTTTCAAACGCGTATTCTTGGTGTGAACACGACTTGTGCGCATAGAGAAGGGTTACTTCTTTTTACGGGTATATATGTTAGCAATAAAGTCCGTCAATGACACACTATTTTTTTTACGACTGTCCGCTTAATGCAATTAAACGGCCTTTTTCTCCAATTCAACTATTAAAAACGGCTTGTCAGGATATTATTTCTGACTATTCCTGAACAATCTGCCTTCCGGTAATTTCCGATAACGGGTTTACTCCTACGACCAGGCAAAAATATTTCTGCTGCGTTTGTATTGGACAATCACCACAATAATCAGAACCGGCAGCAGGCATTCAAGGAATTCTTCCTGTGAAGTCTGCAAGGAAACCAGCCATTCCGGGAAATGCATCTGATAAAGCTCCGTCAGCATATTCAGGGAACGGTCCAGCGCCTTGGACGCGGCAAGCGTGACAAGAAACATCAGAATACTGATTGCGTATCCCTCACCTTCCCACAACGCTTTCCAGAACGGCTTCGTATAATTCCAGACAAAATAAACCAGCATCCATGCCACTGGAATCAGAACCCCGATGGCCAGCAGCTTGTCCGATACGGGAATGTTACCACTCAGCCAGAACTTGATTTTCAGGATGCTCTCGCTGCTTAAGGACTTGTGCCAGTCCGCTTCCCGCATAAACATGTAAGCCAGCATGATAATTGTTGCCAGCTTTGTCGAAAACCGGGCGGGTATCCGGCCGAAAATGATGACCAGAATGGCTACGGCATAGAAAAACAGGGTCAGGTTCTCAACCGTTCCGTTTTCCTCCACGAATGTAAGCATATCCGCACTGGGCAGTACCGCCCAAACGACCAACGCGGTCAATGACGTCAGTATGACCAGATAGAAAGAATATAACGGTGACTCGACATAGGACGATTTCCACTCATGCGCTTCCCTGTATTGCAGAACGGCGATCATGACAAGTACCGGCAGGATACACTCGAGAAACTCTTCCTGTGCCGTAAGAAGCGCCCTGATCCAGGTCTCGAACTGCCACCCCCACATTTCAGTCATCATGTTAAGGCCGCGATCGAAAATCTTGGAAATGACGAGCACCGCCAGAAAAACAAAGATGCTGACGGCGTAACTTTCCCTGCGCCAGAAATCAGTCCAGGCCTGGCGCGCATAATTTTTCAGGAAATAGCAGATCATCCACAGAACCGGCGCAAGAATGGCGACGGCCCAGAATTTATCGATAAATGAAATGTCCCCTGAAAACCAGAACTTGATTTTCAGAATGGACAGGCCGTTCAACCATTTGTGCATGTCGGCTTCCCTCATGAACATATAGGAAAGCATGATGGTCAGTGCCAGCCTGGTCCGGACAAAAAGGGTACTGCGTCCATAATACAGAATCGCTGCCAGCGACACCACGTACGCGACCAGGGTGACATTCTCGACAGGGCCGTTTTCTTCAACGAAATAATCGACCATGTAATGATAATCGAGAATCATCCAGCAAAAAAATGCCGAGATGGACGTGAGGATGGCAAAACAAACCGTCAGATAGGGGGATTTTAAAAGTTTCATTTATGAAAACTTTAAACAATTATGGCTCAAAAATAGCATCCAATTGTTTAAGCGATCTGTTTGAAAGATTAGATTTTAGATGATTCCCCTCTCATCTGTAAAAAAAATTCCTGTCTTGCAGGATATCGCAAAAAGAAACTCGCATAAGCGGACAGAACCAGTCTCAAAAAAGAACCAGCACTGAAAAGAATACAAGCATTTGACCGATACAGTTTCCCTGTATCATCTGAAATGTTTTACTGTCGTGTGGAATCCTGTGATTGATTATTGCCATCGTTCAAACCGTCATATTTCGGCGGAAGCGGTATGCGGGAATTCCAGGTATAAACCGACCATGCTGTTGCACCACACTGGTCGCAAGACGGGCCAGATGCACCGCCGTGAGCACGCCATCCATCAGGGAGCGCCTTGCCACCACAGAAAGGACAAGGCAGCATTTCCTCATCTTCTACGACTCCGTTCCAGACAGCGGAAAACAATTCCCTGCATTCCGCACAGGCGCCCAGAAAACCTTTTACGAACCTGATTCCAAAAACGAGGGAAAAATAAATCGGTGAAACAAGCAGGAGAAACAAACGTCGGAAAAAGACGGACTGGATATGAATAAGCGGAGGCATGATTCCCGAACCTGAAAACAAAACCGGATGGGCAAAATCCGAACGATCCGGTTAAAAAAGGTGGAGAAACCATCATGAACGTCATTAAATGACGTTCATGATGACTGACAATCAGTGAAGTTTTCCCTTTTTCTTGAGCCACTTGGAGCCGATGAAGCCCAGAATGGCCGCGATCAGAAGGGAATCGAGCGCCCACTCATGAATCCCTTCAGTAGAAAAGCCACTGTCAAACAACTTGTAAGACATGATGGCTCCACCAAGAAGAAGCGTAATTAAAAACAAATGCAATTTTTTCATCGTTATCCTAACATTCCAGTCTTGTACACAATATGCAGATCATTCGCCGTTTATCCAGACAGTTTAACAGTTAATACCGGTCTTTTAAAAAAGATTTCCTGCATGAACAAAAATACCCTTCCAACACTTCGGACAAATCAGACAGCAAAGGCAGCAATATCTTCAGTTTTTCAATGTCGCCTGACCTCAATGACACCGTTGATTTCGCTTATCATTTGAAGTGCTTTTCCAAGATTTTCCGTTGACGCGATTTCAGCCGTGAACGACATCCGTGCCAGGCCTTTATGACTCTGGGTATGAACGCCGATGACATTGATTTTTTCCCTCATGAAAATATCGGAAACATCGCGCAACAATCCCTTCCGGTCATTGGCAAGAACATAAATGTCCACAGGATACACTGTATCAGGCTCAGGACTTCCCCAGGCGGTCTGAATGACCCGTTCCGGCGCATTTTTCTCCATTTCCAGAAAATTCTTGCAGTTTTTCCGGTGAATGGAAACGCCTTTCCCCCGGGTGACAAATCCGACAATCGGATCGGGAGGCGCCGGTTTGCAGCATTTTGCCATCTGTGTCAGCAGGCCTTCCGTTCCGACCACGAGAATACCCGACTTCGCACCGCTGGCAACGCTCGAGGAACGACTCTTGCGGATGATATCGTCATCCGTCTTGGTCTCTCTTGGCGCTTCATTTCCATGCAAAATGGCTTCAACACTGCGAAGATTCAACTTGTCCTTGCCTGCTGCATAAAACAGCTCCTCAACCTTCGAAAAGTCCAGTTTGCGTGCAAGATCTTCCAGATTGACAGCCGTCTTGCCCTCACGCTGAAGCATTTTTTCAATAATGCTTCTGCCAGTTGCGACGGTTTCCTGATACTCGACCCCGTTAAACCAGGCACGAATCTTCGCCTGTGTTCTGGGATTGACGGCATATTCAGGACTCAGCCAGTCCCGTGAAGGACCGATATTGCCCGACGCTCCTTTCGCGGTAATGATTTCAACCGTCTGTCCGCTTTTCAACGGTGTACTCAACGGTACCATCACGCCATCGACACGTGCGCCACGACAACGATGGCCGACGTCGCTGTGTACCTGATAGGCAAAATCGATCGGTGTTGCCCCATTTGGCAAATCGATTACGCGCGCCTGTGGTGTCAGGACGTAGATTCTGTCGTCAAGTGTCGTCGCCTTGATTTTTTCGACCCATTCCTTATGCGCGTTGTCTTCATCGACAACGACATCATCCACTTCCGTTTTCCAGGACAGGAGCTGCCTCAAATACGAGATCTTTTCATCGTACTGCTGCGCGACAAAAGTCGATCCGCCTGTTTCCTTGTATCGCCAGTGTGCGGCCACACCGTATTCTGCCAGCCTGTGCATTTCCTGCGTTCTGATCTGAACTTCGAAGGGCTGTCCGTTTTCGGCAACCAAAACGGTATGCAAAGACTGGTATCCATTCGGTTTCGGTCTGGAAATATAGTCGTCGAACTCTTCCAGTATCGGCGTCCACAGCCGGTTCACAATATCCAGCACGGTAAAGCAGCTCTTGATATCGTCAACGATAATCCGGACGGCACGCAAATCGTACATCTGGGAGAAATCGAGGGATTTTCCACGCATTTTGTTATAAATGCTGTAGATGTGTTTGGGACGCCCGTAGACTTCCGCCTTGATTCCGACCGATTCCAGCTCTTTTTTAAGCCGCTCGGTCATGATCCGGATGAATTCTTCCCGCTCGGTCCGTTTTTCTTCCAGACTCCTGGCTATGTTTTTGTAAGCATCAGGTTCGATAAACCGGAAAGAAAGGTCTTCCAGTTCCCATTTGACCTGCCAGATGCCAAGCCTGTTTGCCAGCGGTGCGTAAATTTCAAGTGTTTCCCTGGCATATTGCCGTCTGTCGCTCGTATCTCTCTTGATTTTCGCCAGATATCGCAAGGAAGCCATCCGTGCCGCCAGTCTGATCATCACGACACGCATATCGGCAGCCATTGCCAAGAGCATTTTGCGCAGCGTTTCAGCCTGTGCTTTTCTGATCTGCGCGGCATTCTTTCCCTGCGCGATTTCCTCGAGATTGCCTGTCAGATCGCGCAATTTGAACAGTTTGACGACGCTATCGACCAGATTGGAGACTTCCACGCCGAAACACATTTCGATCTTTATCGCGACTTCCGGATTATATCTTGGCAAAACCGCCAGCAAACCGGCAGCCCGGGTCTGGCAATCGGTATTGAGCTCCGCCAGAATCAGGCCGATGGCTTTTGAATAATCAATCGCCAACTGCCCACTCTCCATATGGATATCACCGTAAGACTCTTTGGCAAAAACATAGGCATCCATCACTTTCTTGCCATCTTCAGGAGTTAGTCCCGCAGTCAGATGTTCAACCGCATCACTGATCAATACTGAAGAAACCATAATCAAACCTGTAACATTTCAATTCCACACTTTCTTTTTCACCTGGCAAATCAGAAAGCGATAGTAAAAATAAACAGTATCAACAACCATAACAACAAAGCCCGCCAGATCAATCCCAGCGCACTTTGCAAAAACCGGATTTTGGGTTCTTCTCCCGGCAACACTTCAGAATCATACCTTGTCATATCCACTTCACCGAAGTCAACCGGAACAACTTTCACCGCCTGTTCATAGGGCGCTCCGAGCCGAACCCCTATAGCGCCTCCGGCTGACGCCAGCAATATGCCGATATTACGGTTTTTCCAGCGACTTGCAAAATGTCGCCATGAATAAATTGCATCTTCAAAATTACCGACCACTGCAAATGACATTGCAGTCAATCTCACCGGTATCCAGTCGATCCAGTAAAAAACCCTCTTTGCGAAAACACCGAAACCATCATTGTCCTTCTGCTCATTCCAGGAATTGTACAGAAAAGAAGAGACACGATAAAAAAGAGCACCTGCCGGGCCAAAGGGCAAAGCGAACCAGAAAATGATACCGAATACATCCTTCTGTACACTGATCAGGGCTTTTTCTATTGCCATACGGGTAATATCAGTCGAATCCATTGACGATGTATCGCAGCCGCACCACTCTGCAAGCAATTTTCGCGCCCGTTCCTGCTCCCCACTCAAAAGAGCCATCTGTATGGTCAGAAAATAGTGGTTGTAATTTCTGAATCCCATACATAAATACAGAATGAAAATATTCCACAAGAATGCCGCAAAAGGACTGATCAGAAGACAAATCAAGTAAATGAACAGTACCGGAATAACGAAAACGACACTCACGATTATCCATCCAATCCGTTCATGCTGAACTGCCCCTGTATCACACCAGGATTTGACATGAGCACTCGTTATGCGCAACAAAAACAAAAAAAGATTATTTGTACGCATTGGCCTGAAGTGGTCAATGAGCAAAGCACAAAAAATCGACAGGAACATTATTGGAATCAAGGAAAACCGATCTATCGATACAATAATCCAGCCGGTACTGGAACCAAGCCTGCCTCATTTTCCGGCAGTCAGCAGAACAATACGTACAGCGCCAAACCCGGCCAACAGCGTCATTCTAATGCCAGATTCAGGGAAATATCCGGTTATGGCGTTTTTCGACAATAATATTTACGCCGCGAGAAAATGGTACAAATTACGCAACATTCCGGCCGTGGCACCCCATACGATACGGTTTTCATAAGGAATGGTATAAAACGATCTCTTTCCTGCGCCATTCGGGAATTCACCAGTCCTCATCTGGTAATTGCTTCCATCCATGAAAAAGGGAAAAGGAACCTCAAAAACCTCGGCGACTTCATCCGGATTGACGTGCACATCGAAAGGCGGTGTGACAATCGAAACCACTGGCGTGACCCTGTAACCGCTCCCCGTCCGGTATTCAGGCAAGGTGCCCAATACACTGACATGCTGACGGTCGACACCTACCTCTTCCTCCATTTCACGCAATGCCGTTTCAATACGGGTGCTGTCCGTCAGATCGACACGACCTCCCGGAAAACTGATTTGCCCCGGATGATCGTGCATATGGGCGGCGCGCTGTGTCAGCATCAGTGAAAGACCGTCTTTCCTGTCGACAAGCGGCACCAGTACTGCAGCGGGTATCCATCTGTCACGGTGGACGAAAGCCGGTTCCGAATTGATCTCCGGCGTCCAGACAGGAGGATTGGAAAAACGCTTCCGTATCCACTCCGGAGTCAGTTTTTCCGGATCAATCGCCTCTCCGCTGCCAACATAATCGACAGGAAGGTTTTCTGGTTCAAATCCCAATTTAGCCACGTTTTCTCCTTGCAATGCAAAAAGGGGGCACCGAAGATGCCCCCTTACGTAACTGAACTGAAAGCTCAATTATTCAGCGCTTTTTGCGCTCCGGCTAGGCAACTTTTCTTTGATGCGTGCCGACTTGCCAGAACGTTCACGCAGATAAAACAGTTTTGCGCGACGGACATCGCCACGACGCTTGACCTCGATGGAAGCGATCAGTGGAGAGTATAACTGGAATGTACGTTCGACACCTTCGCCCGAAGAGATCTTGCGAACGATGAAGTTTGAGTTCAGGCCACGGTTACGACGGGAGATGACCACACCTTCATAAGCCTGTGCACGTTTGCGGTTGCCTTCAACAACCATAACGTTGACTACAACGGTATCGCCCGGTGCGAAGTCAGGGATGTTTTTACCCAGACGTTCGATTTCTTCTTTTTCTAATTGCTGAATCAGATCCATTTCAACTCCTGATGCCATCATGCCGGCGTATTGGAATATCCTTTTATGTCTTGCGACTGATACCCGGTATAGGATGACGGTTAATAAAAAATGAACACGAGGTTCGACCTATTATTATACACCATACTGCTTGCCAAGACCACCCAAAAACGCTTTGTCCTCGCTGGACAGATCGCCGGCCATATCTGCCTTTTCAATCAGGTCAGGCCTTTTTCTCACTGTCATCAAAAGGGCTTGACGCCGACGCCATTTATCGATTTCAGCATGATTACCGCCCATCAGAATCTCGGGGACAGGCATGCCTTTATATTCCGGCGGTCGGGTATAGTGCGGACAGTCAAGGATTCCGGACACGAAACTGTCTTCCACGGCCGACAATTCATCATGCAATACTCCCGGCAGTTGCCGGATCACGGCATCCATCAAGGCCATTGCCGGAATTTCGCCACCGGACAACACAAAGTCACCCATGCTGATTTCCTCATCGACATGTGTGTCTATCAGTCTCTGATCAATCGCCTCGTATCTGCCACATAATAAAATGAGGCCCGGTAAATCTTTCAGCTCCATCACCTTCTGGTGATTCAGAGGGTTCCCCTGCGGGGACAGATAGATAACCTTACTTTCCGTCAACCCGCTATTGCGCTGACGCTCTTTTGCCGCACTGATGGCCTCCTCCAGAGGCTGGACCATCATGACCATTCCCGGGCCACCGCCATAAGGACGGTCGTCCACGGTCCGATGCCTGTCTTGTGTGAAATTGCGCGGATTCCAGATAGAGAGAGAACATTTCTGCTCTTCAAATGCCCTTCTGGTAACGCCTGACTCCGTCAGGGCAGAAAACATCCCGGGAAATAAGGAGATGACATCAAATTGCATCACGAATGCATCGATAATGGCTATTCATAAAACCAGACAGGCAATCAGTAATCCAGTTCCCAATCGACTGTTATTTTCCCGCCTTCACGATCGACGTCATCAATAAACTGATCGACAAAGGGAATCAGCAATTCCCTGATCTTGCCGCCGGAATCGTCGACCGTTACCTGCAAAATGGGATGAACGCCATTGTCTATCAGGCCCCTGACTGTTCCCAATGCATCTCCACGCAAATTGAAAACGGACAGTCCGATCAGATCCACCCAGTAATACTCGTCTTCCTGCAAATCGGGAAAACGGCTGCGCGAAATACAGACGACAGAACCCCGCAAGGCTTCTGCAGCCTCACGGTCGTCTATTCCGGAAAAGCGGGCAACTATCTCATCACCATGCCTTCTGACCTGCGTAACCTTAACGCCATGCCACTGCGGCAGGTCCAGCCACCAGTCCTGCACTTTCAGCATGGCTTCGGCTTCTGCAGAATACGGCACAATACGCGCCCACCCACGGATGCCATAAGCACCGCTGATGTGCCCGACCTCGATCAGGTCGGACGGTATGTCGGGATTTCCGGCCTTGTTTGCCAAATTTGATACTGCCGATTACTTGGCTGCTGCAACGAGACGCGCAACCGTCGGAGACAGTTTTGCACCGACACCCTGCCAGTAAGCCAGACGGTCTGTTGCAATGTTGATACCCTTTTCATTTTCAGCGGCAAAAGGGTTGTACGTACCGAGGCGTTCGATGAAACGTCCATCCCGGCGATTGCGGGAATCGGTTGCAACGATTTGATAAAAAGGGCGTTTTTTTGCGCCACCACGAGCTAAACGAATAACGACCATAAGTCTTCCACAAAAAAGTTCGAACGGAAAACGTGAGATTATATCCGAATTCGCTTCAACGCAATAGTTAATTTATGGCAAGGTGTCGTAAATATTTCATTTGAAAGCGGACTTTACGACATGCCCTTCATTTTTTGACGATAACGAGCTTCTGGTAGAGCCCGCCGAAATACAGTTTCCGATTTGAAACGGAATAATCGGCCCCTTCGGGAAAATAGTCCGTCAACTCGTACCGCCACATATCCATCGCAAATGGCTCGAACAGCAGGAATACCAGACGCTGGTACAGTTTCAGCGGATGCCACCATACAGGGTTGTGAAATTCGACAAGCACGATCTGACCGCCCGGCTTGACGACCCTGAAAGCTTCGGCAATGGCCTGGCGCCTTTTTTCTTCCGGCAATTCATGCGGAAGAAAAAAGATCAACGCCCTGTCATACGAGTCATCCGGACAGTGAAGATCGGTCGCATCACACTGGATCAGACGAATTCTCTCGTCAGGCTGCCTCAATTTCCGGCGCACGTTCTCAAGCTGGACATTCAGGACATCTATCACATCCAGGCTTCCCTCTCCACCGAGATGGCCTTGCAGGCGCGGCGTCAGTTTCCCGTAAGCACATGAGATTTGCAGGGTCGAACCGGCCATTGGCGATGGAAACTCCTCCAGAACGGCATCAACCAGCCTGTCGTAATTCCCGAGCAGGATCAGGTTGATGAGCAAGGCATGATCCCAGAACCGCACGGCCAGAGGATGCTCGTATGCCCACCAGTAAATTTTATGAAGATAGCCGGGTGTTGCCAGAGGAGTCACCGGCTCCCCGAACTCGACAATATCTTTTTTCATAGGTTCAGTCGGATTCATATTCCATTCACGTTGCCAGCCTATTGGCGACAACCTCCATCAATGGACGGATTTTATCCCATTTCCGGCAAAGACTTGCAAAAGACAATCGTTTCCCGATTTCCCCGCATTGTCAGATCGATATCTGCTTTCTGACAAAAAACGATTTTCGAAAGAACAATACAGTACATCTGTACAAAAACTTTTTCCCACATTGGACTGCCCACCAATTTGAACATGTGAATGAGACGGACAGACGTTTTCAACACCAGTGTACAGCCCGTTTCATTTAGAATAGTGAAAAAGCGCATACAGGAGATTCCGGATGAGTGAAATGGATACCAATCAGAACCAGCGTTTTTTCGCTGTGATCAATGCCGGTTCATCCAGCCTGAAATATTCCCTCTTCGCCGAAACGGCAGACAAACGTCTTGAACGCCGTACCGATGGCGGTATCGAAGGCATCGGCAGCGACAAGCCTTTTTTTATCGCTTTCGACGATGATAAATATCAGATTGACGAATATCACTGGGACAAGGCAACTTCACTCGACGAGCTTTTGGCATTCTTGATTGAATGGATCGAGAAATTTCTGGCGCCTGACCATTTGAGTGCCGTCGGTCATCGCATGCTTCACGGAGGAACCCTTTACGATGAACCGATACTCGTCACACCGGAAGTTCTGGAAAACCTGCGCAAGCTCATCCCTCTGGCCCCTCTTCACCAGCCGCGCATCCTGACCGTTATCGACACACTTACGGCACGCTATCCCGGCCTTTGCCAGATTGTCTGTTTCGATACTTCTTTCCATAAAACCAATCCCTATATCGCCAAGCTTTACGGCCTTCCACAATCCCTGACCGACAAGGGTCTTTTACGCTTCGGTTTCCACGGCCTGTCTTTTGAATATGTCAGCATGGAACTGAAACATATCGACATGCACGCTGCAATGGGACGAACGATTATTGCCCATCTGGGAAGCGGTGCGAGCATGTGCGCCATGATCGGAGGCAAAAGTGTTGCCAGCACGATGGGCTTTTCAGCACTGGATGGCCTTGTTATGGGAACCCGTTGCGGACAACTCGATCCGGGGGTCATACTGTATCTCCTGCAACATGAGGGCATGAATGCCAGAGAACTGGAAACGCTGCTTTATCAGGAATCCGGTTTGCTGGGGGTCTCCGGCATCAGCAATGACGTTCGAGACCTGATGAAAAGCGATGCGCCATCCGCCAAGACGGCACTGGAATTGTTTGTTTACCGTGTCGTACGTGAAACCGGTTCCCTGGCGGCGGCTTGCGGAGGGCTGGACTCATTCGTGTTCACCGCCGGCATCGGCGAACGCTCCCCTGAAATCCGGGCTGCCATATGCGAACAGCTCGGCTGGTTGGGCATGGAACTCGATGAGCGCGCCAATCAACAGGGAGAACTGAAAATCAGTACCGACAAGAGCCCGGTTTCCATCTGGATTCTGCCCACTTACGAAGAACTGATGATCGCCCGGCACGGCGCACGTCTTTCCGCCGAATGCGAAGCGAACCAGCACCTTCAGGAAATACTCCGTTAAACCGTCAATTCTTCCAGCGGCCATCTCGGCCTGACGGTAAAAGCATACTCTTTTCGGGCCGCGTTGGGATTTTGCATCAGATGCATGGCTCCTGCAAAGGCGATCATCGCTCCGTTATCCGTACAGAATTCGAGCTCAGGATAAAAAACCTGATACCGTCTTTTCGCCGCCATCGCACTCAATGCCGATCTTAACTGGCGATTGGCACCAACCCCACCCGCCACAACCAGCTGTGTCAGACCGGTCTGGCGCAGGGCCATAGCACATTTAGCTGCCAGAACCTCGACTATCGCATCGACAAATGCCCGTGCAATATCCGCTTTCACCTGATCCGTCGGTGTATCACCTTCTTTTTTCAGAGTCGTCAACACGGCCGTTTTCAACCCGGAAAAACTGAAATTCAAATCTTTTGAATGCAGCATGGGCCGTGGGAGATGAAACATTTCCGGTTGCCCCTTTTCTGCCAGCATCGAAATTTCAGGGCCACCGGGATAAGGC
>JAEXJM010000002.1 GCA_023449275.1 Pseudomonadota bacterium | reverse complement strand
GCACCGGTCAGCCCCTGTTCATAAGTGAGATACAGACGCGACGATATCCGTTTGCTCAAGGTCAGAACCGTTTCTTCCAGATCGGGAGATGAAGAGAAGCCGATATCGTCCAGCCCGATGGTACTGGCGATCTTCGAAGGAAGGCCGCCTGACTGTTCGGAACTCAGAATGGCGGCGGCAGCCGCAGCAATTGCGGCACGCTGTTGTCCATCGCCATTTTCACCTCCACCATATCCCAATACCAGCCATGACAGTTTTTCCGTATCGGACACTTCAGGTGTCGAGACAAGTTTGACCCTTGGTGCCTGTGCCGTTCCCTTGACCGACACGCCCACCTCGACAGAATCATCCGTATCCGGTACTTCACGTACGGCCATAATATCCAGCGTCGGGTTTTCCACCGGCCCGGAGAACATAATCTGCCCTTGCTTGATGGTCAGTTTCTGGCCAAACGCACTATACGAGCCGTCAACCGTATTGATCGTCCCGAAAACCCGCAAACGGTTATCCTGAGCGGATACTGCCTGAATCTGACCTGCCAGCCGGGTATTGATCCCCTTGCCTTTCAGATAAAACCTGTCACCCAGATTGACTTTCAGATTGAACCGCAAGGGAACGGGCTTGTCCGACTTTTTCTCAGGCCTGCCCAGAACAACGACATCCTTGCTGTAAGTAACATTATTGGAATCGGTCAGAACGATCGTCGCCCGATTGACGTACCAGTCACCTGTCAGCTGAAGACGATCCTTGTCCAGCGAAAATTGTCCCTGACCGGTTATCACCAGTTGTCGGTCGACATTCGACAATATCAGAAGCCTGTCTGTCCTGAACTGGAGATTCGTGCCGATCTGTCCATTCTTGAGCTGTACCCCTCCCGTCAACTGCAAACTGCCTTCAGGGCCATAAATGATTCCTTTCTGTATCTGCACCTGATCGCCATTCAGAACAGCCATCAGCTCGCCTCTGGAAAGATTGACCCCCATGCTCAGCCAGGTGACCGCCAGATCCTTGCCATTCAGGTTTCCCGAGAGACGTGGATTCCCAAGCGTCCCATTCGCGCTGACTGACATATTCAGTGAGCCTTTGAACTCCATATCCGGCTGTCCGGTCAACGGGCCTATCCATGCAATGGATGGAATATCGGCCTGAACCGACAATTGCAGCGGACTTTGTCCGGAAACACTCCAGTTTCCATTCTGTTTCGTCAGACGGGTCATGGCTTTCGCCTGAATCGTACCGGCCTTGTCACTGATAATCTGTGCATTGAGATTGACACTGTTACCGGAAAGAAGCATTTGCATGTCCAGCGTATCAAGCCCCAGTTTGATCCGGCTATCACCCAGCAAAGTCACATCACCGTTTTCCCGGTAAATATGAATTTTCCCGTTCAGTGTCCGGTCGGCTTTCAATGACCAGTCAGCGCCCAGTGTCAAATCACTTCTGACCGTATTTTTCGAGTCAGGCGACAGTGCCAGCAAATAGGCCAGAGGAATCCCGCGGGCGCTCCCTGATGTTTCAATGAGCGATCCTCTTTTTACCAGTGTCTGGACCGCCAATTGCCCGTTCGGTAGTCGCAGTACCAGATTCTTCAGCGAAAAACCGCCATCTCCCATCGTGACCGGAACAGAAGAATCCAGTGAAAAAGCCATTTTCCCCCTGTTTTCAAGAGTTTCCAGTCTACCCTGCCAGACATTGTTCCTTCCGACACCTCCCGAAGCCTTTGCCGTCAGGTCGAATGAATCGTTTTTCGCCGCCAGCTCAATAACATGTGAACGCAATGTCCCGCTCACGTCGCCCTGAATGTACACCCATTTCCCTGCCCCGATCCATGCGTCATCCAGACGGACATTGGCATCGATCCGGTCATTCGGTTCCATGCCGAATCGGATTTTTGCCTGCATCTTCCGCACACCATACTGATCCATCAACAGGACATCGTTTCCTTCCAGAGTCATGCTGGCCCGAAGTGAATTCAGAATGCCCGATATCTCACCCTCACCCCTTATTCCCCCCTTGTATCCTTTTCCGAAAACAGCAAGATCAGGCGCATTGAGCTTCCATGACAGACGGTCTCCAACGCGCCCCAGATTTCCGGATGCGTGAATCGAATTCACACCCAATGCCATTGATATGTCGGCATTGCGAACCTCTTTGTCTTTTATCCGGAAACTGCCTTTTCCGGACAATGGCTGATTGAACAACCGACTCGGCAAAAAGCTGTAATGAACCTCGATATCCGGCTGTTGTTTCAAATGCCCTGTGGCACCGAAATCCAGATTCAGGTCCGACTGCGGGAAACGTCCGAAAGCGGCAAAATTGAAACGGTCGATCTTGCCTTTCAAATCGAAATCCTGAGGTTCTTTCAAATCCAGTTTGCCGCTCATCCGCATCTCGCTCTGATCGGCCTTCAGTAAGATTTCCTCCAGTGTAATCAGGTCTGCAACCTTCAGCACACGAGCCCTCAGCCTGATTTTCGCTTCCTCAAGCTGCACCAGAAACTGCTGTTTCCTGTCTTCATCGACAAAAACGATTTTTCCAGCGACATGAGTTGACCGGATACCGGAATAGATTTCATGAAAATCGAAGCGTGAAGTCTTCAGTGTCAGTTCCGTTTTCTCTGCCGAAAAATGCCCGTTCCCCGTAAATTGTCCTGCCCGGCCCATGTCCAGCAATATGTTGTTGGCAAGGATATTTTCAACGTTTCCCCCGATTTCGGTTTTCACCGAATGAACAGGCAGATAATTCATATCGAATGGCCCCGGTTTGGCATTATCGACACTGATTGCCCCTTTCAATGCCTTGTCTTCCTGCGCATTGATGTGGATTTCTGCGTTGAACTGTGCCTGCGGCCAGGAGGATTCGATTCTGGAAGGATCGATATTTCTTGCACTCAGATGGATCGACTGGAAAACAAACGGCGCAAAAGGAGTGACGACAGCTTCCAGCTTCGCTTTTGCATCGTAACCGTCCAGATCTCCGGATATGTACAAATTGTTCAGATCCCCTCCCAGCTTCAGGCTGGCGGTCGCTTTCACCAGTTCATTATCGAACTGTAACAATCCCCTGATTTTGAAGGGCTGTGCGGTTTCAAGATCGATGTTGACGACAACATCCCCAAAAGGACTGTCGAATCCCAGACTTTTCAATTCCCAGACGTCCTTGTCTGACGTCAGCGTGAAATGCACGTCTTTCAATTCAACACCCGCTCCCATACCCGAAACGGAAACCGAATCGAATCTCGCTTCAGAAACCATAATGGAAACGGGCGGAGCCAGCGATTGCGGTAATTTGAACGGTTCGTCTGACGACTTTTTCAAATCAACGGCAAGCTTCGAAGCTGAGATAACCCCGACATCGAGGTGTCCTTGCAACAATTGCAATGGTCGCCATGCGAATCGCAGATCGGTCATTTCAATATTGCGTTCTTCACTGGTATAGGAAATCTTTTCGATCTCAAAGGAATTGACGAGCGTCCCGCTTACTCCCTGAATTTCAATATCACCCCCGCCAGCCTGCACCACTTTCTGGACAATCCATTGCAGTGTCCATTCCTGGCTGACAAGCCAGACCAGCCCTCCTGACAGAAGGAACGGTATGAAAATGAGAAGTAAAAGGCGACGTCGCATCAGAAAGTAAATCCCAGAGAAAAATGAAGCCTGAGCTCCTTGCTTCTTTCACCATATGCCAGATCGACCCCGATAGGGCCGGCAGGACTTCGCCAGCGACCGCCTACACCATAGCCGACAGCAGGATCCAGTTCTTTTATCGTATCCCCTGCATTACCGGCATCGACAAACAATGCGACCCCCCAGTTTTTGATGAAATAGTACTGGTACTCGACACTCGCAACCGCAAGGTAACGGCCTCCGACGACAGCGCCGCCATCCTTGACCCCCAGACTTTCATACGCATAACCCCGTACCGACTGGTCACCACCGGTTCTGAACAAAACCGTTGAAGGAACACCTTCCTTGCCATTCGAACCGACCGCACCCAGCTCACCACGGAAAATCAGCTCTCCATTCTCTCCAATGGGCTGGAAATGAATGCCTTTCATATAAGCCCGAATGAACGATTTATCTGTCAGAACATGTTCTGCCGCCCCTCCGATCTGAGCCTCGAAAGCATATCCTTTTGTCGGCGCAAGCCGGTTATTCAGGCGCCTTGCAATGATTCCGAACGTTAAAGGCAATGCCTGGCTTTTCTGGTATGACTGGCCGACGATGCGATTGTTTTCATTCATATACTGCAAAGACAGATATTTTTCCAGTCGCTGCGTTCCCCAGGCACGCCGGTAATTCGTACTGACCAGACGGGTATCTTCCCCTTCTATCTGTGAACGGTCATAAAGAACGCCGAAACTGTTCCGGATACCCCCGGGTTCCTGAGGCAAAAATACATCGGCTCTGGCTGTTTTCTGTTTCGTTTGCAGGATGAGGGCACTTTTCAACTTGTAATCACGCCCGAGAAAATGCAGATTATCGTAATTCAGGCTGATCCGCTTGCCCGTATCGGTACTGTAACCCATACCGATAGCGGCATGCTTTTTCTTGTTTTCGACGACCGTCACCGTAACAGGAACTTCTTCTTTTCCGGATTCCAGATCGGCAGCAACTTCAACTGAACTGAAGTAACCACTGTCCTGTATCCGGGATTGCCAGTTCAGCAGGGCATTTTCCCGATACGTTTTGCCTTCTTTGACCGGATTCAGTCCCATAATGACATCCTCACCATAGCGCTCGAGTCCGACAATCCGGATCGGGCCGAATTTGACGGGCTCGCCACTGTTGATCACGACTTTCAGGGTCACTTCATGTGTTTCAGGATTGACGATTGCCCTAGTATCTGCCAGCTCCGCCCGGGGATAGCGCACACGGGTCACCTGCCTTAACAGGGCGACCTTGGACGCCTCCCAGTCAGCCATTCTGAAAACCGAACCGACAGGCAGTTCCCAGCCCTTCTTCAGCTGTTCAATACCAGGTTTCAAGGTATCACCCTGACGGGTGATAGCCCCCCTGAATTCAATATCGACAGTCCCGACCTTGACCGGGATTCCCGGATCGACATCAATAATGATCTTTCGCGTATTGTCGGCCAGTTTTTCCATTTTGGTATGGATGACCGGAGTGAAATACCCTTCCGTTTCGATCAGCAGACGGATTTCATCCGGCGTCTCGCGATAAAAACGCCTCAACTGGATCACATCCATCTGTTCATTGTCTTTCCAGCGGAGCAGTTCCAGATTGTCTTTCAGGATCTTTTTGATGGATTCAGGAGCATTGATGACAACATCATAACCGACCGGTTTGGCGCAGGCTAAAGACGAATAAAAAACGAACAGGAAAACGAACAGGCTTTTCAAACAGACAGGCTGAAAAAAAACGGAAAAAACCGTTTTTCTGCGTTTTCTGATACTGGCTGTTCCCAAGTTGACCATGAAATTTACAATCTTGTTCGTTCACACCATCTGCAATTGATGAATATGGTATCTGTAAAAAAAGAACCCTCATTCATTATTGCTCAAACCGTTCAGGAATTCCCAACCGTTTTTCAATATGCTGTCCTTTTTTGATGACAATCCCGAATGGTCACAAACGACATGAAAAAGAAGCAATCCTGTAAAATTCCATCTAATACAGGACAGCAAAAACATGAACACACCTGAGCAAAAAAAATTATCTCAATCCTCCCGAAAAGCCCTTGTGCTTTTCAGTGGCGGACAAGACTCGACTACCTGCCTTGCATGGGCACTGAACCATTACGATACGGTCGAAACCATCGGATTCGCATATGGACAACGGCATGCCGTTGAATTGACTGTCCGGCCCGGCATTCTACATAAAATCAGGGATCTTTCCGAAGAATGGAAGAAAAAACTGGGAGAAGACCATGTCTGTGACCTTTCACTGATCAGCCAGCTCTCGGAAACCGCCATGACATCCGATGTTGAAATACAAATGATGGAAAACGGCCTGCCCAATACCTTCGTACCGGGACGAAACCTGATGTTCCTGATGGTAGCAGCCATGCTGGCTTACCGCCGTGGTCTGGACACCCTTGTCGGCGGCATGTGTGAAACCGACTTTTCCGGTTATCCGGATTGCCGTGACGACGCCATCAAGGCCATGCAGGTCGCACTCAATATCGGCATGGATACACACCTGAAACTTGCCACTCCCCTCATGTGGAAAAACAAAAAAGAAACCTGGCAGCTTGCGGCAGAATTGGGAGGGCAGCCACTCGTCGATCTGATCGTCAATGAAACACATACCTGCTACATCGGCGAACACGACAGGCTGCATGCATGGGGATATGGTTGTGGGGAATGCCCTGCCTGCCTGTTGCGCAAAAAGGGATTTGAGGCATTCCTTTCACAAAAATAAGCCTTCACAAATCTGGCGTCCAACCGCATCAGACAAAAAAGCATCCACCTTAACCGGTGGATGCTTTTTTACAGCCTACACCTGAGACAGCGGCAATCAGGACTTGCCGTCTGCCCAGTTCCAGTCACGGATATTCGGCATATCCTCACCGTACTTGTGAACATATTCCTTGTGTTCAAGCAATCTGTCACGCAAATACTGCTTCGTATACGCAGCCTTGGAACCCAGACTTGGCAATCTGTCGATCACATCACCGGCAAGATGATAACGATCCAGATCGTTCAGCACGACCATGTCGAACGGAGTCGTTGTCGTACCTTCTTCCTTGTAACCGCGGACATGCATGTTCTGATGGTTGGTTCGTCTGTAAGTCAGGCGATGGATCAGCCATGGATAACCGTGATACGCGAAAATGACCGGTTTGTCCTTGGTGAACAGAATATCGAATTCCTTGTCCGACAGGCCATTCGGATGTTCGCTCGGCTGTTGCAATGTCATCAGATTAACAACATTGATCACACGGATTTTCACATCCGGCAGGCGTTCACGCAGAATTTTGACCGCCGCCAGCGTTTCCAGTGTCGGAATATCACCACAGCAGGCCATAACCACATCCGGTTCAGCCCCCTTGTCATTACTTGCCCATTCCCAGATGCCGATACCGGCAGAACAGTGCTTGATGGCTTCATCCATACTCAAATACTGCAGGGCAGGCTGCTTGCCGGCAACAATCACGTTAATGCGGTGACGGCTACGCAAACAATGGTCGGTCACCGACAACAGACAGTTTGCATCAGGCGGGAGATAAACACGGCTGATGTCGGCTTTCTTGTTCATCACCAGATCGATGATACCGGGATTCTGGTGTGAGAGGCCATTGTGATCCTGACGCCATACGTGGGAAGTCAGCAGATAGTTGAGCGATGCGATCGGACGACGCCATGGGATATGACG
>JAEXJM010000067.1 GCA_023449275.1 Pseudomonadota bacterium | reverse complement strand
TGCCTGCGCCGTGTGGCAAGGATGGCTGCCTCATTGACCAGGTTGGCGAGGTCGGCTCCGGAAAAGCCGGGCGTTAAGGCGGCAATCTGGTCGACGTTGATGTCGTTGCCCAGCTTGATTTTCTTGAGGTGGACCCGGAGGATCTGGATACGGCCCGACTTGTCGGGACGGTCTACGAGGATCTGGCGGTCGAAGCGCCCTGCCCTGAGCAATGCGGGATCGAGGATTTCCGGCCGGTTGGTCGCCCCCAGCAGGACAAGCCCGGAAGTGGAATCGAAACCGTCGAGTTCGGCCAGCAACTGGTTCAGTGTCTGTTCCTTTTCGTCATGGCCTCCGACGCCGTAGGCTCCCCGTGCCTTGCCCAGTGCGTCGATCTCATCGATGAAGATGATGGCCGGAGCCTGTTTTCGTGCCTGTTCGAAGAGGTCACGGACGCGTGCGGCACCGACGCCGACGAACATTTCGACGAATTCGGAGCCGTTGATGGAGAAGAACGGGACGCCCGCTTCACCGGCAACGGCGCGGGCCAGCAGGGTTTTGCCGGTTCCGGGAGGCCCGACCAGCAGGATGCCATGGGGAATGCGCCCGCCCAGACGGCCATAGGTGGCCGGGTTTTTCAGAAAGCCGACGACTTCCTGAAGTTCTTCTCTGGCTTCATCGACGCCGGCGACATCGTCGAAGGTGATTTTGATGTCTTTTTCGACGTAGATTTTGGCACGGCTCTTGCCGATGGACATGAAGCCGCCACTGCCGCCGCCCATGCCTGCCTGATTTGCCATCCGGCGCATCAGGAACATCCAGATGCCGAAGAAGATGGCGGTCGGGATGATCCAGCCGAGGATGTCTTTCAGAAACGTGCTCTGGATGACGCCGGTGAATTCGACGTCATGTCGGGCGAGTTGTGCCGCCAGCGTGTTGTCCACACGGGTGGTGGTGAAGTCGGTCCTGCCATTGACAGGTTCTTTCAGCACGCCCCTGATCTGGTCGCCGACGATATCGACCTGTTTGACGTTTCCGGCGTCGAGCTGCTGCATGAAGGTACTGTACGGCAGGGGTTCGACGGTATTGTAATCCGCCCAGAATCCGCGCGCGAGAAGCACGCCGAGAATGGCGAAAGCGATGTACCAGATGAACCACTGGTTTCGTTGGGTGCTGTTGTCGTCCATTTTTCCCCCAATGATATGTGAACCGTATTGAACGGGCGGCCGATCAGGTCGGCCACGATGGTTCAAGGATAAGGTCGGGTGGTTTCGCCTGCTTGATCCGCGACAATAAAAGCGGGAGGGAAACGGGTCCGGTCGGTCCGGATTTCGTGCCCGTCAATCTTTTGGCAGGCTTACCGGTCTTTATTCTGCCATAGACGGGCGGGCTGTGCAGGCCGGGTGGCCCTGACCCTGGCGGGGGAAACGGGACGGTTTTCGTGCAGGGGAATCAGAGCCGGACGGCGGCAAGCGCTTCCAGAAGGACGGCCGGATCGCCACTGGCGAGTTTTGCCGGATCGGAAAGAATCTGCCGGAAGCGTCTGGCGCCCGGCAAGCCGGTCATGAGGCCCAGCATGTGGCGGGTGATGCCGTGCATTTTCAGGCCTTTGCTGCCGTAAAGGGAAAGCTGTTTTTCGATGTAGGGCATCATGGCCCTGACGACCTGTTCGGGGGTATTGGCGTGTCCGGGATCGTTATAAAAGCGGGTATCGAATTCGGCCATGCGGTATGGATAATGATAGGCGGCCCGCCCGATCATGACGCCATCGACGTGTTTGAGGTGTTCTTCGACCTCGTCTGCCGTTTCGATGCCGCCGTTCAGTAGGATTTCGAGATCGGGAAAGTCTTTTTTCAGCCGGTAGACGACGTCATAACGCAGAGGCGGGATTTCCCGGTTTTCTTTCGGGGAAAGGCCTTTCAAAATGGCGTTGCGGGCATGGACGATGAAGGTTTTGCATCCTGCCTGTGCGATGTCACCGATGAAGTCCCGGACAAAGTCGTAGGATTCGATTGTGTCGATGCCGATCCGGTGCTTGACGGTCACGTCGATGGAGACGGCGTCCTGCATGGCTTTGACACAATTGGCAACGAGTGCCGATTCGGACATGAGGCACGCTCCGAAGGCGCCCTTCTGCACTCTTTCCGACGGACAGCCGCAGTTCAGGTTGATTTCGTCGTATCCCCATTTTTCGCCCAGTCTGGCGCATTTCGCCAGTTCGGACGGTTCGCTTCCGCCCAGTTGCAGCGCGACAGGATGTTCTTCTTCTGAAAAGTCCAGATGCCGGGCGACGTCACCATACAGCAAGGCTCCGGTCGTGACCATTTCCGTGTAGAGCCAGGTATGGCGGCTTATCAGGCGGTGAAAATACCGGCAATGCCGGTCAGTCCAGTCGAGCATGGGAGCGACGGAGGTTAACCTTCTCTTGTTTTTCATGGATTTCTGTCTGTACTGTCTGCATGATGGTTCTGTTTGCCGATTGTACCGGTATTGCTCTTTTTTCGGCAAAAGACTCATTATTCTGCCATCTGCTTTTGGAAAAAACCATTCAGAGATCAGGATGTACAGGCTGACTGGACACGGTAACCGATTATTTCATTGCCAACAGGCCATTCATGTTCCCATTTTCCATGGCCCATACCCGGACTCGACCCGTTGGTTGAAATCGTTTTTGCCTGTCTAAAGTTTTGCCTTTTCAGGTACTTGCTTAAACAGGTTTGTATATTTCCATATCCAGAAAACAGAAAACCTCTCCATATTCGCATCATTTGCTGATCTACAGACCACAAAGTTAAGCGAGAGAGGTATGATCCTTTTGTTTTAACATTTTATTGAAAATTTCTCAATACTTGCCACAAAGATCTGTATAAACGTTAATTGATAGCAAATTAAATGTACGGGCGTGACGGATTAAAATGTATTGAAAACCGTATGTTAAATGATTTACCTGTCGACAATATCCGGGAATCGGATGTTGTCGGCAAGTTACCGGAAAGTTAATTGACCAATAAAACCATGCCCTTTCAGGGATGTATTTCATATGTTTTGAGGCCGTGTCAGGATCAGGCGGTTTGATTCGTTTTTTATTGAGATGCGGAGATGATTTTTCCGGTCATTTTGTACGCTGTCATCTGAATGTATTTCTGTTTCATCATTTTCGTTTCTTGCACAAACGGGGTCCGAACAAGACGTTTTTTCATTGATTCGAAGGCAACCGGCTACCGGAAACCCGTTTTCATCAGGCCGAATTCTTATGCACGAAAGCTGTGGATAATGTCGTGGATAAAACCGTGTGGAGCCAATATTCATGCGTTATGGATGAGGCATGACTGTTTTTTGGGCAAACCGGACTGTTTCTCTCCGGAAAAAGATTTGTTTTGCCGTTTTTTCCACCCTTTTTTTCAATGTTTTCAGGCACTTTCCGGACAGGGATGATTTTCTGGATAACCGGATGACGTGTCGTGTGAATCAGGGGATATCCGGGCTGCCTGTCTGGGCTGGATTTCCGATGAATATCGTTCTCACGATCACTTTTTTACGGCCTGCCGCAGCCGGATTCATGTAAAACCCTGTTTGGCGGTACAATGGGTATATTGTTTCAGGATGGAGCCGTTTATGCTTTGTTTTTTCTATCATGTCTTTCATTTCTTTTTCAAACGCAATCCCTGCGAACCGGCAATCTCGCCGGAAGAATTGAAGAAGATGCAGGAAGAAAGCACTGACTGGAACTGCTGGTGCTGATATTGCCGGTGCTGATGATCGCCCGGTCAGTCGTCCCGTCAATGTGTTTCAGATGAAAGCGTACCGCTTGCCGGTACGCTTTTTTTGTTGACAGGGCAGCTCCAGCCTGTTTCCGCCTCTTGCCCGTTTTCGTTCGCCTGCCATCCTCACACCCTTTTTCCGGTTCCGTTTTTTGCCCTGCCCCGTTTGCAGGATTTTTCCCTGTTTTCCAGATTCCCGTCTGCCCCTTCGTCGATCGACTTCCTTTCCTATTCCTTCTGATTAATAATATTTGCCCAACATTTATTTTTAAATGAAAAAAGTTTCCGGAAAGACAGAAATTGACTGGTTTTAGGTGATTTTTGATTCATTTTGAAAACATTTATCTATAATAATCTTTATTTGCGGTACAATTTTCCAATTTCCATAATCCAGCAGTCACGAATTCATAGCCGGAAATCATTCATTTATGAAGTCATTTGAAAAAGACGGAAATTTCATCCGGCATGTTCTCAATGAAATGGATGAGATTGTTTATGTCAGCGATCCTGTTTCATTCGATCTCGTGTATGTGAACGATTTCGGCAAAAAAACGCTCGGCATTCAGTGCCAGGACGGCCTGAAGTGTTTTCAGGCTTTTCATGATTTCGACCATCCCTGCCCTTTCTGCAGGAACGAATATCTGACGCTTGACCGTTTTTCCGTCTGGGAATTGCCGGTCAAAGACAATCACTATTACCTGATCCGCGATAAATTGATTCAATGGGACGGGCACCTGTTCAAACTGGGTATCGCCAACGATATCATTCATCATGAGCTGATCAGCCAGAGCATCAGCCGGAAGCTGAAGAATGAACAGATCCTGCTGGAATGCATTCATGCCCTGGGCAACCAGGAACAGTTTTCCGGAGCGGTCAATATCATCCTGAAACAGGTCGGAGAACATTTTGTGGCAGACCGCGCCTTTATTTTCGAATACAAGCCGGGAGATGACGGCCGGCTGGTGGCCAACAATACGTATGAGTGGTGCGCCGAAAACGTCACTTCTCAAATGGCGCTGTTCCAGAATGTTCCGGTCGGTTATTTCAGCCTCTGGGAAAACCAGATCGAGCATGGCGGCCATATCATTATCGAATCCGCCGAGGAAATCAGGGATATTCACCCCAATGATTACAGGGTTCTCAAAAAGCACGGGATCAATAGCATGATGCTGATTCCGCTGAATGTGGATGAGAAAGTCACCGGTTTTATCGGTATCGACAATCCCAAGTCCAACCGTCACGATTATTCTTTACTCAATTCCCTTGCCATTGTCGTCGGCAACGAACAGAAAAAGCGCGAGATGGAGAGGCGGCTCATGCAGTTGAGTTATACGGACAAGCTGACGGGACTGGGAAACCGGAACAATTACATGCAGACGCTGGAACAGCTTGCGAAGACGCCACCACCGAATCTGGGGGTCGTGTTCATCGATATCAATGGCCTGAAAATGGTCAACGACCGGCAGGGACATGATGCCGGAGACGACTATATCAAAGATCTGTCGGACGTTTTCAGAAAACATTTCCGGGAAGAGGATATTTACCGGATCGGCGGTGACGAATTCGTTTTCCTGACCCAGCGTATCCGTGAGCCGGTTTTCAGGCAGAAGATCGATGCCCTGAGAAAAGACGCCTGCGCGATTTATCCGGATTCCATTTCCATCGGATGTGTCTGGCGTGAAAAGAACATCCGCCCCGCCGCCATGATCAAAAAGGCCGATTTTTTGATGTACGAGGACAAAAAGGAATATTACCGTCGCCGGGATGCCGGAAAGCCCGGATCGACCAGTGGCTGACTGATGCACATTTCCTGTGGATAAGTCTGTGTACACATTCCCGTGGCACCTGAACTGGCGCGGTTTCGATGAGATATGCCCAATAAAAAGGCATTTCGGGAAAGTTGGCTGGCCAAACCGTCTCGTCATGCCTGATTCGGTTTTTGTTGATGGATAATCAATTTGTTTTCCGGCTCTCTGGTATCATGCGTGGAAGTGGGCGTTTGAAACCGTCTTTCGATGCGGTCTGCAAACATCACCCGTCCGTTTCCATGAACCTGTCCTGTCTGCCATGAATATCCGTCATTTTCCCGTTTTCCCGATTTGTGCATTGTGTATGGCATTGGCCGCCTCCCCTTCTTTTGCTGGAAAGATCGGCAGGGACTGCACGCTCAATGGCAAAAAACTGGCGGGAAAAGTCCAGATTGTCGATTCTTTTCCGGATTTCAGGGTTTCCGTCGTGTCGGCATTCCCTGACCTGAAAGTGCAGCGGGTCGATGCCTTTTCCGGTTCCTGCGGGCGCTGGCAGTTTGTGGACGCGTTTCCGGATTTCAGGGTACAGCTCGTGGATAGCTTTTCCGATTTCGATATCCAGTATGTCGACGCTTTCCCTGGCGTGCCCTGATTGTGTTCGCGTATGCCCGTTCCGCCGGGGGATGGCCTTATGGCTGTCTTGTGGCCTCCTGTTGCCTCCCGTCAAAACGCCGGCCCGTCCGGCTGCTATGATTCAGGCTGTCATTGAAAACTGTTGAACCCGATTCACCGACCGAAGGGAAATGCCGTCATGAATAAATTGCCTGTCAGTTCAAACCCGAAGGGAGTCGGCGGCTGGCTGCTGCTTCTGGTTTTCATGCTGGGCCTTTATACGCCAGTGATGGGAGCGCGCAGCCTGTATTACGATTTTATCGTGGCACCGCAAAAGATGCCGGTTCTGGAAGCCAACCCCCTGTGGCTCCAGTACCGGATGGCGATATGGATCATTTTCGGGATGGTGTGCCTGCTCTGTTTCGCTACGGCCTATGCCTTGTGGAAAATACACAGGCCCATGACAGTCCAGCTGGCTATCGGGATGGTATGGCTGGCAGGGCCGCTCGTCCCGGTCATCTATGCGGCAACGGCGTCGATGATTTTCAATATGGCCTTCTCACAGGCGATCAAGCCGTTTCTGGTCGTCATGGCGTCTGCCGCGATCCAGAGTGCGATATGGACGGGATATTTGCTGAAATCCGTCCGCGTCAGGAATACGTATTATCCATGACCGATGGCGAAACACGTTCGACGCCCGTTTTCCGATAGGTATTTTGCACCCGTTCCGATTTGAGCAGATAGAGTGTCCAGATGGCGGGATAGATCAGTGAAGCCAGAAAATCCTCCGGAAGAAGCCGGCCCATCATGGCAAACAGGGAGCCGAACATCATGTAAAAGCCGAATCCGGTGAGGATGATGGATACCGGGCCGGCCAGCCAGATGGCCAGTATGCTGATTTGCACGGATCGCCACTCATACCGCCTGCACAGATAAAAGCCAGCCGCCCAGAGTATGGCGACGGAACAAATCGTATGGATCCAGCAATAGGCTTTCAGATTTCCCCAAACCGGAACGTTTTCCAGTCCGGGCAGGTTCGCTTCCATCGACAGGATATCCGTATTGAGGCTGGTTACGGCATACAGCGGGTTGATGAAAACCAGACTGATCCAGAACAGCATCAGCCAGCCTTTCAGGCCATACGGTTTCGGCCTGCCGCATTCAGAAGTTTTTTTTCCAGGGGTATTTGGCATGTCGTCCATCGGGAGTGTCCACATGGAACAGGACGATACACTTTTTTCGGGATAAACATGACACTTCCATATCGATACCGTCGCCAGAACGTTTTGCAAGACAAAACCTTATAGACAATAACATGATGTTTTCAATCATGATTGATGAAAAAAACCCGCTTCATCCCATAAGCCGTCGTGTGTGAAAAATTCGATACGGAACCGGCTTGAGTGTATCATTTTCAATACACTTTATCCCCTCTGTCTTTTCCGGACGCGGATGATGCGGCATTCTTCGCGTACCGCTTTTCCCGTACCGCTTTTCCCGTACCGCTTTTTCCGTGCCGCATTTCCCTGCCCACCCAGCCCACCCGCTGATGTCATAAGGCGCCAA
>JAEXJM010000060.1 GCA_023449275.1 Pseudomonadota bacterium | reverse complement strand
CCGGATACAGCGGTGCGAACTGCACGAGCGATACCGATTGGAATGTCTTTGATGCTGTTGATACGGAAAGAAGCTTTGCAGTGTGGACGTGCAACATTCATCTGATCCATTTCTTCGTAATCGCCCTGCTGCAGATCGACGATTTCACGTTCACTGGAACCGCTCAACAGGATCATTGGGAAGCAGTTGGTGGTTGCATGAGCCAGGGAAGTCATACCGTTCAGGAAACCAGGAGCGGAAACGGTCAAGCAAACGCCAGGTTTTCCTTCAATGTAACCGGCGATAGAAGCTGCATAGCCTGCGTGTTGTTCGTGACGGAAGCTGTAAAAACGCTGACCGTCATCTTGCCACATACGAGCCAGGTTCGTGATAGGAATGCCGACCACACCATACATGGTATTGATGTCATTCATTTTCAGGGCATCGATAAGAACATGAAAGCCATCAGTCAACTCTACATTGTCGTCGTTACTCATGAGTAATACCTTTCTTTGGTTGGTTTTGATAAACGTTGTTTAACGTCAATCCCGAGTATGCCGCATCCCCCCCGAAAATCCCGTTGATCTAGGTCAATTTGGCACCATTGACATAAGTCAATTTCACTTCATTGACCTAGATCAATCCGGCAATATTGATTCAGATCAATTTGAATAAATCCACTGGCAAAATAAAAGAATCCGGCCTGAAATTATCAACACACCCAAGTTGTCCCGGGTGCAATAAAAACCATGTATTCATGGTATTAGCCTCATTCCCGATTTCCTTCAGGCATCCTATGCCATGAAATCCATATCATCCCTATACCTGCGGACTTTCCCGGCATCAACAAGTCCCTGAGACAGCGTTATGGAATTGGCAGGCAAGCGATGCACAGCCTCAGAAATATCCGTTTTTTGAAGTCACCAATCTGGTGGCAACTGCGACAGACGATACGAGCTGTTTATTGCCCGAACAGTTTTATCAGACGGGAAAGAATGTTGTTTGCCAGCCACGCGCTGAACGCACCGATTGCGAAACCGGACACAACGTCCAGCGGGAAATGCATACCCAGGTTTACCCGTGAGATACCAACCCACAATATGTATATGAGCAGAGCGAATTTCAGCAGAAACCTGTTCGTTCGCATCCAGAAAGTGGCGGCAACCAGCATGGCAAAAGCGGAATGCCCGCTTGGAAAGCTGAAAGGGGAATCCGGCATTTCCCAGGAATGAACAACATGCTCCCCGAAAACGACGGATGGCCGGGGCATATGCAACCCGAATTTCAAGGCTGCCACAAGAATACCGGTAATGATATAGCCCACCAGAAGCAAAAACACGATTTCGGATATCCGGATTTTTCCCGAACCGGGAACCGTTATTTTTCGTAAAGGGAAAAACAGGCCGCCAATCACAAGAATGGGGAGCAGCCAGAACATATTGAAGAAATTGCCCAGTACCGTCCCCACATTCATAACCATGTCGAGAACGGGAGATCTGTATTGATTGATTACACAAAAAAGAAAATTATTCATCGATTCTTCTGACTGTTTCCGCTGAACCGGCCTGAATTGATCCGGAACAGTCTTTACCTGTTGTACACCTTACATCTGCCCATACATAGAGTCCTGGACAATTTTCCGATCATGCCACAATCCTTCCTTTTTTCTTATCCATTACGCAAAATATCCCGTCTTTAGACAAAAATCCGTTTCAGAAATATTCCAAAGTTGTTTATCAAATTCATTGTCTGAAAGCCTTTTCTGATGCTATAGTAATCAGTTCGGTGTCCCCGTAGTTCAATGGATAGAACGAGTTCCTCCTAAGAATTAGATGTCGGTTCGATTCCGGCCGGGGATACCATTCGTCGGCCACCTGCGTCCAAATGAGAAAGATTCGGGATTTTATGCCAGTTACGGGCATTTCTTATGTATCCTTCCAAATATGAAACATTTCCGCGGTTACGTGCCATGACGGATTTTGACTGATGCAGGAAATTCTGCGGACTGTGTCTGCCATACTTGACGTTACAATATCGGACTTACCACTTCGGGATTTCTCTTTATTTCGCTATGGCACTCATTACCCTTTCTGATGCACAGCTCGCTTTCGGCCACTTTCCCATGCTCGACCATGCCGAATTTTCCCTCGAGGCAGGCGAAAAAGTCGGGCTGATCGGACGCAATGGCACGGGAAAGTCTTCGCTCCTCCAGATTCTGGCGGGGAAAGCGTATCTGGATGATGGCATTGTACAGGTACAAAACGGCTTGCAAATTGCCTATGTGGAGCAGGAACCCTATTTCCCACCCGAACAAACCGTTTATGAAGCGGTTGCGTCAGGACTCTCCGAAATTCAGGAACTGCTTTCGAAATATGAAAAACTGACCGGTGCTCTGGGACAGGAAAACGACTCAAGAACACTGGAACAGCTTCATGAACTGCAAATACGACTTGACGCAACCGATGCATGGAATCTGAACAACAGGGTCGAAACCATTTTAAACCGGCTGTCGCTGAATAAAACAGACAAGGTCGGAACCCTTTCCGGCGGCCTTCATAAACGGGTTGCACTCGCAAAAGGCCTGGTCAGTTCACCGGACGTACTCATACTGGATGAACCGACCAATCACCTTGATTTCGAATCCATCCTCTGGCTGGAAGAATTACTGAAAGAATTCCGGGGCAGCCTGATTTTCATCACACATGACCGACGTTTCCTGGATCATATCGCAACCCGTATTGTGGAACTTGACCGTGGAAAACTCCTGTCGTTCCCGGGTAATTTCAGCAGTTATAAAACGGCCAAGGCCGAACAGCTGGCCATTGAAGAAGTTGAAAATGCAAAATTCGACAAATTTCTGGCTCAGGAAGAAGTCTGGATCAGAAAAGGCATAGAGGCCCGGCGTACCCGTAATGAGGGACGTGTTCGCAGGCTGGAGGCCCTTCGCCTGACACATGCTGCCCGCCGCGAGCATCAGGGGCAGGTGAAGATGGATGTTTCTCTGGGCGAACGTTCGGGAAAGCTGGTTGCGGAACTGACCGATGTTTCAAAAGCCTACGATGAGAAAACCATCGTCAGAGGCTTTACGGAAACGATCATGCGAGGTGACAAGATCGGCATCATCGGCCCGAACGGAATCGGCAAAACGACATTATTGAAAATGATTCTGGGAGAACTGTCCCCGGATTCCGGAACCATCCGGCTTGGGACAAAATTGCAAATCGCATACTTCGATCAGATGCGTGCACAGCTGGATGATGAAGCCAGCCTTGTCGACACCATCTCCCCCGGAAGTGAATGGGTACAAATCGGCGACCAGA
Organism: Pseudomonadota bacterium; assembly: GCA_023449275.1. Classification (GTDB taxonomy): domain Bacteria; phylum Pseudomonadota; class Gammaproteobacteria; order Burkholderiales; family Burkholderiaceae_D; genus Oxalobacter. Next base: position 2,598 of record JAEXJM010000060.1, on the reverse strand, counting down.
AAAAACATGTCATGAGTTACCTCTCGGATTTTCTTTTCACGCCTGAACGGGCACGATCACCCGTCAAATCCCTGTCTGGTGGCGAAAGGAACCGTCTTTTGCTGGCACGCCTGTTTGCCCGGCCTGCCAATGTCCTGGTTCTGGACGAACCCACCAATGATCTCGATATCGATACACTGGAACTGCTGGAAGAACTGCTGGAAGAATATAGCGGTACAGTCTTTCTCGTCAGCCACGACCGGGAATTTCTGGACAATGTCGTCACTCAGGTCATCGCTGCTGAAGGAAACGGTCTCTGGCGTGAATATGTCGGTGGTTACAGCGATTGGGAAAAACAACGTCCTGCCGTTCCCAGGGAATCTACAGAAAAAGCAAAGGCAAGAGAATCCGCTCCAGCACCGGCAAAAAATGAAATTTCTGGTACCGCCAGACGAAAGAAACTGAGCTACAAGGATCAGCGCGAGCTGGACGCACTTCCTGCCAGAATTGCTGCACTTGAAAACGAGCAAAACCAGATATCAATCCGCCTGAGCGATCCGGACCTGTATAAAAAGGGGCCGGCCGAAGGAAAAGAACTGAATGAACGTTTTCTCGCTATCGAGGAAGAACTGATGAATTGCATGATCCGCTGGGAAGAGCTGGAAACCATGACAAAAGGCTGATCCCAACAAAACCGGCACGGTTTATCGCGCGATCCGCCGGAAATGTCTTGGTCTGAATCCCAACAACAGAAGTGCGCCGAAATACACGACCCCGCATACGATCATGACAATAGCCAGCGCACCGATTCTGTGAAACGGATGCACCTGCATTCCGATCCAGTCGAAATAACTGGCCACCCAGACGGAAACAAAAGCCAGCAAAACCAGCGCAACGGCCAGTTTCAGGAAAAACACTCTCCAGCCCTGTTCTGGCCGGTAAATGCCTTTCTTGCGGAGCATGTAGAAGAGGATCGTCGCATTGCCGCAAGCGCCGATCCCAATAGACAACGCAAGTCCGGCATGGGCGAAAACAGGTACAAAGAACAGGTTCATCAGCTGGGTCAAAACCAGAACGAAAACGGCAATTTTCACAGGTGTACGGATATCCTGCTTGGCATAAAAACCGGGCGCCAGAATACGCACAACAATCAGGCCTATCAATCCGATGCCATAAGCGATAACGGCATAGGCTGTCATATTGACATCCACGGCATTGAATTTTCCGTAATTGAACAGTGTTGCTGTAAATGGAACGGCCAGCGTTATCAAAAGAACGGACGCAGGCATCGCCAGCATAAACGTCAATCGCAACCCCCAGTCCATCAGCGATGAATATTCCCTCTCGTCATTATTGGCATGAGCCTTTGAAAGGCTTGGCAATAATATTGTACCCAGCGCGATACCCAGTAAGGCATTCGGAAATTCCATCAGACGATCTGCATAGGATATCCATGACACACTGCCATGAACCAGTCTTGAGGCAATATTGGTATTGATCATCAGGCTGATCTGCGCAACGGAAACGGCGAAAACAGCCGGAATCATCTGTTTGATGATCCGTTGCACGCCAGCATCCCTGAATACCTCAACGACATTGAGAGAAACGCGGGGCAACATGCCGATTTTCTTCAGTGCCGGAATTTGTATGGCCAGTTGCAGAAAACCTCCGACAAACACGGCGCCGGCCAGTGCCAGAACCGGCTGCGACAGAAAGGGGGCGACAAACAGGGAAGCCACAATGAACGATACATTCAATAATACCGGGGTGATGGCAGGGATGCGGAATTCACGCCATGTATTCAGAACGCCGCCAGCCAGCGCCACCAATGACATGAAAAGGATGTAGGGAAACATGATCCGCGTCATCAGCACGGACAAATCAAAAATTTCGGAATTGCCATCCAGACCTGTCGCAACCAGCCAAACCACTACCGGTGCAGCAACAATGCCGGTGACAGTAATAAAAAGCAGCGTCCACATCAACGCTGTTGCAACCTTGTCGATCAATTCCTTGGCCGGATCCGCCCCCTTTTTATTGGCATATTCGGCCAGAATGGGAACAAACGCTTGCGAAAAAGCGCCTTCTGCGAAAAGCCGCCTCAATAAATTGGGAATACGAAAAGCGACGAAAAACGCATCGGTAAACCCCGATGCACCGAAAGCGCGCGCAATCAACAGCTCCCGCAACAAACCTGTTACCCGCGAGAGCATGGTCATGCCCGATATGGTCAATAGTGTTCTAAGCAAATTCATGTTGCGGCATTATAGCGCCCAACCATGACCGATATACGACTTATGTCTTTATTTTTAATGGGTTAAATAAACATCAAATGTTCAAATTTCTTTGACTGCGACCACAACCCACTGTATAATTTGACGTTTTCCAGTTTTATCGCCTGAATTTTCAGGTTATTTTCAACATAAATTATTGATGGAGTTTCCATGTACGCGGTCATAAAAACCGGCGGCAAGCAATACAAGGTTGTCGCAGGCAAAAAATATAAAGTAGAACAGATACCGGCAGACATTGGTTCCGAAATCACTCTCGATCAGGTTCTGGCAGTAGGCGAAGGCGAGTCCATTCGCTTCGGTACTCCACTGGTTGACGGTGCCAAGG
>JAEXJM010000033.1 GCA_023449275.1 Pseudomonadota bacterium | reverse complement strand
ACAATGCATAATGTATAGCATTGTGCTATACATCCATTGACCTATCGGCATCATTGGCACTGACTTTGTTTCACCTGAATTTCAAACAACTCATTATCTGGCGAGATCATGATCAGAATTGTAATTGCAGACGACCATACCCTGATGCGCGAAGGTCTGAAACGGATACTGGAAGGCAATGATGAAATTACGGTTGTCGGTGAGGCTGTGGATGGCCTCAGTGTCATAGACCATGTGCGCAAAGGCGGATTTGATTTGTTGTTGCTTGATTTGTCGATGCCCGGCAGAAGCGGTATCGACCTGATCCGCCAGATACGTACCGAAGCGCCCAAACTGCCCATCCTTGTCCTGACGATGTATGAGGAAGAGCAATATGCCGTCCGTTCGATCCGCGCTGGCGCCCAAGGCTATCTCACCAAGGAAAGTGCGGGAACGCAGCTGGTCACGGCTATCCGGAAAGTCGCTTCCGGAAGGCCTTATATCAGTATCGAAGTGGCAGAACAACTCGCGCTTGGCATCATGGCTCCGGAAAAGAAAATGCCACATACCCAGCTTTCAGACAGGGAATTCGAAGTGTTCAACCTGCTGGCGAATGGAAAATCGATTACTGAAATCGGCGCTCAACTACATCTGAGCGTAAAGACAGTAAGTACTCACAAATCGAGAATTCTTACAAAAATGGGCATGCACTCTCTGGCTGAAATTGTCCAGTACGCCGTTACACACAATCTGCTTGCGCCTTTTGAAGGTTGAGTTCCCTGTTTTTCTAGCTTGCTTTTTTCTTGCTGCCGATCTTGCTTTCCTTGCCGGAAAGCAAATTGCCGATATTCTTCCAGTGACGGCTGATCAGAAGAGCGCTCATGATGAGAATCGCCATAAAATAGAGGTTAAAGCCGAAAAGCAAGCCGTAATAGATCGGTGCAAGAATGGCAGAAATCAATGCTGACAATGACGAATAACGTGTCAAAACCGCAACACACAGCCAAGTGGCCAATACGAGCAAACCCAGCCATGGACTGATTCCCAGCAAGACTCCCAACGCAGTGGCAACTCCTTTTCCTCCTTTGAATCGTGCAAAAACGGGAAACAGATGTCCGATAAATACGGCAATGCAAACCAGTGCGATCCCCATTTCACCCAATTGAAAATCCGGGCCGAAACGAAATGCCGCCCATACAGCCAGCCACCCTTTTGCAGCATCTCCGATCAGGGTCAAGAGAGCGGCAAGCTTGTTTCCACTCCTCAAGACATTAGTGGCTCCCGGATTGCCGGACCCATACGTTCGCGGATCGGCCAGCCCGAACGCTTTACTAAATACCAGTGCAAAAGGAACCGAACCGATGAGGTAAGCTGCAATGACAAATAAAACCGTATTCATATTCTCAAATCACCATTTCTTGTGACAAAACAAAAGATGGTTACGATGGTTTAAGAAATAATGGTAGCGTTTGCTAAGATAGTCAAAATCAGAAAATTAATGCTGATGACTGCATTGTAGTGGCGAAAGGAAAATTATGCAGCAGGAAATTCGACTTGCGAGCTTCAACGTACGTAATCTGGTCTCTGCGGGAATTCCTTATTATGACGACCTGCCTGCCTACACACAGGACGAATATGAAGCGAAAACTGAATGGATTGCCAGAAAAATAGACCATTCCAATGCGGATGTTATCGGCTTTCAGGAAATATTCTCCAAAAGCGCGCTGGAACACGTCATCTCCAAAACACAACTTTATCGTCATGCCGAACTGATCTGTTTCGACAATAACAGCCCTCCCGCAACATTGAAACCGCAGGTCGCTTTGCTGACACGATTGCCATTGGCCGGCTCAGCCCAGTCCCACAGGACGTTTCCCAAACAATTCGAGATCACCCTTCCGATAACGAATACCGTGATCAGCCATTTTTCACGTCCTGTTCTGGAAGCGCCTGTTTTGCTTCCGAACGGACAGATACTGAATATTTATGTCGTTCATCTGAAATCGAAACGTCCGGACTTCCTCAATTTCGTCAGCAAATCCGATCCCTATCAGTATGGTCTGGCAGCTTTGCGATCTCTGATGAGACGGTCAGCCGATGCCCTTGGTGTCAGAACCCTTGTCTCGGAATTCCGGACAAACAATGCCTTGCCAGTCGCCATTCTGGGCGATTTCAACGATTTTTCACTCGCCGTGACAACAACTATTGTTTCCGGACAGGAGCATGAAAGTGAACAACCACTTTCACCTTTCTACAAACTTTACGATTGCTATGAAATCCAGACCGATCCGGATAAAAATCAGGACAAGGTACTGCGTTTCATGGAAGAAAACGGGACGGCACGTATCGACCATATCTTCCTTTCAGAAGAATTTACGACAGAAACCGGATATATTACCGGTGCGGTCAAACGAATGGTCTATCTTCCTAACGAAGGTGGTCCTGAACGAATCGAAATGTCCGACCATACTCTGGCGCTCGCGATCATCCGGCTGAGTTAACGTCCGGAAGAATATCCACACCTCAGGATTCAGAAAGGTTTTCCGAAGCAGCTCCCCTTGGATGATGCATGGCGTGCAATTGTTTCAGGCGCTGCTGTGCAACATGGGTGTAAATCTGGGTCGTCGAAATATCCGCATGTCCCAACAACAATTGAACGACTCTCAGGTCAGCCCCATGATTAAGCAAATGGGTGGCAAAAGCATGTCGCAGGGTATGAGGCGACAAGGGTTCATGAATGTCAGATTGTTGAGCGTATTTTTTGATCAGCGTCCAGAACATCTGCCTTGTCATTGAAGTACCCCTGGCCGTCACAAACAGATAGTCCGACACTTTCCCTGAAAGAATCTGCCCCCGGGCATCCTGCATATAACGTTCCAGCCAGCCTCTTGCTTCTTCGCCAAACGGGACAAGCCGTGCTTTTTCGCCCTTCCCTGTAATGCGCAAAACACCTTCATTCATGCCCACCTCTATCAACTTGAGCCCCACCAGTTCGGACACGCGCAAGCCACTCGCATACATCAGCTCAATCATCGTCCTGTCGCGCAAGCCGAGTGGTTTATTCTGGTCAGGAGCGGCCAAAAGAGTTTCAACCTGAGCCTCGGAGAGGGTTTTCGGAAACCGGGCAGGCTGTTTCGCCGCTCTCATCTTCACACAGGGATTTTCATTGATTCGTCCAAGACGAAGCTGGAGACGATAAAAACGCTTCAGTACCGTCAGGCGCCGATTCGCCGATGTCGCCTTCGATTGGGCATGACGTGCCCAGAAATAATCGTTCAGATGATTTTGACGGACATTCAAAAGACCGGTATCGGGATGATTCGCTTCCAGCCAGACAGTAAATACTTCCAGATCACGGCGATAGGCTTCAAGCGTATTTTTGGACAATCCATCTTCCAGCCAGACAGTGTCGCAAAACTCGTCAATAAAAGAACTGTCGGAACGGGAAAACGGCGTGTTTTCTTTTTCCGTCATACGTGCAGAAAACCTTCGTGTCTCAATAGCCAATGCTTTGTCTGGATAAGGGGATGCGAGGGATCACCCTCCCCAACCGGACCATTCGGCCCACTGATGGCAACGACACGGTGACTTGGTATATAAAGAGCCAACGGGTTTGCCTCACAGGCTTCACAAATCACCCTTGGCGAAAAATGAAGCAGGCTTCCCAGTTCACCATATGTTTTAACCTGTCCGGCAGGAATGGCCATCAGTTCAGTCCATATTTTGCGATGGATTTCCGTTCCACTCATCTGGACAGGCAAATCGAGCCGCATTTCCGGTTTTCTCAAATAATGCCTTATCTGCACAACCGCTTCACCTGATACGGCATCACCCGGCATTTTTTCCTGAAAAACCCCCGGAAAAATATGGATCGCGATAATTTTTTCAGATTGCGTCACCACTCCAATCGAGCCAAAAGACGTTTTTACGACGGCAGTGCAGGCTTCAGGCAACAGGACTTTCTTGTTCATGATTTTCGGTTGAATCGACCGTTTGTATAAAAGTATCTCCAGAATAAAAAATAATGCCAAAACATTCAATGACTTTTTCAGTCTTCCCGGATGTCCGGTCATGGCAACTGTCACAGGATATCCGCTGACAGCCCTTATCGCGGCAATACGAATTTCCCCAAACGTCCATCGGTAAAATTGGATTTTGTTTTTACAACAAAATCAGTTAATTGCATGATAAATTTCATCAAAATTAACAAAACTTGTTACCTAAAATGACAGGATTGTTGGTACTATACGGACAATAGCTCAAGAATAATGGAAATTTCCCCTGACGAGCGGTTTGGGATTTTTTACCGATGCAACAACTGACATTTTATTTGAACGACGAATCCGAAACATGTGAATTGGGAAAATCTCTTGCACGTGTTCTGGAAAAGGGTCTGAAAATCTATTTGCATGGCGATCTGGGTACCGGAAAGACAACGATGACCCGCGCATTGTTGAAAGAAGCGGGACATAAAGGAAAAGTCAAAAGCCCGACTTACACTCTGGTTGAGCCTTACGTCATCGAATTGTACGGTCATTCCGTCGATTTACTGCATTTCGATTTGTATCGTATGGGATGTCCCGAGGAATTTCTGGAAGCCGGCTTTCGGGATCATTTTAACGAAGAAACGGTCTGTCTCATCGAATGGGCAGAAAAAGCCGATTCCGCTTTGCCTGCCGCCGATATCGATGTTTCATTTGAATTAAGTGGGGATGGAAGAACGGTCATCCTGCAGTCCGTTTCCGAAAAAGGTTCCCACTGCCTTGAAAACCTGCGTTTTGTGCCTCACTCATGAGCTGAAAGATGAAACTGTCATTTAGCAAACCCCTCGGCTGGATTTATTTATTGTTGCTGTCATTAATCTGCGCAATGTCTTTTCCGGCACCCGCAATCAGTGGCGATATTGTGGCTGTGAGAACATGGCCTGCAGAAGACTATACCCGCATCACACTGGAACATGACGGCAACGTCAAGGCCAAGCATTTCCTGCTCAGCAACCCGAACCGGCTTGTTGTCGATGTGGAGGGATCGCAACTTAACGACACTCTCAAGGAACTGATTTCCAAGATTCAGGCTGACGATCCGTATATACAGCAGGTTCGCGTCGGACAACTGAATCCGACGACAGTCCGTCTGGTTTTCGACTTGAAAGTAGCGATCAATCCGCAAGTATTCTCCCTTTCTCCTGTCGGCAAATACAAACACCGCCTCGTTCTTGATCTTTATCCAAAAGATCCGATCGATCCAATCGCCGCCCTTATTTTGAAAGGTGAATGGAAAAGCGAACCCGAACCGGCAAAAACGGCGGCTATCCCTCCCCCAAAAAAGCCAGTTGGCATGGATTCCCCTGCATTGGCCTCGAAAACATCCTTCTCACCCCCCGTTACGTCAACGCCGGAAAAAACGCAATTGAAGAGAATGGTCACCATCGTCATCGATCCGGGTCACGGAGGTGAGGATTCCGGTGCCATCGGCGCAAGAGGAAGCAAGGAAAAAGACGTCGTTCTTTCAATCGGAAAACGCCTGAAGGCCAAAATTGAACAGCAGCCGAATATGCGCGTTGTCATGACCCGTAATGCCGACTTTTTCGTTCCCTTGGGAACACGCGTACAGAAAGCCAGGGCCGTACAGGCCGACCTGTTCATTTCCATTCATGCAGACGCATTCGTACAACCATCAGCAAGAGGTTCGTCAGTATTTGTACTCTCTGAAAAAGGCGCTTCCTCAACCGCTGCCCGCTGGTTGGCCAAACGTGAAAATGCGGCAGATCTGATTGGAGGGGTCAATATCAAAAAGCATGATCGCCAGCTGGCCAGCGTCCTGCTCGATCTTTCAACAACGGCTCAAATCAACAGCAGCCTGAAACTGGGAAACGCCGTGCTCAGAGAAATGGGGGGTATCAACAAACTGCATAAAGGTTCCGTCGAACAGGCCGCATTCGCCGTTTTGAAAGCACCTGACATACCGAGCATTCTCGTGGAAACGGCCTTTATTTCCAACCCTGAGGAAGAAGCCAAGTTGAACGACAATACACATCAGGATCGTGTTGCCGATGCCATTCTGACAGGAGTGAAAAATTATTTTGCGAAAAATCCGCCACGTACGAAAAACAACCTGATCTGAAGCCGATTTAATTTTACGATCCTGTTTAAAAACTGGGTAACGACAAGCCAATTGAGGTAGAATACTGCCTGCACTGTTCGGGTCAGGACTGGCTGATTCGAACTGACATTATTCTGTGCGCTCGTAGCTCAATGGATAGAGTACTGCCCTCCGAAGGCAGGGGTTGTGGGTTCGATCCCCGCCGAGCGCGCCATTATTTTCGTATGCCAGACTTCATCCGGGGTGCTCATTTTCCTGGTCAATTCTTCCGGTTTTGTCCCCAATGCCATTCTCCGTCTGAATACTTTTCCCTTGCACCCCTTCAGAAAACATATACAAAACTGCCCAACGTGCAAGCAGCCGATACCTGATTCATTTCATCAACAACGAACCGGCTTTTCAATATCAAGTGAACCTGTCGAAAAAACGAAACTGCATCGCATGCACCCCTACTGATGATTGGAGTCTCATCAATTGTACGTTTTTCAGATCGCGGCTGACTTCCTGAGCAGGCATTACAATAATGAGCGTGGATGTGCCATTCCGGAAATCATCGGCCTTTCTTGTCAGGATTCCATGATACCTGGATTGTCATCACCGAAAGCAGTTTGAATATTTGCCATAATAAAGCCGTGTATTGGCTTAACGGTAAATCCCCCAGGAAATACAGGCACTTTCCGGAATCACAATAGAACATTTAAAGATGCCAAAAAGCCCGGCTTTCGCCGGGCTTTTCTGTCCCAAGAGACGGTGCGGATTTTGCTATCTCATGTTTGGAGAATCACATCCCGCAAGTGCTACATCATGGATTAATGTACCGCTTTTTCTTCTGGAGACAGTTTGACCATTTTCTTGACCGGACGCCCCATTCTTGGGATAACGAAGGTAGCCAGTGCAAATGCGATGAAAGAGGTCACTGCGGTAATCATAAATGCGGTATTCCAGCCGAAGTTGGTTGCAACAGCAGCACCCAGGCCGCCACCGAAAATGGAAGCGATCGCTTTGGCAGCCCAGAAGAAACCATAGTTTCTGGCGGAATATGCCGTACCGAAAATATCGCTGTTGGTCGATGGGAACAGGGCATAGCTACCCCCCCAAGTGAAGAATGCAATAGCCAGCATGGCGATAAAGGCTACTTCGCCCAGAGCGGCAATCGTTGGGAAGAGTGCCAGAACGATAGCATTGATACCGAAAACGACCGACATGGTTTTGTAACGACCGATTTTATCGGAAACGAAACCCCAGAATGGACGGCAACCACCATTGAACAGATTCTGGACAGAAACGCCAATCGTCAGGACACCGGCGGCAAGGCCAAGGCTACGGCCGTAAGGAACACTGTTGGCAACCAGCAGCAAACCACCGAAGTTAACGGAAAAGAATGCAGTCCACAGAACCCAGAATTGCGGTGTTCTCAGCATTTCGCCAGAGTTGAAATCTTTGTCGGTGACGACGATTTCTTTCTTGACACCAACTGCACCAGGGAATCTGATAACGAAGGCAATGGCGATAATCAGAGCACCCATAATGATACCGGTATAGGTAAATGCAGCGCCAACACCTTCAAGTCTCAGAACGGAGCTGATCAGTGGCAGGAAAGGCAGAACACCCAAGCCATAACCGGCAGCAGTAAAACCGGAAGCCAGACCACGTTTGTCCGGGAACCATCTGTTAGCCGTATTCATGGCAATACCGTAAACGATACCAACACCAGCACCAGCCAGGGTATACAGAGCGTAAAGAGCAGGAATACTGTCAACACGGCCCATGAATGTCCAACCTGCCAGAACCATGGCACCGCCAAACATCAATGGAATTCTTGGACCAAATTTATCAACGAAATATCCACCACCAGGCTGGGAACCAGCTTGAATGACCTGAGAAAGTGTGAAAGCCGTCTGAACCGCAGCCAAAGAAACGCCCAGGCTATCTTTAAGTGGGTTAGCGTACAGTGTCCAGGAATATTGGACACCCGAGATCATACACATCAGCAAAACTGCCAATACTAAGTAAAACCAACGATTGCCCAAAAGGCCTGTTGGCTGCACTGTTTGTGGATTATTCATTTTACAAATTCCCAATCTAGTTAATCCGAAACAGAAATTTCTGCGTGTTACTGTCATTGAAAGTCGCGTACTAAACGTGCTCGAAATGGCATTTCAAAACACAAAAAACGAAATTTCATATTATGTTGCACAACATATGAACTAAAACTACATATTATGTGTGCTACATATGAGATCATATTTCACATTAGCATTGACATCAAATAAATATATTTCATATTCCCGTGAGGGATTATAAATTTATCGCATATCAAGTAAGAAAAGAATAGATATGCAACATCCTATTATTTTGGACATCATATGAAATTTATTAACATATGAACAAAAAACCATATTTTTTCAGGAAAAGCCCATTAGCTGTAAAGCCCAGTAAAACCAAGGGTTCGAAAGGGATCAACTGAATTACTCAAGAAGGGTGAATGAATATAAATCATTTGTTTGGAAAACCAAAATGCCACGACAGGAAAATATAAACAATGAATGAGATTGGCTTGATTAAGGTTTAATCGAAACATATGTAAGTTTTTATTGAAGCCAAGGATTCTCTGCATAAAAAAACCGCCTGACAAACATATGATCACTGTTTTTCAGGCGGGATTAAAGTATAAATCGCTTATTCAACAATAGTTTGAGATTCGTCTCCTGTTCTTTGACGGATCTCGCCAATACGGTATACCGTTTCTCCCGAGGATTTCAGTTGGGCCATTGCTGCATCTGCATTGTCTTTCGAAACGATGACAACCATACCGATGCCGCAGTTGAAAACACGATGCATTTCGCTGTCTGCAACATTGCCGTGTTTTTGCAGCCAGCTGAACAATGGCGGCATTGGCCATGCATCCTTTTTGAGAACAGCGGTCAAATGTTTCTGCAAAACACGGGGAATGTTTTCAACAAGGCCACCTCCGGTAATGTGGGCCATACCCTTCACTTCCATCGTATCCATCAGTGACAGAAGAGGCTTGACATAAATTCTTGTCGGTGCCATCAGGGCATCCGCCAGAGAACGTCCGTCAAGATCGGCATTCAGATCAGGATTGGCAACCTCAATAATCTTGCGTACCAGTGAATACCCATTCGAATGTATACCGGAAGATGCCAATCCAAGCACAACGTCCCCCGGAATAATGGTGGTGCCGTTAATAAGCTTCGATTTTTCGACCGCACCAACAGCAAATCCGGCAAGGTCATACTCACCATCCGGATACATGCTCGGCATTTCGGCCGTTTCCCCACCAATCAAGGCACAACCGGCTTGCTCACACCCATAAGCCACTCCCTTGACGACATCGGTCGCTGTTTTGACGTCAAGCTTTCCACAAGCAAAGTAGTCAAGAAAAAATAAAGGCTCCGCCCCCTGTACCAGAATATCATTCACGCTCATTGCCACGAGATCGATACCGACCGTATCATGTCGGCCGAGATGAAATGCGAGCTTGAGTTTGGTACCCACTCCATCTGTTCCGGAAACAAGCACGGGCTCCTTGAATTTCCTGCTTATTTCGAAAAGAGCGCCAAATCCGCCGATGCCACCCAGGACACCTTCACGCATAGTCCGTTTGGCAAATGGTTTGATAGCCTCAACCAATGCATCACCAGCATCGATATCGACACCGGCATCGCGATAGGAAAGAGATTGATTTGTGGTTGAATTCATGATGAAAGTGGGCTGGTAAAGCGTAAAATTATAATAATGTACTATACAGTAGTGTACTATTTTAACAAATTGATTTCGCAAGTACGACTGAATGGCAATATTTACACCACAACAACGACAAACGGCGCTCTGGTCGGGTATCGGCATTTTATTGATACTGCTCCTGTTGCTTCTGGGCCCGATTCTTACGCCATTCATTGCAGGCGCTATTTTAGCTTACGCCTTGAATCCGATTGTCGACTGGCTGCGGTCCTTGCGGGTCGGTAATCTCAGGATTCCCCGGCTCGTTTCCGTTATTATTGTCGTCCTGTTCCTGATCTCGCTTGTCACGACTTTTGCCCTGATCATGATTCCAATGCTGCTCAAGGAATGGCCGATTCTTTATGAACAGATCCCTGCCTTCATCGCGAAAGTCAGCAATCATCTGAATCCCGTTTTGAACGAAATCGGTATCCAGATACCCGTCGATAACGCCGGCCTCAAAAAAATCCTGACAGAACAATTCTTTCACAAAGGCGATGGTGTCTGGAAATCCCTGATTGCCTCCGCGAAATTCGGAGGCACAGCCGTTTTGACATGGGCGTGGAATCTGATTCTGATTCCGGTCGTACTCTTTTACCTTTTGCTGGACTGGCATATTCTTACACGCAAATTGCGCGATATGATCCCCCGCCGCTGGATCGGGAAAACACTCCGTTTCAGCCACGAAGTCAACACGATGCTTGCCCAGTATCTGCGTGGACAACTGCTTGTCATGCTGATATTGTCCATTTACTATTCACTGGCTCTTGCACTCGCCGGATACAACGTCGCCTTGCCCGTCGGCATCATGACTGGCCTGATGGCATTCGTTCCCTACATAGGCATCTGTATCGGCCTGTTTCTGGCTATTACTGCAACTCTGGTTCAATTCTCAGGAATGGAAGCCTGGGTTACATTGGGAATCATCTATGGCTTTGGTTATTCCTTCGACGGCCTGTTAATGACACCGAAACTGGTTGGTGACCGTATTCAGTTACACCCTCTTTTCGTCATTTTCGCTCTCCTTGCCTTTGCCCAGCTTTTCGGATTCGTGGGGATTTTGCTTGCTTTGCCGTCTTCAGCCATACTGTCGGTCGCCTACAGACACTTACGCGCAGTGTATCTCGACAGCAATTTTTATAAAAACTGATCCTAATCATGCAACAACTGCTGTTAAACCTGGACACCGGGAATTCGCCAACACTGGATACGTACGTAACAGGCCAGAATGGCGAAATCGCATACCTTATGAGGGAAATTGCCAGTCGTCAGTCCAAAGAACATTTCGTTTATCTGTGGGGGGAAAACGCCGCAGGCAAAACCCACCTGCTTAAAGCCCTGTCATGTTTTTCCCCTGCCCGATATTTACCCGCTGAAGCCCCTGAAAGTGAATTCGCCTATTCACCTCTATGCGATTTGTATTTGCTGGATGACTGTGAACGGCTAACGCCGGAAAAACAAATTGCAGCCTTCAATCTTTTTAATGAGATCCGTGAAAACAAAGCTTTCATGATTACGTGTGGCTCTTGTACACCACTGGCTCTTGACTTGAGAGATGATCTGAAAAGCCGGCTTTGCTGGGGACTGGTCTATCAGATCAAGGGACTCTCGGATGAAGAAAAGATAGCGGCACTGAATGAACAGGCAAAGCAAAGAGGCTTCACGCTTTCACCGGGTGTGCTCCCCTATCTCATCACCCATTATCAGCGCGATATGCATTCCCTTTCCATGATGCTGGATGCACTGGACCGCTATTCATTGCAAACGAAACGTACAATAACACTGCCTCTGCTGCACGATCTTCTGCAGCAAAAACAGGAACCTGCCACATGACCAAAACACTCGCTTTATTCGACCTCGACAACACATTGCTTCCCATTGATTCGGATTATGAATGGGGCCAGTTTCTCGTGCGTATTGGTGCGGTTGACAGGGCCTTGGCTGAAAAAAGAAACGCTGAATTTTTCGCTCAATATCAGGCTGGTACCCTTGATGCTGCCGAATTTCTTGCCTTTGCTCTCGGTACTTTGGCACAGTTTCCAAGAACACAATTAAACCGCTGGAGACTGCAATTTATGGACGAAGTCATTTTCCCGTCCATCAGGGATTCCGCACGTAACCTAGTCTCAAATCATATCAAAAATAACGATCTTGTCGCCATTGTTACGGCTACCAACAAATTTGTGACCGAACCGATCGCCAAGGCATTTGGTATTGAACATCTGATTGCCGCATTACCGGAAGAAACGCCTCAAGGTGAATTTACCGGTAGACTCATTGGCATTCCAACGTCCGGCGAGGGTAAAATAACCCATACGGAAAACTGGCTAAGACAAATGAATTTGTCTTTCGACAGTTTTGACAAAATCTATTTTTATAGCGATTCAGATCGTGATCTTCCGTTATTATCGAAAGTCAGCCATCCTGTTGCCGTCAACCCCAATAACCGTTTGAAAGAATATGCCTGCTCAAAAGGCTGGCCTTTAATGCATTTGTTCAATGATTAACAAGCTGATCCAGAAAATTTTTGGTTCGACCGCCAAAGTACGATCGTCCAGAAAGCCTGTTTCTCTCTCCAGTGAAGAACATGGGATTGATCCCAGACTTTTGTCCAACAATGCTGTCAGGGTAGTTCGCATCCTGCAGAATGCCGGTTATGATGCCTTCATTGTTGGCGGAGCCGTCCGCGATTTGTTGCTCGGACTGAAACCGAAGGATTTCGATGTCGCCACCAATGCCACTCCGGAACAGGTCAGGCGTCTTTTCAAACGCGCTTTTCTGATCGGTCGCCGTTTCCAGATTGTTCACGTCATGTTTGGGCAGGATTTGATCGAAGTGACGACCTTCCGCGGTACATCCGACAAGCCTGCGATCAAGGATGAAGATGGCCGGCTGCTTCGTGACAATAATTTCGGAACGCAGGCAGAAGATGCCGCCAGACGTGATTTCACGATCAATGCCATGTATTACAATCCTGCCAATCAGATTTTGCTTGATTATCACGGTGGAATCAGCGATCTTCGCAGCAAGACCCTGAGAGTTATCGGAAATCCGGAGCAACGTTACAGGGAAGACCCTGTTCGCATGCTTCGTATTGTCAGGTTTGCGGCAAAACTGGGATTTTCCATCGACAAAACCACAGGCGAGCCTATTTCGGCTTTGGCGCCACTCATTGAAAATGTCCCCTCCGCACGTCTTTTCGATGAAATGCTCAAACTGTTGATGAGTGGGCATTCCATGTCCTGTCTGAAAGAGCTTCGTTCCAGAGGCCTGCATCAGGGACTGCTTCCCTTGCTTGATGTTGCCCTGGAGCAACCAGAAGCAGCCCATTTCATCGAACTGTCACTTGAAAAAACCGACCAGCGGATTCGTGAAAACAAACGTATTTCACCTGGATTTTTATTTGCATCCTTGCTCTGGACACAAGTTGAGGCAAAATGGGCCGACTATCGCTCAAAAGGTGAATATCCCATTCCTGCATTGGTTGCCGCTTCGAGCGACGTACTCGAAGCGCAGACGGAAAAACTGGCTATCCAGCGCCGTATCGCCACCGATATGCGTGATATCTGGCTGCTCCAGCCCAGACTGGAACGCCGTACCGGCAAATCGCCCTACCGCCTGCTCGAAAATGAACGTTTTCGCGCAGCTTATGATTTCATGCTGATTCGTTGCGAAGCGGGCGAACTTGACCCGGAACTCGGTGAATGGTGGACAAAATTTATCGATGCGCCAGGCAATGTTCGCCAGGAAATGATCGATGCACAAATGAAAAAGGCCCCTGCAGGAACAACGGCGAAGAAACGCTCGAGACGTTCCGCTCAGAAACACCGGAAAAAGGCATCAGGAAAAGATGCCTCGGAAACAGGTAACATTACGGAAAAAACAGAATAACAAGTCAGATCATGAGTCATATCGCTTATATCGGCATTGGTTCCAATTTGGGGAATGCGCTTGAACATACCCTAAACGCCATTGATCTTCTTGGAAAAATTCCGGAAACGTCCCTAGATGCATCATCTTCCCTATACCAGACCGCACCAATAGATGCATCCGGAGATGACTTTATCAACGCTGTCGTGCGATTGAAAACAGGGCTTGGCCCGAAGAAATTGCTTGAAGAATTGTGGCGAATCGAGAACCTTCTCGGCCGCGAACGTCCTTTCAGAAATGCCCCCAGAACACTCGATCTGGATATTCTTCTTTATGACGCCGATTCCATTCAGACAGAACATCTCACCGTTCCTCATCCCCGTATGACCGAACGCGCTTTTGTCCTCGCGCCTCTTCAGGAAATTGCACCGGAAGTGAAAATCCCGGGTAAGGATCCGCTTCCTGTTCTCTTGTCGAAGCTGATTCACCAGAAAATCAACCGCATCGCCATATAAGTGCCTCCAGGAGTAAGCTCATGTTCCATATTCCCGTTTTTCTGCAAACTGCCGGATTGCTCATCCTGTCAAATATCTTTATGACCTTTGCATGGTATGGGCACCTGCGGCATCTGAATTCCAAATCCTGGTTGATTGCCGCCCTGATCAGTTGGGGAATTGCCCTGTTCGAATATCTGTTGCAGGTACCAGCGAATCGGATCGGTTTTTCCCAGTTCAGCCTGGCCCAGCTGAAAATTCTGCAGGAAGTCATCACCCTGAGTATTTTTGTTCCGTTCGCAGTCTATTACATGGGTCAGCCATTCAAACTGGATTATGTCTGGGCAGCCTTATGTCTTGTGGGTGCGGTTTATTTCATATTTCGCTCATAATTGACGTGACATCGTGACAGGACACGAAACATCAGGATATGGTTACACCTGACAAGTTGTTCACCAACATGTTCCAAGTTTTGAAAAGGATTTTATATGGCAAGCTATCTGCAGGAACGCAAATCTGTTACAGGCAATACACTGGCAGCACTTTATAAAAAACAGGAAAAAATCACGATGCTGACCTGTTACGATGCCAGTTTCGCGTCATTGATGGACATCTGTGGAGTCGAAATCCTGCTTATCGGCGATTCACTGGGAATGGTCTGTCAGGGAAAAGACTCGACACTGCCCGTTTCCATAGACGAAGTCGCCTATCATACCGAGTGCGTCGCCAGAGGCAATAAAACGGCCATGATTGTGTCGGATATGCCTTTCGGCACTTATCCGACACCTGAAGCAGCATATGAGAATGCAGCTGAACTGATCAAGGCTGGTGCCCATATGGTCAAAATCGAAGGCGGCAGATGGCTGGAAGAAACCATCCGCTTTCTGACGGAACGTGCCATACCGGTATGTGGCCATCTTGGACTGACTCCGCAATCCGTACACCAATTCGGCGGATATCGTGTTCAGGGAAAAACAGAAGAAGACGCTGAACGCATCATTGAAGATGCGAAAATCCTTCAGGATGCTGGCGCCAGCATTTTTGTTCTCGAAGCCATTCCAGCCCAGCTGGGCAAACGAGTTACCGAAGCCATTTCAGTTCCTACGATCGGCATTGGTGCCGGCCCTGACTGTTCTGGACAGGTTCTGGTCATGCACGACATGTTGAATGTTTACCCTGGGAGAAAAGCACGCTTTGTCCGAAACTTCATGGACGGTCAAACCACGATTGAAGGCGCCATCAAGGCATATGTATCAGCAGTCAAGGACGGATCATTTCCAGCAGAAGAACACTGTTTCTGATATCTCCAGGACATAAAAAAGGCCGGCAAAATGTCGGCCTTTTTTATTGTTTCCACTGATTTTCCCGCCTTGGACTGTCTTCCCTTGAAACTTTGGAAATACCCCTTATATATCTAGAGAAGCCCATTCACCTGTGGAGGAAACCATGCAAATCAGTGCACGTAACCAGCTTGAAGGAATTGTCCGCTTGATTAAGGAAGGCCCGATCAATTCAGAAGTTCAAATTGAAATTGCACCTGAAATAATGATCACCGCCCAAATCACGACATCCTCGGTCAAACGGTTGCAATTGGCTGTTGGGAAACCGGCATTCGCACTGATCAAGGCCGATTCTGTCATGGTGGGAGTGGACTAGACACTTCCGAGTCCTGGCTTTACGGCATACCGACCGGACGTTCTTTCGGAGGATCTATTTCGTAATGCGCAAGGCTTTCCGCTTTTTTGGTATGCAATTCATCCATTGAACTGATTGTCATACCGAGATCGCGAATCAGGCCATCATGAACGCCATACACCCAGCCATGAACGGTCAGTTGCTGGCCACGGTTCCAGGCATCCTGAACAATTGTTGTCTGACAAACATTGGCAACCGATTCAATAACGTTCAATTCGCAAAGCCGGTCGTATTTCACACGGGGAGGCAAAGTATCCCCAAGGTATTTTTCGTGCTTCTGATGAACATCCTGAACGTGACGCAGCCAGTTATCAGCCAGCCCTACACGCTGGCGCATCATGGCCACGTGAACACCTGAACAGTCGTAATGACCCGTCACCATGATATGGCGCACCCTGACGACATCGACAGCGAATTGCATGACTGACAGGCAGGAAAGATCCGTATATGAAACGACATTGGCGACATTTCTGTGAACGAAAATATCACCTGGCAGCAGGTTGGTAATCTGGGTCGACGGGACACGACTGTCTGAACAACCGATCCAGAAGTATTTCGGCAATTGCTGTGTTACCAGACGTGAAAAATACGCAGGGTCATCTTCAACCATTTGGGAAGCCCATTGCTTATTCCGCTCGAATAGCTGTTTCAATTCGATATCCAGCGGATCGTATTCATTAAATTTATCAGGCATAACAGGCTCTCTTAAAAGTCACCATACATTGGTGGCAGGTTTAATCAAATTAAACTGTTTTTCAAATCTTTTAACCACTTTTTCGCGTCCAAACCATACTTTTCCTTGATTTGACCCGCCTTGACTGTCAATACATCAATATTGAATACAGGCTTCTTTTTGAAAGCCAGCACGACTACATTTCCTTCCTTGCTGGGCGACAGACAAACAACCTCGGTAAACGATTTGCGTATGGCATTGATATTTTTATCAAAACTGGGATGATCGCCGAACAGGTTAACCGTCATCATTCCATTGAAAACAAGGCATTGCTTGCATGCTGCATAAAACTCTGGCGTATCCAGAACGGGACCTTTTGCCGTGGCATCATACAAATCCACATGCATAACATCAAAATGATTGAAATTACGTTCATCTTGCACGAAGTTCATTGCATCCATCTCCAAAATACTGAATCTTTCATCAGCATCAGGTACAAGGAACATGGAATGTGCAACAGCGATCACATCCGGATTCAGTTCAACGGCAGTCACCCTGCTATCAGGAAACTGACTGTAACAGAACTTGGTCAAGGAGCCTGCGCCCAACCCCAGCTGGGCAACAGAACAAGGATTCATATTGAAGAGCAGCCATGCCATCATTTTCCGGCTGTACTCCAACTCGAGCCAATCTGGTTTTCTCAGACGCATGGCCCCCTGAATCCATTCGGTTCCGAAATGAAGATAACGCACGCCACCTTGTTCAGAAAGGGTTACAGGAGCATACCTGATTTTGCGCGTCCTTGGTTTTTTGATTCCACTGACAGGAGGTCGTAGCGACTCTTCCTTTTCAATAGACTTTCGTTTAAGAAGCATGATTGAACCGATGATCCGGACAACATTCAAAACGTCTTGATTATCCCGGTTCATGCCCAAAAAAGCCAGCCTTAAAAATGTGTTTATGGCAATTTTCAACACAAAAAGGATATTTCTTAAAGAAAGCTCTACTTTTTCTGATAAATGCTTTAATTTTCGTTTCTCAAAACAGAAGATAAAAAAATGCCCTTCAAGCTTGACTTGAAGGGCATTTGAACATTTTAAGTGCCAGTTAAAAACCGGCTCTCAAAGCTGGACTAATTATTTCTTGCCAACTTTACTTACAACGTTCAGGCTCTTGATACGGCCAGATTCAACACCAGCGTCTGGGTCGATCATAGCGTTGATCAGGCATGGTTTGCCGGAAGCAACAGCTTCTTCCAGAGCAGCTTTCAGTTCTGCTGGGGTATTGGCGACATAGCCTTTACCACCGAAAGCTTCCATCATCATGTCATAGCGACCACGGATCAGACGGGTACAGGAGATAACGCCTGGTTGTGGGTCAGCTTCATTACCCTTGTAGATACCGCCGTTGTTCATGATGATAACGGTAACTGGCAGGTTGTAACGGCAGATGGTTTCGAGTTCCATACCGGAGAAGCCGAATGCGCTATCGCCTTCAACAGCGATGACTGGTTTGCCGGTAACAGCAGCTGCAGCAACGCAGTAGCCCATACCGATACCCATAACACCCCAGGTACCGGAGTCAAGACGTTTGCGTGGTTTCAGCATGTCAACAATCATACGAGTGTTGTCCAGTGCATTAGCACCTTCGTTGACCAGGCTGACATCCGGATTAGCCAGCATGAATTCACGAACAACACCCAAGGAGTTGGAGTAGTTCATCATGCCGGATGGGGTTTCAGAGGTCATCTTGGTGGCCAGTTTACCCTTGTTGGTGTCAACTTTTTCCTTCAGTGCGCCCGTCCATTCTGCAGGTGCTTTTGGAGCGCCCTTCAGAGCTTCCGTCAACAGCGACAGACTGGATTTGATGTCGCCGACAACTGGAGCGGCGATAGGCTGGTTACTGTCGATTTCATTAGCCTGGATGTCGAGCTGAACGTATTTCTTCAGTTCATTGCCCCAGGTTTTGCCTTTACCATGCTGCATCAGCCAGTTCAAACGTGCACCGATCAGAACGCAAACGTCACACTGTGCCAGCGCAAAAGCACGGGTAGCAGCAGCGGATTGCGGATGGTTGTCTGGCATCAGACCCTTAGCCATGCCCATTGGCAGGAAAGGAATACCGGTCTGTTCCAAGAACTCTTTAACTTCTTTTTCAGCCTGTGCATATGCAGCGCCTTTACCCAGCATGACTACAGGACGTTTTGCGTTCTTGATCAGATCAGCGGCGCGAGCGATAGCATCAGCGGCAGGAATCTGTGCTGGAACTGGATCAACCGGTTTGAAGAGCAGCTTGTTGGCTTCTTCTACAGAGATGGTCTGACCGAACAGTTTTGCTGGCAGGTCAACGTAAACACCACCTGGACGACCGGATACAGCGGTGCGAACTGCACGAGCGATACCGATTGGAATGTCTTTGATGCTGTTGATACGGAAAGAAGCTTTGCAGTGTGGACGTGCAACATTCATCTGATCCATTTCTTCGTAATCGCCCT
>JAEXJM010000056.1 GCA_023449275.1 Pseudomonadota bacterium | reverse complement strand
GCTGCAAGAGCTTTTCTCCGATTGTTCAAGTAATGAGAAGGGCCCCGTTTCATACGGGGTTTTTTACAGGAGCGGGGAAAACAGGCGGGCAGTCGCTTCGCAGAGTTTGCGGGGAAACGACAGAGCTCTTGTCTGGGTGACTTCTTCTGCACATCGCAGGTCGGTTTCAAATTGTCCGGACAGCATTTCTGCCAGTTTGGGGCCATAAGCGGCGACGCAGACCTCGAAATTCAGCCTGAAACTCCGTGCATCGAAATTGGCCGTCCCGATCAGGCTGTAGTGATTGTCCACGACAATGGTTTTCGAGTGCAGCATCCGGCCCCGATATTCCCAGATCTTGACTCCGGCCCGCATCATTTCATCGTAATATGAACGGGCAGCAAAGGTGACTAGCCGTGAATCGCTCATTTCCGGTACGAGCAGCCGGACATCGACACCCCGCAATGCAGCCGAGGTCAGCGCGAACAGGGCCGCTTCCGTTGGGACGAAATAAGGTGTCGTCAACCATATGCGTTTTCTCGCCCCGTAAATCATGTTCAGATAAATCCTGTGGATGATTTCCCAGTCATTGTCAGGGCCGGACGCCACGATCTGGACGGGATAGGGCCCGGAAGCCTGTATGGGGAAATAGGTTGCGATGTCGGGTATGTCATTCTGTCTGGTGGCGTAAACCCAGTCTTCCATGAAAACCATTTGCATCCAGTGAACGGCATTGCCGGTCAACTCGAGATGCGTATCGTGGTAGGCGTTTGTAAAGACACGTTCGTCTTCCTGATCGGTGATGTTCAATCCGCCGGTAAAACCGACCAGCCCATCGCATATCACGATTTTCCGGTGAGATCGCAAATTGACAAGCGGCTTCATCAATTGGGAGATGTGGGGCTTGTGGAAAAAAGCGAATTCGGCACCGGCTTGAACCAGAGGATAAAAAAACGCTTTTTTCAGTCGGGATGAACCGATTCCATCGACGAGCAGGCGGACTCTGACGCCTTCACGTGCCTTGGCGATAAGCAGATCGCGAAGTGTCATTCCGATTTCATCGGGATCATAAATGTAATATTCAAGATGAATGTGATGGGTTGCATTGGCAACAGCTTCCAGAATAGCGGTAAATGTCTGCTCTCCATCCACGAGCAGACGCAGGGATTTTGCTGTTGTCAGTGGAAATCCCGTCGTTTTTCGGATCATGTTGGACAGCTGCATCAGCTCGGTGGGGTGCGTACTGGTCGCCAGAATATGATTGCGCACCTGAAGAAAGCCGGAATGTTCTTTCAGGGCTGTTTTCGATAACAAACGCCGGAATTGCTGGCGCCTGAGTTTTTGGGGGCCAAAAAAGTGATAAATGATGAAGCCACCGTAGGGAATGAAAGCCAGTGCGAAAATCCAGGAAAGGGTCGAGACGGGCGCTCTTTTCTGCAGGATGATCCACAAGGAAAGGCAAACGATATAAACGAGCCATGCTATTCCCACCCATTTCATGAATGACAGGGAATTGGACGACAAACCGAACAGTTCAATATAGGGGAACATGGTTCTGATTCAGACAGTGGGCAACCGTTAAAGTTGCCCTGCCAGCTCGACAATTTGTAAAAACAGTATCATACCTCCTGAAATCGCAAATCGATAAACAGACTTTGCCTTGCCATGATATCAATGGGTTTCAAAACATGGTTTGCGTATTGTTTAATTGAAATGGACAAGCAATCATCGATGATTTACGGGATAATATCGCATGGACACTATTCTAGATAACCTCAATCCCGAGCAGCTTGCTGCCGTTACCTTGCCTTCACAATCCGCACTGATTCTGGCAGGCGCAGGTTCAGGAAAGACACGTGTTCTGACGACGCGTATCGCCTGGCTTTTGCAAACAGGGCAGGTATCGACTTCCGGCATTATGGCGGTGACATTCACGAACAAGGCGGCGAAAGAAATGCTGTCCCGCCTGACAGCCATGTTTCCGGTCAATGCGCGGGGTATGTGGATCGGAACGTTTCATGGGTTATGCAATCGCCTTTTGCGGACGCATTATCAGGATGCCGCGTTGCCGCAGACTTTCAATATTCTGGATTCACAGGATCAGTTATCGACCGTCAAACGGCTTCTGAAAACGAACAATATCGACGACGACAAGTATCCGCCACGCAATCTGGTCTATTTCATCAACCATGCGAAAGAGAACGGCTATCGTGCGTCGCATGTCGAACCACAGGATGACTATGAACGCAAAATGGTCGAGCTCTACAGCCTGTATGAAGACCAGTGCCAGCGTGAGGGTGTCGTCGATTTCGCCGAGCTGCTGCTCCGGAGTTACGAACTTCTGGAACGAAACCAGACTTTGCGGGAACATTATCAGGAGCGCTTCCGGCATATTCTGGTGGACGAATTTCAGGATACCAACAACCTTCAATACAAATGGCTGAAGCTTCTGGCAGGAAGTCGCGCATCCATTTTTGCGGTGGGAGACGATGACCAGAGTATTTACGCCTTCCGTGGAGCCAATGTCGGCAATATGCTGTCGTTCCAGCAGGATTTCAATGTCCAGAATCTGATCCGGCTGGAACAGAATTACCGCTCGCATGGCAATATTTTGGAAGCTGCCAATACCCTGATTGCCCATAATCGCAATCGTCTGGGCAAGAATTTGCATACCGATGCCGGTGAAGGTGAGCCGATCCGGATCTGTGAAGCACCATCCGATCTGAATGAGGTGCAATGGATTCTGGAAGAAGTCGATCATCTGGTCCGGGAAGGAATGGAAAGAAAACAAATCGCCATACTTTATCGTTCCAATGCCCAGTCGCGTGTGATCGAGCACGGGCTTTTCAGTGCCGGTATTCCCTATCGTGTTTATGGCGGACTCCGGTTCTTTGAGCGGGCTGAAATCAAGCATGCCATCGCTTATCTGCAATTGATCGACAATCCGGCCAATAATGCCGCTTTCCTCAGGGTCGTCAATTTTCCGGCTCGTGGCATCGGTGCGCGGACGATCGAAAATTTGCAGGAAATGGCACGGATGCACAATATCTCCCTTTATGAAGCCATTCCTTACGTTTCCGGCAAGAGAGGCACGGCATTGGGATCGTTCATCCGGCTTATCCAGAACATGCGTGCAGAAGTACAGCCGATGAACCTGCCGACACTGATTCAGACCGTTCTGGAAAAGAGCGGGTTGATGATGCATTACCAGATGGAAAAGGACGGCGCAGACCGGCTGGAAAACCTGGAACAGCTGGTTTCCGCTTCGATGCTGTTTCTGTCTGAAGAAGGGTTTTCACAGGAAGCTCCGGCACTGATGACTGAAACGGTTTCTCCTGCCGGGGAAACGGCGATGCTGACTGTCGATGAAGTCATGGACGCGGATGTGCCGCTTTCCATGATCATGTCGCCATTGTCGGCCTTTCTGACACATGCTTCACTGGAAGCCGGAGAAAATCAGGCGCAAGAAGGCCAGGATGCACTGCAACTGATGACGGTTCATTCTGCCAAGGGGCTTGAATTCGATGCCGTTTTCATTACCGGTCTGGAAGAAGGCCTCTTCCCGCATGAAAACAGCGCCAGGGAAGATGGAGGGCTCGAGGAAGAGCGCCGTCTGATGTATGTCGCCATTACCCGGGCCAGAAAACGGCTTTATCTGAGCTATGCGCAAACCCGCATGTTACATGGCCATATGCGGTATAACGTTTCGTCGAGATTTGTCAGTGAGTTGCCTGACAAGACAATGAAGTGGCTGACGCCGAAGAAACAGGCACCATACCTCAATCCAAGGCATGAACCGGTTGCGCGTTTTGCACAGCCGACTGTTGCGGAAGTGCAGGCTCCGGCTTCTTTCCACAAGAACAGTGAATGGAAGATCGGTGAAACCGTTCTTCACAAGAAATTCGGCGAAGGTGTGATTGTCGGTCTTGAAGGGCAGGGAACCAATATTCGTGCAAAAATCAATTTCGGACGGAACGGAATGAAGCTGCTGGACCTGTCTATTGCCAAGCTCGAACATGCCTGACGGTTTGTCAACCAAACAGTTCTTCAGCGGTCACTGTCGCCGTGCCGAGTTTGCCAACGACAATACCTCCAGCCCTGTTGGCAATGTTGACGGC
This sequence comes from Pseudomonadota bacterium, assembly GCA_023449275.1. Taxonomy (GTDB): domain Bacteria; phylum Pseudomonadota; class Gammaproteobacteria; order Burkholderiales; family Burkholderiaceae_D; genus Oxalobacter. The sequence goes on along the minus strand of JAEXJM010000056.1, from coordinate 9,840 downwards.
TTCAGTGACGGTTTTGCCACTGCCCAACATGGTTGCCAGTGTGGCGATGACCGTGTCGCCTGCACCGGAAACATCGAAAACCTCACGCGCGACTGTCGGAATGTGAATGACATCGTCCTTGCCGAAGAGGGACATGCCTTCTTCGGATCGTGTCAGAAGCAGGTAATCCAGTTGGAGAGATTCTCTCAGTTTCTGCGCCTTGGCAGTCAGTTCGGCTTCGCTGTTCCAGCCGCCTACCACCTGACGGAGTTCGGATTTGTTTGGTGTCAGAATCGTTGCGCCGGTATAAATCGTGAAATCATCGCCTTTCGGATCGACCAGCGTCGTTTTTCCCGCCTGTTTTGCTTCGGTGATCATGGACGATACGTTCGAAAGGGCGCCTTTGCCATAATCGGAAAAAACGATAATGTCGTGCGTACTCAGGAGGTTCCGGTATTGAGCCTGCTTGTTGTCCAGTACTTCCTGTGTCGGTTTTTTTTCAAAGTCCAGCCGTAGAAGCTGTTGCTGCCGTCCGATTACCCGCAATTTGACGGTTGTCGAGATATTGGCATCAACGTGCAGAAAAGGGGTGATACCGCCTTCATTCAACATATTCCCGACAGTATGGCCTGCCTCGTCATTGCCGACAATCCCCAGGAGACTGCATCCTGCGCCAAGTGCGGAAACGTTTCGGGCAACGTTGGCCGCTCCACCGAGCCGTTCCTCGTCCTTTTCGATCAGGACGACCGGAACCGGAGCTTCCGGCGATATCCGGTTGACTTCGCCGAACCAGTAACGGTCCAGCATGATGTCACCGACGATCAGTATGCGGGGTTTGACATTTTGTTTGTTCATGACAGCTATTTGGTTTTGGGGGCGTTAAACGAAATCAGGCGGATATTTTCAGTTCTTCCGTCCGGCGAGGCGGATAGGTTTCCCATTGGTGGCAACCGGGACATTGCCAGTAGAACTGGCGAGCTTCGAAACCGCAGTGGTCACACTTGTATCTGGACAGTTTCGAGGCATAACGTTGTACCAGATTGCGGACAAATGAAAGATCCTGTCTTATTTCAGGAGGGACGACGAGCAACTGGGCTTCAAGCAGTTTGTCGAGTCCGAGCAGCGTCGGTGTTCGTCTCAGTTCGTCATGTACAAGTGTGTTGGCGGCTTCGATGCCATCCTGTTTCAGGACAGCCTGAAAGATGACTTCAAGCAAGTCGATGGAAGCCGCCTCAGCCAGATAGGATTTCAGAAGGCTGATGCCTTCCTGTGGGCGACCAACAGCCTGGTAGCCATCCATCAGGCGTTGGGCAACCAGAACAGTATGTGAAATGCTTTGTTTTTCCACCCGGCGCCATGTAGTCAGGGCCTCTTCCGTATTTCCAAGGGCTATTTGCGTGTCCCCCATGAGAATGGTTGCCCTGGCACTCATCCTGTCCGTTGCCAAAGCGGTTTCGAGCAAGGGAAGTGCTTTTTCAGGATGGTGATTGACCAGTTCATCCTCGGCGAGTTCGCAATAAAACTGGGCAATCTGCTTGTTGCGGTTTCCCGTACCGGAATTCTGAAGTGCTTCTGCCGCTTCGATGGCCTGTTGCCATTCTTTTTCGCGTTGGAAAATTTCCAGCAAGGCACGACGTGCCTGTATGGAATATGGTGTTTCAGTCAATTTCTGAAAGACTTCCTCCGCACGATCCAGAAGGCCGGCCGTCAGATAATCCTGACCCAATTCGTATTGGGCCTGCATTTGCTGTTCGGCAGGCAGGTCCGGGCGAAGCAAAAGATTCTGGTGCATACGGATAGCTCGTTCCGTTTCACCACGGCGACGGAACAGGTTACCCAGTGCAAAATGCAGGTCGGCTGTTTCGGGGTCGAGTTTGACGATTTCGATAAAAGCGTCAATGGCCTTGTCCGGCTGTTCATTCAGCAGGAAATTCAGTCCCTTGAAGTATCCTTTTGGCAAACTGCGTGACTCGGACAGTAACTGCTTGATGTCGATACGTGCCGCTATCCAGCCCAGGCCGAAAAAGATCGGAATGGAGAGCAACCACCAGATTTCAAATTCCATACGATATCAAAATAAATAAAAAGCTGCTTTAAGAAGGTATCCCGTCTTTGGGTGCTGAAGGCGGTTCTTCCGTGTTTGCGCTGATTTCTTTCTGACCGGATTCCTGAACACTTTTTCTGAATCGACCCAATTCACGGCGTTGCCGGAAAATCATGGGAGTCATCGCCAGAAGACCGAGTATGCATCCGGCAATAAAAAAGCACAATACGATCAGTACCAGCGGGCCACGCAATTCATATCCCCAGAAAAAATACAAGGCCGTTTCCTGGGTATTTTTCAATGCAAGACTGAAAAAGAAAATAAAAAAGACGATAGCTATTATACGGGACAACCATTTCATGATTCAGTCCTTCTGTCGGGTGAATATGAAGCGCCATCACTATGGCGGCAAGCCATGATTGTACGTGAAAAAGGGCATCCGAAGATGCCCTTTTTCACGCTGCAAACGATTTAATCAAACCGGGAATCAGTTTGCGTTCGCCGCCACATCGACACGTTGACGCAATTCCTTGCCGGGTTTGAAGTGAGGGACACGTTTTTCCTCGACCATCACTTTTTCACCGGAACGTGGGTTGCGACCGACCCGGGGAGGGCGAACGCTCAAGGCAAAACTTCCGAAACCGCGAATTTCGATACGCTGTCCGTTGGCCAAAGCATCGGACATGGCATCCAGTATGGTTTTTACGGTCAGTTCAGCGTCTTTTGCAAGCAGCTGAGGATAGCTGCCAGCCAAAGAAACGATCAATTCGGATTTGGTCATTTCGCACTCTTGATTAAATAATTACTTGTTGTCGAATTTTGCTTTTAACAAGGCACCCAGACTGGTCATGCCGGAAGCTGCACTGGAATCACTCTGGATTTTTTGCATGGCTTCCTGGGTTTCCTGCTGGTCTTTTGCCTTGATCGACAACTGAAGCGTACGTGATTTGCGATCGATGTTGATGATCATCACTTCGATTTCATCACCGACTTTCAGGTGGCTGCCGGTATCTTCCACACGGTCACGGGAGATTTCGGAAGCGCGCAGATAGCCTTCGACCTCGTCATTCAACTGAATGACCGCACCTTTCGGTTCAACAGACTTGACGGTACCGTTAACGATAGCGCCCTTGTCATTCATGGCGATATAGTTGTTGAACGGATCGCCTTCGAGCTGCTTGACGCCCAGGGAAACACGTTCACGTTCAACGTCGATAGCCAGAACGACAGCTTCCAGTTCGTCGCCTTTCTTGAAGTTGTGAACAGCAGTTTCGCCAGCTTCGGTCCAGGACAGGTCGGACAGGTGAACCAGACCATCAATGTTGCCCGGCAGGCCGATAAATACGCCAAAATCGGTAATGGATTTGATCGCACCACTGACTTTATCGCCTTTTTTGTGGGTTTCCGCGAATTCTTCCCATGGGTTTGCCTTGCACTGTTTCATGCCCAGGCTGATACGGCGACGTTCTTCGTCGATTTCCAGAACCATAACTTCGACTTCGTCACCCAGTTTGACAACCTTGTTAGGTGCGACGTTCTTGTTGGTCCAATCCATTTCGGAAACGTGAACCAGACCTTCGATACCCTGTTCGACTTCAACAAAAGCACCGTAGTCGGTCAGATTGGTGACTTTGCCGAACAGGCGGGTACCTTGCGGGTAACGGCGGGAAAGACCGGTCCATGGATCATCGCCCAGCTGTTTGACACCCAGGGAAACACGATTTTTTTCCTGATCGTATTTCAGAACCTTGGCTGTGATTTCCTGGCCGACCGCCAGCATTTCGGATGGATGGCGAACACGACGCCATGCCAGATCGGTGATGTGCAGCAGACCATCGATACCGCCCAGATCGATTAAGGCACCGTAGTCGGAAATGTTCTTGACGACGCATTGACGATGGTGCCTTCTTTCAGGGTTTCCATCAGTTTCTGGCGTTCTTCACCCATGGAGGCTTCCACGACAGCACGGCGGGACAGAACGACGTTGTTGCGTTTGCGGTCCAGCTTGATGACTTTGAATTCCAGGGTTTTGCCTTCATAAGGCGTGGTGTCCTTGACAGGGCGGGTATCGACCAGCGAACCTGGCAGGAACGCACGGATACCGTTGGTCAGAACGGTCAGGCCGCCTTTGACTTTGCCGTTGACGGTACCGGTAACGATTTCGCCGGATTCCATGGCTTTTTCCAGTGCCAGCCAGGAAGCGAGGCGTTTTGCCTTGTCGCGGGACAAAATGGTGTCGCCATAACCGTTTTCAAGCGATTCAATGGCAACGGAAACGTAATCACCAACGTTGACTTCGAGTTCGCCAACGTCGTTTTTGAATTCTTCGATGGGAATGAAGGATTCTGATTTCAGGCCGGCGTTGACGACAACGAAGTTGTGGTCGATACGGACGACTTCAGCAGAAATGACTTCGCCGGAACGCATGTCATGACGGGCAAGCGATTCTTCAAATAAAGCAGCAAAACTTTCCATTCCGGAAACAGGGTTGGATGCAACTGTAGGCATATGTAAATTGTGAAAAACCGGCTATTCGAAAACGAACAAATCCGGGTTAGGTTTTAAAAACACCCGTTCGGGCCTTGCACCTTTACGGGGCCGAAAATGACCAGTCAGGTCGGGTTGTTACTTCTTTGTGCGAACCAATTCAGAATACGTTCAACGGTTTCGTCTATGCCCAGATCGGACGTATCGAGCGTCAATGCATCTTCTGCCGGAACAAGCGGAGCCTCTTTCCTTTGGGTATCCCGCCGATCCCTTTCGATCAAATCATTTCGCAGACTATCAATGTTAGCAGGAATACCTTTTTCCATCAACTGCTTATAGCGTCTTTGCGCGCGGACATCGGCAGTGGCAGTCAAAAACACCTTGAGAGTGGCATCCGGAAAGATGACAGTTCCCATATCGCGACCGTCCGCAACGAGTCCCGGGGCTTTTCTGAAGCCCGTCTGCAAAGCGGTCAACGCTTTTCTGACAGCGGAAAGAGGGGCGATTCGGGATGCCATGATTCCGACTTCTTCCTGCCGGATGGCGTCGGTGACATCCTCATCTGCCAGAAATATTTTATCTCCGCTGAAACGGCAAGGCAGGCTGGATGCAATCGATACGATTTGTCCGATTTCATCCGGTTTGATATCCGAACGCAGAACGGAGAGAGCGGTCAGGCGATACAATGCGCCGGAATCCAGATAATGGAAATTCAGTTTTTCGGCGACGATCCGGGCAACGGTTCCTTTTCCGGAAGCGGTCGGGCCATCGATGGCGATGACAGGAATTTTGATGGATGAGTTTGACACGGTTGTAATAGTTAGGTGAAATGCCGGATTTCGTCTTGCCGTACCGTTAATCCGCAACAAATATGCCGTTCAACCGAAACATATTTCTTCTGAATCTTGACAGGCAGCGTTAGAATCTGGGATAAAAATGGTACACAAGTGATGAACATCGCGCAACCCGTGATTTTTTGACCGGTTTTGTTTTTTTAATTTTGACGGCGACATTCAAAAATGATTTCAGAATTCGATTTATTGTCGGAAAAAATCAATCAGTTGGCAGAGATGGCTCATGCCTTGAGACGTGAAAATGCCGATTTGCGATTGAAGAATGCGGAACTGAAACTGGAAAACCAGCAGTTGGCTGAAAGGATAAGCAGCGCATGTGAACGGGTCTCGTCCCTGATTCAGACTTTGCCCGGAACTGTCGATGAGGAGGTCGCCGAATGATTCAGCTTGACGTTACTATAATGGGGCAGGGTTATCGTCTGGCCTGTCGGGAAGGGGAAGAAAGAATCCTGCGTGAAGCGGTCGCCTATCTTGATGAAAAAATGTGTTCGATTCGCGATGCCGGCAAGATCAGGGGCAATGACAGGATCGCCGTCATGGCGTCTCTGGCTATTGCCGGTGAATTGCTGGCGACCAAGTCGCCAAATGGGCCGCTGTCAGAAATGTCGATGTTTGAAATAAGGCAGAAAATGGAGGCGATGAACCGTGTCCTGGATCAGGCATTGATGCCGCAGGAAGATCTTTTCTGATACTTTACAAATTCCTGACGAATTATTCGATTCAACCGGTTGACAGAAGCTGTTATTCAAGTAAACTGAAATTACCCTGCGGTGATCGTGATTGTCATATATTCTTTGAACCATTTCTGAGCATCGGTCATGGAATTTTGTTGGATGGGCGTGCTCGTCGCTCGTTCGATGAACCCGAAATCCGACTTACTGCGACCACTTGAACCTTCGGTTCAAGATGCCGACATAGCGACACATGCGGGGGCTCATTTCAAACGGTTGCATGGTTTTCCATGCAACCGTTTTCCGTTTGGAAAAGAGATGTTTTCAGTAACCGGTCTTCCGGTCGACAAGAGAAGAGAGCGTCTCGCCTTTTTCAAAGGCATGAATATATCTGGCGATCTGTTCCACTGTCGCCTGGGAGAAGGTCAATCCACCGATATGCGGGGTGATCGTGATGTTCTCTTCCGACCAGAAAGAGTGGTTTTCCGGAAGCGGTTCTTCGCAGGTAACGTCAAGAGTTGCCGCCTTGATCTGTCCTGTTTCAAGCGCTTTCAGGAGGTCTTCCTCGACCAGATGGGCCCCTCTGCCCAGATTGATCAAATAAGACCCTTGTTGCAGGCGGGAGAGGAGACCAAGGTTAAGGATACCTGTCGTTTCTGACGTGAGCGGCAAAAGGCAGATCAGTATCCGGATGTCCTGAAGAAAATCGTTTAACTGGTCATTCCCGTAAAAATGCTCGACGATTGAAAGGTTCTTCTTGTGGCGGCTCCAGCCCCTGATCGGGAAGCCGAATGGCGCGAGCGCTTCTGCAACGGCTGTTCCCATAATGCCCATTCCCATGATGCCTATGGTGAAGTCCTGACGCCTGAAAGGTTCAAGCATTTCCCATTTCTTTTCACGGGACTGTTTTTCGTACTCGTCAAAACGACGGTAATAACGGAGTACACAATGGGTGGCGTATTCTGCCATCTGAATGGCCATGCCGGCATCTTCAAGCCGGAAGATAGGAACGTTTGCCGGTATGAGGTGGCTCAGGCGGAGAAGGGAATCAACCCCTGCAGCCAGATTGAAAATCGCTTTCAGTCCGGTTCTGTTCCGGAAAAGAGCGGCCGGTGGATGCCACACCAGTGCATAATCGGCCGGTTCAGTATCGCCTTCCTGCCAGAGCCGGATATCGGCTTCCGGGATGGCGGCTGCCAGTTTCGGCAGCCATTCATTCGGATCTTCGCCTTCGTTATAGTACAGAATGCGCATGATCGTGTTCCTCCAGTCCAGGCATTCTTGCCTTGACTTCAGTGGATTCGCGAGTTTTCAGACCCAGTTTGGCAAGCATTGCACGGTCTTCTTCCGCTTCGGAATTATCCGTCGTCAGCAGCTTTTCGCCATAGAATATGGAGTTCGCGCCGGCAAGAAAACAGAGTGCCTGTATGGCTTCGCCCAGTTCATGGCGGCCGGCCGACATACGGACTCTGGCCTGAGGCATGACGATTCGGGTGACGGCGATGGTCCGGACAAATTCGAGCGGATCGAGCTGTTCCACGCCGAACAGGGGGGTCCCGGGAATCGGTACGAGGTGGTTGATCGGTACGGCTTCCGGATACGGATTCAGGTTGGCGAGCTGGGCGATCAGTTCGGCACGTTGCTGCCGTGATTCGCCCATGCCGATAATACCGCCACAGCAGACCTTGATGCCCGCCTTGCGGACGCGTCCCAGCGTATCGAGCCGGTCCTGATAGGTTCTGGTCGAGATGACGTTGTTGTAATGGCTTGGTGCGGTATCGAGATTGTGGTTGTAGTAGTCGAGTCCGGCTTCCTTGAGCTGTTTGGCCTGTTCTTCCTTCAGCATACCGAGCGTCATGCAGGTTTCAAGACCGAGCGATTTGACGGATCGGACGATGTTCAGATATTTTTCAAAGTCACGGTCGTTTGGTGAACGGCCGGAAGCGCCCATGCAGAAACGGTTCGCCCCGTTTTCCTTCGCTTTTTTCGCCGCGGCCATGACGGTTTCCAGCGACAGCATTTTGCTGGGTTCCACATCCGTATTGTGATGGATGGATTGGGAGCAATAGCCACAATCTTCCGTACAGGCACCGGTTTTCAGGGAAATAAGCGTCGCAAGTTCGACATCCCCTTCCGGAAAATTGGCACGGTGGATTTCCTGCGCGCGAAACAGCAGTTCGTTAAAAGGCAGTTCGTACAGGGCCAGAATTTCCGCGACAGGCCAGGTTTCGGATGCCGGAGCCGGGGTATCGGCGGCAGGACGGTAAAAATGTATGGGTTGTGACATGAGAATATTCTTTCAAACCTTCTGTGTGTTATTAGGACCAATCGGTCAGACGATTTAAATCCAGAAACGTATCCGCTTCTGAAAAGGATTCGAGACGAGGCAAGGTTCCCAGTCTTGGTGCGTTCAGTCTCGCTTCCAGTGTCTGGATGTTTTCCTCGAAAAATGGCATGTGCGGGTCGATTGTATTGGCAACCCAGCCTGCCAGTGTCAGACTCCGCGAACGGATCGCCTCGGCAGTCAGCAGGGCATGGCTGATGCAACCCAGTTTCATTCCGACGACCAGTATAACAGGAAGTCCCAGTTGTACGGCCAGTTCGGTGCTGTCGGTACAATCGGTGAACGGTACGCAAAAACCACCTACGCCTTCAACGATGACCGCGTCAGCCTGATCGCGGAGTTCACGATAACATGCGACGATATGGTCGGTGTCGATTACAGTGTGATCCAGTTCAGCTGAAAGATGGGGAGCAATCGGAGTCTTCAGCAGATAGGGTGTCGTCAGTGAAATGGGAAGCTTCATATTCGAGGCCTCTGTCAATGCATCGACATCCTCATTGTGTAATACGCCGTCTGATTCAAAAGCGCCTGCGGCAACCGGTTTCATGGCGGCTACACGCAGATCCTTTTTGGCCAGCGCACGGATGATGGCGCAGGATACGGTCGTTTTGCCGATTTCAGTATCCGTGCCGGTAATGAAATAAGACAGGGTGGTCATGACTTCATCATCTCTTCAAATACGGACAGAGTCCTATCGGCAAGAAGCCCGATTTCTTCTTCATTCAAAATATAGGGGGGCATAAGGTAAACGGTATTGCCGATCGGCCGCATCAACAATTCATGCTTCAATGCCGTTTCAAAAAAACGCCGTGGGAATGTGGCCTGTTTTTCCCTGTCCAGTTCGACATCGAAAGCCCAGATCATCCCTTTATTCCGGAAATGTCTGGTTTTCGGATGATCTTCAAGCGGTTTCAGAGCAGTTGTCAAGTGTCCGGAGACGGCCTGGTTGCGGGCAATGATGTTATGGTGTTTAAACAGGTCCAGTGTTGCCAGAGCCGCACGACAGGCCAGCGGATTGCCGGTATAGGAGTGGGAGTGCAAAAAGCCGCGGGTCACGTCCATATCGTAAAAGGCCTCATATACCTCGTCTGTCGTCATGACAAGGGACAGGGGCAGGAATCCTCCGGTAATCGCTTTTGAAAGGCAGAGCATGTCGGGCCATATACCGGCCTGTTCACAGGCGAAGAAGGTGCCTGTCCTGCCGAAGCCGACAGCGATTTCATCAGCGACCAGATGTATCCGGTAACGGTCGCAAAGTTCGCGTATGCGTTTCAGGTAAACGGGATCATACATGACAAAACCGGCGGCACACTGGATGAGTGGTTCGACAATGATGGCTGCAATTTTGTCTCCTTTTTCCTGCAAAAGGGTTTCCAGCCTGTCGGCGGCTTCATTGGCAATGTCGGCTGCACTCCGGCCGTCTTTTGCCTGGCGGCTGTCCGGTGATTCAACGATATTGGA
>JAEXJM010000007.1 GCA_023449275.1 Pseudomonadota bacterium | reverse complement strand
ATGGCATCAAGGTTGGCTCCCCTTACGATGAAGGTGACGTCTTCTCCTGCCAACGCCAGTTTCACTCCTACGTAGCCTCCTATCGCTCCGGCTCCTATGATCGCAATTTTCATGTTCTTTCCCTTTTAAACAAGTCGTCACCAAACAGGCTGGTTTTAATGGCCCTAAAGATGGAAAAACAAATGTGTGTATGTATGAAGGATAAGTATAAGGTGAAAAAAGGCAAATTGTCGTAAATTCACGGACTATTTGAAAAGAAAAATGAATTTTTTTGGAAATTTTTTTCTTGATGGTTTTGCGGTTGAAATGGGATATTCGCGCCAGTGTGGCTGATTTGTTTTATAACTTATTGATAATAATGATTATTTCTGGTCTTGCGCTTGTGGTCGTCCGGTGGCGGGCGGGATAGGATCGCGATCGGAAGGTTGTTGCCGGACAGAACAAATTCCGAAATGACGTTACAATACTTGAAAATCAAAATGATATTGCTGCTTCTGGATAGGAAGTGACTTGTCACGCTGATGCATTCAGGTTTAATGAAAATGAGATTTCCCGGAAATCCAACTGATAATGAAGGAGAGAAATAATGAACATCCCTGGAATTGAGATCGGAATTAGTGACAAAGACCGAGAAGCCATCAGCAATGGCTTGTCCCGTATGCTGGCAGACAGCTTTTTCCTGTATCTGAAAACCCATAACTATCACTGGAACGTGACCGGTCCGATGTTTCAGACATTGCATGTCATGTTCATGGATCAATATACCGAATTGTGGAACGCACTGGACGAAATCGCGGAACGTATCCGTTCGCTCGGCTTCCCTGCACCGGGAACAATGAAAGATTTCGCCAAATTGTCGTCCATCAAGGAAACGGAAGGCGTCCCTGCTGCAGAAGACATGATCCGTGACGTTATCATCGGTTCCCAGACGGTTACCCGTACTGCGCGGGAAGTACTGGAAATTGCCGACAAGGCCAATGACCAGCCGACACTGGATCTGTTGACCCAGCGTCTGCAGATTCATGAAAAGAATGCATGGATGCTGAGAAGCCTGCTTGAAAACGGTAGTGCACCGATTGCTGCTGCAGCTGCAAAACGCAAGAAAAAATAATTCCGCACCATAAAAAACGCCTTGTTACCTGAAAAGTAACAAGGCGTTTTTGTCTGCCTTGTCTTATTCCTCGGAAATGTCGATTTCTTCGAGCGGCCTGAAAATCGACTGAAGGTCTTCCGGTGTGATCTGGACATGCTGTGCCTGTCCGGAGGAAAGCATGGCCGTTGCCAGATCCGCTTTTCTTTGTTGAAGTTCCTGTATTTTTTCTTCCAGTGTACCTTTGGCAATCAGTTTGTATACAAAAACCGGCTTGTCCTGACCGATTCGCCATGCTCGGTCTGTCGCCTGATTTTCTACAGCCGGATTCCACCATGGATCGTAATGAATGACGGTATCGGCCGCTGTCAGGTTCAGGCCGACGCCACCCGCTTTCAGGCTGATCAGGAAGACGGATACTTTTCCTTCCTGAAAATTGCGTATGGCGGAGGCCCGGTCTGTCGTATCTCCTGTCAGAATTTCATAGGAAATGTTCCGGTTGTTCAGCTCGGTTTCGATAAGGTTTAACATGCTCGTGAATTGGGAGAAAACGAGAATGTGACGCTTTTCAAGAAGCAGTTCTTCCAGCATTTCCATCAATTCGTTCAGCTTGGCTGAAGACGTGTTTGTTTTTTTTGCAGATCCCCTCAAAAGGCGGGGATCGCAACATACCTGTCGCAGTTTGAGCAGAGCTTCAAGGATGAGAATCTGGCAATGCGCGATGCCCAGTTTGGCGATTTCTTCCTGAACCTTTTTATCCATCAGCTCACGAACGGACTCATATGTCTGGCGCTGGGCATTGGTCAGCTCAACGTAGCGGACCATTTCCGTTTTCATCGGCAGTTCGCGGGCGACCTTGTCTTTTGTCCTTCTCAACAGGAATGGCCTGATTCGCCGGTTCAGCAACTCCTGTTTTCCCTCGTCGCCGTTTCTCTCGATGGAATGCCTGAATTCGCTATTGAAGGTTTTTTCATTGCCCAACAGTCCCGGTAGCAGGAAATGGAACTGGGACCACAGTTCTCCCAGATGGTTTTCGAGTGGTGTACCGGTCAGACACAATTTGTGGTGCGCTTTCAGAGCGGAGGCAATCTGTGTCGCTTTCGAGCGGATATTCTTGATGTATTGGGATTCATCCAGAATCAGCAAATGGAATTCATGTTTCAGAAGGATTTCTTCATCTCTCGGCAACAGGGCATATGTCGTCAGGACGATATCGGCGTTTTCTATTTCGGTAAAGTATTTCGCTCTCTCCTTTCCCTGAAGCAGCAGAACTTTCAGGCCGGGGGTAAATCGTTTTGCTTCATCCTGCCAGTTGCTCATCAGGCTGGTCGGCGCAACGATCAGTGCCGGTTTCGTCAGGCGTCCGGCTTCTTTTTCAAGAAGAATGTGCGATAGTGTCTGGAGGGTTTTTCCCAGGCCCATATCGTCGGCCAGAATGCCGGCCAGATGATATTCCCGAAGAAACTGCATCCATGAGAGCCCCTCGATCTGATAATCGCGCAAGGTCGCTTTCAGCGTTTTGGGAGGATCGACAATTTTGACGCCATTGAACGCAAGCAGTTTTCTGCCCATCTCAAGCAAGGCTGAACCGTTGATCCATTGCAGGGAAAGGCTCTTGTCCAGTTCGGCGAGACGGGCCGAGTCAAGGCGATGGAGTGAAATCGCCGGTTTTGACTGCTCCATATAATACAGCTCGCCCAGAATGCGAAGAATCGGACGGATCATCTTCCAGGGAAGAGCGACCCTGTTCTTGTTGGGCAAGGTCGCCAGAACCGAGTCGGTATCGGGTTGCTCATCAAGTGTCTTGTAATCGAAGGTATCCGGATATTTCTGGATCAGGGGGAGCAGCAACGGGAATACCGAAAAATGTTTGTGGTTGACGACAATACCCAGTTCCAGATTGAACCAGTTCCTGTCGAGGTTTTCGTCATTTTCCGTAATGCTGGCGTACCATTTCTCGATATTTTGCAGGTCGTAACGGTAATCCGCCGATTTTTCTATTTTCCAGCCATTGGCCATCAGCCCCGGCATTTCATCCTGTGTGAAATGCAGCCAGTCTGTCGGCGAAGCCATGCTGATGGCGCCGGGAATATTTGCCAGTGGTGTGGATGAACCACTTTCTGAATGAAAACCGAAGGATTCCAGCAATTTGAAAGTTTTCGCCTCATTCTCTGTATGGCGCACGATACGTTCGATTTCATTATCGCTGGTCTGGCGAATGATCGGCAGTGAGGAACGAAGAAAGACGGTCTGTCCATCGTAATCGAATTTCAGCTGGGCGTAATCGAACCAGGTTGGCGCCTCCGTTTCACTGTAAAAATGTGCCTTGCTGCTGAGGTAAAGAACAGGTTGTGGCGTGATATTTTCCAGCACTTTTTCCTTGAGCGCTTCCGGCTGCGGCACGATATTTTCAATGCCTTTTTCAGCCAGAAGCCGTGCGACGGTTTTCTTGTCTTTTGCTGGTATAACAGGAGATTGGGCGATCAGATCCTGAATTTCACTGATCGAAAAGGCAGGGGAACCTGGTGGCAAGACCAATTCGCCACAACTCAGATTTTCCATATACCATGCAGGTTCTGTCGGCAGGATATAGTCGATTGTCGAAGACGATTTCCGTGACTTGTTCGCCGATGGCGTGAACTGCCATTTCAATTTCAGCGACGAGCCGGATTCGACCCAGCCGAGTTTCGCTTCTCTTGCAGGGGCGGACTTGAGAGGGAAAACCAGTCCCTTTGCAATATCGGGCAGGGCATTTGTCCAGTAAAGCTGTTTCTGGGAGACGAGGATCTTCAGCAGTCGGGCACCAATACTTCCCTTTGGTTCGACCGTACCCGGAATGGGAAGGGCCGATCCGGTACGGGATGCCAAGAACAGCCTTACCGGTTCTTCGTCATCCTTCATAAAATAATCAGGCCTTTCCGTCAGGAGGCCGTCGGCATCCGTGATGGGGGTGATTGCTGAGATGCCGCCTGTCGATTTGTAACGGGCCTTGCCGATACTCAGAAACAGGCGTTTGTCGGATTGGTCCGGGGACAGGATAAAAAGGAGCCGATGCTGTGACGGCTCTGACATTTCCACTTTAACCGAAGCATCGGGCGATAGCGGATAAATCGTGGAATAGAGCTTTTGTACCCAGTTCGACAGAGGTGTTTCGTCAGGCATATTTTTGTTTTTGCCGGCGGTTCTGTTTTTCTGGATGATTGTCATCAGAACGGCTGCAACATGATGGCAATTCAGTATTAACGGGCATGAGCAGGTTCCCTGAAACTGGATGCCTTCCGTCGTGGATTTGATGAAAGTATTCTGCTGATAGGTCTGGCCGGAAACATCCTTGACCTGCGAACGGATCAGGTTGCCGGAGCGCTGGATTTGCAGGACGCGTTTTTTCTGGACATATTCCGTCCCGAGCGCATTCGCTTTTTCCCCAAACTGTTTTTTAATGTCTTTCAGCGTGAAATTCATCATACCAGTTGCCACTTAAAAATCACATTTACCTTCTGCCAAAGAGATACATTATCTTCTATTAATAAAAAAAAAGAACCCTTTTTGGTTAAGAAACTGATCCTTTTCAAAGGGGCATTTTTCTTAATTTATAGAGGAATGTCGTAAAAATAATTGATTTATGCCTGCTTTTAACGAATAAACAGAATGCTGGTTGGCATTGGTGTATGGCGAATCCGGCAGAAGTGAGTATCATCTCGTTTTTTGTTTCTTGTGAAGACAACTATGGTTTCATCAATTGAAAAACGTCTTGCCGGTGAGCTGGCAGTATCCATACCTCAGATTGAGGCGGCTATCGCCTTGATGGATGAGGGAGCGACAGTCCCTTTTATTGCGCGTTATCGTAAGGAAGCGACCGGAGGACTGGATGATGTACAGTTGCGCCAGTTGCAGGAACGTCTTCTTTATCTTCGCGAGCTTGAACAACGCAGGTCAAGTATTATCGAATCGATCGAAAGCCAGGGAAAAATGACTCCTGCCCTGCTTGAAGCGATTTCTTCCGCCCAGGACAAGTCCCGACTTGAAGACATTTATCTTCCATATCGCCCCAAACGCAGAACCAAGGCAAAACTGGCCACGGAAGCCGGTCTTGACAGACTGGCCGATGCCCTGCTGAACGATCCCATGCTCGATCCTGATACCGAGGCGGCCAAATATTTGTGCCCGGCTTTCAATACGGCCGATGGCGAAAATCCGGGTGTCGCCGATGTCAGGGCGGCACTGGACGGTGCCCGCCAGATTCTGATCGAGAAATTCTCCGAAGACGCGTCATTGCTGAACGCGTTGAGGAGCTGGCTTCAGGAACATGGTGTTGTCGAATCGAAAGTATCGGAAGGAAAAGAACAGGAAGGCATTCGCTTCTCGGATTATTTCGATTATCAGGAAACCATCAAAACCATCGCGTCGCACAGATTGCTCGCAGTACTCCGTGGAAGGCGTGAAGAGGTCCTGAACGTCAGGATCAGGCTCGATTCCGAAGAGCAGCGCCCCAGATGGGATGCCCCATTCAATGCCTGCGAGCGGATGATTGCGGAATCATTCCATATCGGGAACCGGAACAGGCCCGCCGACAAATGGTTGCTGGAATGCGTCCGATGGGCATGGCGTGTCCGTCTTTCCACTCATCTGGAAACCGAGCTGATGACCCAGTTGCGGGAAAACGCCGAAGCAGAAGCCATATCGGTCTTTGCCAGAAATCTCAAAGCCCTCTTGCTGGCCGCTCCTGCCGGACCGAAAGTGACGATGGGACTTGATCCCGGCATACGGACGGGCGTCAAGGTTGCCGTCGTCGATAAAACGGGAAAGGTACTGGAAACCGAAACAATCTATCCGTACCAGCCCAGAAACGATTGGGACGGGGCGTTGGGAACATTACTGGAACTGGTACGGAAATACGACGTTGAGTTGATCGCTATAGGAAACGGAACGGCTTCACGTGAAACAGACCGGCTGGCAGCAGACCTCCTCAAACTGACAGAAGGCAAAAGGATCAACAAGATCGTTGTATCCGAGGCGGGCGCCTCCGTTTATTCCGCCTCCGAATATGCCTCACGTGAATTGCCGGATATGGATGTTTCACTCCGTGGTGCGGTGTCGATTGCACGCCGGTTGCAGGATCCTTTGGCAGAACTGGTGAAAATCGATCCGAAATCCATTGGTGTGGGCCAGTATCAGCATGATGTCGCCCAGACGAAACTGGCCAGGTCGCTGAATGCCACAGTCGAGGATTGTGTCAATGCCGTCGGTGTCGATGTCAATACGGCATCGGTACCGCTTTTGATGCGGGTATCGGGCCTGTCTGAAACGGTGGCGGAAAATATTGTCCGGTTCAGGAATAAAAACGGCCGCTTTGCCAGCCGTGCCGAACTGCGGGCCATTCCGCGTTTTGGTGAAAAGACGTTTGAACTGGCGGCAGGTTTTCTGAGGATTCCGGACGGGGCCAATCCGCTGGATGCATCAGCTGTCCATCCTGAATCCTATGAACTGGTTGAAAAGATTCTTGAAGACAGTCATGCCGACATTAAACATGTGATCGGCAATGTAAGCCTGCTTAAAACAGTCAGGCCTGAAAAATATGTCAGTGAGCGTTTCGGCATCCCGACTATCGTTGATATTCTGAAAGAACTGGAAAAGCCTGGACGTGACCCACGGCCTGAATTTGTAAGCGCTCACTTCAAGGAGGGTGTCGAGGAAATAAAGGATCTGAAACCTGACATGATTCTGGAAGGGGTTGTCACGAATGTGACCGCTTTCGGGGCTTTTGTCGATATCGGAGTCCATCAGGATGGTCTTGTCCATATTTCGGCACTGTCTGACAAATTCGTGAAAGATCCGCACCAGATCGTCAAAACCGGACAGGTTGTCAAGGTCAAGGTTGTCGAGGTCGATATGCAACGCCGAAGAATCGCCCTGACAATGAATCTGGCCGAAAAACTGGATCGTATTCCGGATGTGCATACAGGCAAAAGTCCTAGGGTTACCGGCCATAAAGTGAAGCGTACCGATATCGGGAACGGTAACAGTGCCATGGCAGAGGCATTCGCCAGACTGGGAAAAAGAATTTGATATCAGGCCATGGATAATGGCGTTATCATCGCATGAACAGAAAGCTTCTATTTGGAACAGATTATGTGTGTACAACAGAAACGACTGATTATCGCCATGACAGGTGCCAGTGGCGCTATTTACGGTGTCCGGCTTTTGCGGCTCCTGAAAAGCATCGATGACGTTGAAACACATCTGGTCATTTCGGATTCCGGAGAACGGACGCTCAAACATGAACTGGGGATGGCAGCATCGGAACTTGCCTTGCTCGCCTCCCGCCACTATGATGTGGGGGATATCGGGGCTGCTATCGCGAGTGGGTCATTCAGAAATGCGGGTATGATCGTTGCTCCCTGTTCCATGAAAACCCTCTCCGCCATCGCCCACGGCTATTGTGACAATCTGATTACCCGGGCAGCGGATGTTGTCCTGAAGGAACGGCGCAGGCTGGTTCTGATGGCACGGGAAACTCCCCTGAATCTGGCCCATATCCGGAATATGGAGGCAGTCACGGAAATGGGCGGGATTATTTATCCCCCTCTTCCGGCTTTTTATTGCCGCCCGGGTTCCATTGAAGAAATGGTTGACCAGACGGTCAGGCGTGTTCTGGAATTGTTCGATATAACGGATGGCCAGCTTGTCCGTTGGTCCGGTATGGCCTGACCATCCGCTTATTGTTTTTCATCCGTGTCTTTTTCGATATCCGGCGGTGAGGAATCAGTTTGTCTGAACAGGGTCAAAGCGGAAAACAGTTCCCATGCCGTTAAAAAGAGTGCGGCAATCATCGGACCGATAACAAACCCGTTCAGCCCGAATAACGCCATACCGCCGATCGTCGAAATCAGGACAAGGTAGTCCGGCATTTGCGTATCTTTACCGACCAGCAGCGGCCGGAGAACATTATCGACCAGTCCGATGACGAGAATGCCGAAAGTCAATAGAACAACGCCTTTCAATATGGAACCGGTCAGCAGGAAATAAATGGCGACCGGAGCCCAGACGACTCCCGAACCGGCTGGCAGAAGGGATAAAACGGACATAATGGCGCCCCATAGAAGGGCTGCCTCAATGCCCAGTATCCAGAAAATGAGGCCGCCAAGGCCACCTTGAACCAGTGCCACAACCAGATTGCCCTTTACGGTCGCTCGTATGACCCCCATGAATTTGGTCAGCAGTCTGGTTTTCTGTCCATCTGCCAATGGAATCTTGTTTCTGATTTTATTGGCCAGATCGCGCCCGTCTCTCAACAAGAAGAAAAGCAGATAGAGCATGATGAAAAAACCGACCGTGAAATCGAGTACGTTCTGACCGATGATGAAAATCCGGCTGCCGACATACTGGCTGATCACCAGAATGATTCGGGTGGCTTCTTTCTGCAATTCTGCAAAGGTGGAAATGCCGAAATGGTTCAGCAGGTCGATGGCCCAGCCCGGAAGCTGTGAAATGAAATGCTGGAAGGTTGCATCGGAATCGATCCGCGCATTCAGGATTTTCTGGTAAAGAAGAGAACTTTCCTTAACGAGCGAGCTTGCGACAAAGATCAGGGGGATAATAACGATCAACAGGCACACTGCCAGTGTCAGCAAAGCCGACAGATTCTTCTTTCCCGGCATTTTGCGCAAAAAGAGATCATTCAGCGGCATGAACAATATGGCAAGAATGAATCCCCAGAAAATGGCCCCGTAAAAAGGAAGCAAAATGCCGAAAAAAGCCAGTGTCACTATCAATAAGAAAAAGAGGAACACTTTTCCATGTAAATCGGCCTGATTCATAAAATTCTTTCTGACTTTGCGCAGTTTCAAAATACCTGATCTTGTCTGAACGTAGTGTACATCATGCGTGTCAGGTCTGTTCATGATGAGACACATAAGCTTTCCATACCATGAGTCTGGATAAGGTATGGCAATACATTCAGTCTGTTT
Organism: Pseudomonadota bacterium; assembly: GCA_023449275.1. Lineage (GTDB taxonomy): Bacteria > Pseudomonadota > Gammaproteobacteria > Burkholderiales > Burkholderiaceae_D > Oxalobacter. Next base: position 20,883 of record JAEXJM010000007.1, on the reverse strand, counting down.
TTTTGACGGCTGTCAAATCGTTTTGCTTTGCTGGCAGCACACTATATTCGAAACCCTTGTTGGTTTGCTGTTTGAGGAGACGACTATGGCAACGAAAAGCAGAAGTTCTGGGAAAACCGGTTTGTCCGATGTGGAGCGGTTTGAATTGATGGGATCCGATATCGAATTCGAACCGCTTGAGGAAACGTATCCGGATGAGGAAGATTCCTTTTCCGAAATGTTTCAGAGACTGGAACGGGACAGATCGCTGGGGCATGACGAATCATTCGGCTGACCCGTTCCAAAAAAAGACAGGTTTACACCAGTCTTGCAATGTGCTGCATGCGATCACCTGCGAGCAGCATGACAGGCGGCACATCGATCAGTGTATGGCAACCCGTTCCCATACGGGTTACGGCGCGGGCGCACGATACCAGCACTTGCGAGGTCAGGGCTGGGTTGTCGATTTTCATCGTGAATGTCAGGTTCTGGTTGGATGTGCGGCCGGATGCCCCGATTCTTTCCATCAGCACGCCGTGAGAATTATCGGCGACAGCTGCCATTTCTTCCGGTGTTTTCACTTCACGGACTTCCAGCGGATCATGGCTGAAATACGGATCGCTTGCGAGGTCTTTTTTGATCTGTTCGAAGGAGGCGCCTTTTTCTGCCAGAATGTATACCAGCCTTGAATGGCGACCGCCACCGATAGGAATGGTAATCGATGTGGCATCGGCGACACCTTTGATCGAACGTGCCGCTACGGAATGTCCCATCGAACGGCCACGGCCGAAATTGGTGAAAGTCGTACCTGTTGGAGCCATTGCCTCGAACAGCGTGCGGAAAACGGAATCGGTGCCCGGATCCCAGCCGGCAGCGGTAATACAGGCACTGTCGTTCTGTTTTGCAACAGCGTCGAGCATCCTGACGAGCTCTGGAATGTCACTGTGTACGTCAAAACTGTCTACGGTACGAATGCCTCTGGACAGATAGAATTTCGCGTCTTCCGGTACAGATCGGGATGGGCCGCACAGTATGACAACATCAGGCTTGCCTTTTTCCGCGATCAGTTTGTCGATGGATGCATAATCAGGGATATTTCTGCGTTCCAATGCCTGTGTCCCGAGAGAGGATTCCCGACGGATGACACCCAGACATTCAAAATCGGGAGAACAGGTCAGGCAGTCAATGACATGCCGCCCGATATTTCCCAGGCCGTGAACGGCCGCTTTGATAGTCGTCATACTCAATCTTCCTATGTAAAACGGGTGAAAATAAATATGGCTTTATGTTGCCAGCAACCGACGAGTATAGGGCCAGTTACTTTAAGCAAGCAAGAAAAATTCTTACTAAAGTATAATGTGTGATTCCTTTCCGGAAATACGCTTTCGGGTACAGGAAAATCGGGGACATGACATATTCGTGCCTGTCGGATTTTTCGATATTATTCTGATTAACTGGTTTTTTTATTTGTAAGGGATATTAAATATGGCGCGCGCAGAGTGGGGCTCACGTCTTGGTTTCGTACTTGCAGCAGCCGGTTCGGCCATCGGGCTGGGAGCGATCTGGAAATTCCCTTACATCACTGCACAAAATGGCGGCGGCGCCTTCCTGATGATATTCCTGCTCATCGTGTTTACGATGGGTATATCCCTGATGATTGCCGAAATGGCGGTCGGAGCCATTACGAAGAAAAGCCCTGTGGGAGCTTACCGGAAGCTGGGGGGGGGGACATGGTCTCTTGTCGGTTATATCGGTGTGGCCTGTGGCTTTCTGATCCTGTCTTTTTACAGTGTGGTCGGTGGTTGGACAATGGCCTATATCGTCAAGTCGATTGACGGTGCGATACTGACGTCCGATCCTCGCGTTCTGTCCGGAATATTCGATCATTTTATCGCTGATCCCATCGAACCTCTCTGGTATCATGCACTTTTTATGGGGGTAACGGCCGGGGTCATTTTGGCAGGAGTGCAAAAAGGCATCGAGCAGGTCAGCAAATATCTGATGATCATGCTTTTTTTGCTGATTCTGGTTCTGATCGGCAGATCGATTACATTGCCGGGAGCGCTTGACGGCGTCATCACTTTCCTGAATCCCGATTTCAGCAAGGTGAATGCGACGATGATTATCGAAGCGATGGGGCTGGCTTTTTTCTCCATGTCGCTTGGAATGGGGTGCATGATCACTTACGGTTCCTATGTGTCGGGTGACACATATATTCCCAAGTCGGCTATCAGCGTCATCTTTCTGACAACGATGATTTGCTTTCTGTCGGGACTGATGGTTTTTCCTGCCATTTTCGTTTTCGGATTCGACCCTTCCGCTGGCCCCGGGCTGACTTTCATTACCATGCCAGCCGTCTTTTCACAAATGGGCGGAGGCCAGTTCTTTGGCGTTCTCTTCTTTTTCCTGCTGTTCGTTGCCGCATTGACTTCTTCCGTTTCCCTGATGGAAGTCGTGGTCAGTTTCTTTATCGATGAATTTCACATGCCAAGGGTTCCGACCACGATTGTGATGGCGATCCTGATGTTTGTTCTTGGCATCGCATCTTCCCTCTCGTTTGGCATTTGGAAAGACTATACTCTGTTCGGGAAAACCGTATTCGGTGTTCTGGATTATGTCAGTTCGAATCTGATCATGCCCTTTGGCGGGATCATGGTATCCATCATCGTGGGGTGGAAGTCCTGGGCTGTCATTTCCGAGCAATTGCTGAAGTCGGATAAAAAAAGTCACTGGTGGCTGCTGCCATTGAAATGGTTTTTGCGGTATATCGCCCCGGTCATGATTTTTATCGTTCTTCTCCAGAACCTGTAAACGGATTCCGGCAGGCAATACTATTTTATCTGCCGGTTTATCCTGTCCCTGAATCCGGGACAAACAGGTAAGCGGTTCCGGCTTCCATGACAAGATGCTACGGCATGGAAGCGTTCTTTTCGATTTTTTCTCTGGTTTGTCATATGCATCCGGACATAGTGCATGTTTTCGGTATGTCCTGGTTTCTGTACAGTTTTGGCAATTGCTGGTAAGTGACGACCCGGTCAGGCCGGGAGGCAAGTCAGTATCCGGATTTTGCCGTTCGGGTTCTGATCGATTTCGATATGATCAGGATCGACAGGCAGTTGATCGATGAAATCGGGGGGAATGGAAAATCCCGTATTCTGTTAAAACATCCCGTCAATATATGTCGGGAAATAAACGCCGTTTTCTCTCTGGCCGGGGGTATTGAAATTGACAGGCAGCGTCTGCCGGTGAAAGAACTCGCCTGCCGTTACGGACAGGTTCTGAATTCGGAAGCGGACTGGAACTGAAATGGAGAACGATTGCCGGAAACAGATGATAAAAAAGCCACGGGGCCATTCTTCAAGCCGAATGACCCCGGACCCTCTTTAGGCAACTTGTGTGAGTTTGACTTCGTCTTTCATGGTACCGGTTTCGTACAGACGCTGGTGCCAGGACAATGCTTTTTCCAGAACGTGAGGAGTCTGGCCACCACGCAGATTGGCTTCTGCGACATAATCCTGCAGCATGGCCTTGTACTCGCCTTCGACACAATTGTTGATAATGGCTTGTGCACGTTCACGTGGTGCCAGACCGCGCAGGTCGGCAAGGCCGACTTCGGTAACCAGAATATCCACGTCGTGTTCAGTATGATCGACATGCGGAACCATCGGTACGATACTGGAAATAAGACCGTCTTTCGCAACTGATTTGGTCACGAAAATGGCGGTATGGGCGTTGTGGGTGAAGTCTCCCGAGCCACCGATACCGTTCATCATATGCGTTCCCATGACATGGGTGGAATTGACGTGTCCGTAAATATCGACTTCAAGGGCGGTGTTGATTGTGATCAGGCCCAGACGCTGAACCACTTCAGGATGGTTTGAAATCCGTTGTGGACGAAGCAGGATGTGATCCTTGTATTTGGCGAAATTCCCGAATACTTCACGGCTCATCTTGTCAGACAGGGTAATGGCTGTCGCAGCCGCGAAGTCCATCATGCCGGCATCAATCAACTCGAAAGTCGAATCCTGCATGACTTCCGAATACATGGTCAGGTGTTTGAAAGGACCGGTTTTCAGGCCGGACATAACGGCATTGGCAATGGTACCGATGCCGGCCTGTAAAGGACGCAGACTTTCGGTCATGCGCCCCTGTTTGATCTCGTTTTTGAAAAATTCGATCAGATGGCCTGCGATCTGCGCTGTTTCAGCGTCAGGCGGCAGATTCTGGGATGGCGTGTCCATCTCGTCTGTAATGACGATGGCGACGATTTTTTCCGGTGGAATGCGGATGCCGATCGAGCCAGCGCGATCGCTGGGTTTCATGATATTGATAGGGGCGGCATCCGGGAAATGAGTGGCTGCGTAAATGTCATGAGCGCCTTCCATTTCCAGTGGATAGCTGAGATTGAGCTCGATAATGACCTTGTCAGCTGTTTCCGCAAAGATTTCGTTATTGCCGACGGACGCTGTCGGGATGATTTCCCCGTTTTCCGTGATGGAAACGGCTTCAAGAATGGCAACGTCTATTTTCCTGACCTGTTGCTTGCGCAACTGTTCACCGGTTTCAGACAGATGGTTGTCGACATACATGACTTCGCCACGATTGATGGCGTTACGCAACGTACGGTCGGTCTGGAACGGTGCACGTTTGGACATAATGCCGGCATTGGCCATGGCACTGTCAACGTCATTGCCCAGTGATGCGCCAGTGACGACCGAAATTTTTAGAGGATCTGTCGCGGCCCGTTTGACGAGGGCATGAGGAACGCTTTTAACGGAACCGGCCAAAGTAAAGCCGCTCATTCCCACTTTCATGCCGTCCTTGATGTATTCAGCGGCAGCCTCGGGGCTTGTCACCTTGTTTCTTAATTCAGGCAAACGAATGCGTTTTTGCAAAACATCAGTATTCATGGCACTTTGTTCAGATAAGATTAATACTCTGTAAACCCCTGATTTTTCAGGGCGTGGCCTCGATTTGAAAAACCGGTATGGTTCATGTCGCCGGTTTTGCTTTATTCAACAACAGTCAATCCAGGTAAACGCGAGCATCTGAACTTCTGGCAAACCCGTCGCACTTGCGATTGAAGATTGCAGAAGCTGAAATCGCCGAAGTATAACACCGGATCCTGAAAATACATACCACCGCGATAAAAAAACCTGATGGAATATGATTTTTTCATCACAATAAATACCACGGCACTTATAACTTCAAATGATTTGTCTTGTCGTCTAACTCTACTCAGGAAATATAAAAGAACAGCCGATCTGAATGCAAGCGATATATCGCTTTCAACTCAGTATCGCCTGAAACTGCAGAAAAGTGGTGCCGGCTGCAGGACTTGAACCCGCCACCCCATGATTACAAATCATGTGCTCTACCGGATGAGCTAAGCCGGCACTTGAAAAACGCATATTCTACATTATTTAATTCTGGTTAAGATAGGTTGTTTCGGTTTTTTTGTTGGTTCTTCGTCCATTTCCGGTACAGGTTCGGATTCCGGTTGTGTCTGGTTCATTTCAAAAGCCATCCCCTGCCCGTTTTCACTGGCGTAGATGGCGATGACGTTGTTCACTGGAATGTAAATATCCTGTGGAATCCCACCAAAACGTGCCCTGAACTGGATGGCTGTGTTGTCCATTTTCAAAGCGTTCGTCGCTTCATAACTGATATTCAGGACAATCTGCCCGTCTCGTACGAATTGTTGCGGAACCCTGACCGGAGGGGTGACCTGTACCGCAATGTAAGGTGTGAAACCACTGTCAGTACACCATTCATGGAGGGCACGCAGCATATACGGTTTGGTCGAGATTTCTGCCATGGTATTTTCCCCTTCTCCTGTATCGGAAATTATCTCCGCATGACTTTTTCCGGTGGCGTCAGTGCTTCGATATAAGCCGGACGTGAGAAAACACGTTCGGCGTATTTCATCAATGGGGCCGCTGTTTTTGACAGTTCGATGCCATAGTAGTCCAGACGCCACAGTAAGGGAGCCAAAGCCACATCGAGCATGGAAAACTCATCGCCCAGAACATATTTGCTTTTCTGGAATAATGGAGACAGGGCTGTCAGATAGTCGCGGATCTGGACACGTGCCTTTTCATGATTGGCGGCTGCGTTGTCGGATTTGTCGTTTTCGAGTGTGTTGACGTGAACGAACAATTCCTTTTCGCAATTGAACAGCATCAGGCGTGCTCTGGCGCGCATCAATGGATCGGCCGGCATCAGTTGTGGATGAGGGAAGCGTTCGTCGATGTATTCGTTGATGATGTTGGACTCGTAAAGGATGAGTTCCCGTTCAACCAGAATAGGCACTTGCCCGTAAGGGTTCATGTCCGATATTTCTTCCGGCTTGTTGAAGAGGTCGATATCTCTGATTTCAAAATCCATCCCTTTCTCGAAGAGGACGAACCGGCAACGTTGCGAGAAAGGACAAGTTGTGCCTGAATAGAGAACCATCATGGTTGTTGTTCCTTTAAATCAGAAGAGTAAGCGTGAAAACGAATGCATCAAGTGCTGCGAATGAAACCTTGGCCGGAATGAAGAAATGTCTGTGGCATTTCTCCCGGAACCACTTCATCGGGCAATCAGGCTAAATTGGCAAGATTAATGACAAATAACTGCATATTATAAAGAAGTGGTACACGCATTTAAAGTCTTGGCAATTTTTTCAGCGCAGTATCAGACCGGATTATCGATTTCAACGAATTGGTGGCGGATACCGAAACGTTCTGCCAGCAGATTTCCAAGTGTCTGGATGCCATAACGTTCTGTGGCATGATGGCCACACGCCAGATAGGCAATCCCATATTCCCGTGCTTCGTGTACGGTTCGTTCGGAGATTTCCCCACTCAGAAAAACGTTTGCATTGTTCAGCGCGGCTTCCGGCAACAAATCCTGGGCGGCGCCGGTGCACCATCCGATTGTTTCCAGTTTCTGTCCCGCATCGCCGATCAATAGCGGTTTCCTGTTCAGGCGCTGTTCGACCAGTGCGGCCAATTCACCGACGGTAGTGATGTCCGGATTGTTCATTACCCCGAGCCATCCGATATCGTGTTCACCGAACCGTCCGGTTGGCCTGAATTCCAGAATTCTGGCGAGTTGAACATTATTGCCCAATTCGGGGTGACAATCGAGCGGAAGGTGGTAGGCTAGCAAATTGATATTGTTTTCCAGAAGCAGCCTGATGCGTTTTTGCTTGAGCCCCACAATGCATTCGTTTTCGTTTCGCCAGAAGTAACCGTGATGCACCAAAAGGGTATCGGCATTCAGGTCGATTGCGGCTTCGATCAGGGCCTGACTGGCCGTTACGCCACTGACAATGGAAGAAATGCCGGGGCAACCTTCCACTTGCAAGCCATTTGGACAATAATCACGAATAAGCGAAATTTTTAATTCATCGGCCAGAAATTTAATGACTTCGTTTCTGTCTACAGTTTTTTGAACTTTTTTTTCATTCATCATTATGCGACGTCTTTGGCTGTTGTTTGCTCAAACTATAACAGTTTGTCTTGCTCTTTGGTTCATCGTAGTGACACTGAAACCGGAATGGCTGGATCTGAACCGTAACGCGTTGACACCTGACCAAGAGACCCGTTCGGAAGTTATTCCGGCGCAATCATCCTATCGAGAGGCGGTTGCACGCGCGATGCCCGCGGTGGTCAATATTTATACGACCAAGGAAGTCAGGCAACCCCAGAGTCCGCTTCTTGACGATCCGTTTCTTAAACGTTTTTTCGGTGAACGGTTCAACGACACTGAAAAACAGATGAGTCTTGGTTCGGGTGTCGTGGTGAGCCATGACGGTTACGTCATGACCAACAATCATGTTGTCGAAACGGCCGATCAGATCGAGGTTGCCTTTGAGGATGGCAGGAAAGCACCCGCCAGGCTGGTCGGCACCGATCCGGATACCGATCTGGCCGTCATCAAGATCGATATGCCCAATTTGCCTGCCATCGCTTTCGGTGATGTGGATCGGGCAAAGGTCGGCGATGTCGTTCTGGCGATCGGCAATCCATTCGGCGTCGGCCAGACTGTGACGATGGGAATTATTTCGGCTCTCGGCAGAAGCCAGCTGGGGATCAATATCTATGAAAACTTCATTCAGACCGATGCAGCCATCAATCCGGGCAATTCCGGTGGTGCGCTGATCGATACCAGCGGCAATCTGCTCGGCATCAATTCCGCCATTTATTCCCGAAGCGGCGGTTCTCTGGGAATCGGTTTTGCCATTCCTGTCTCGACAGTGAAAATGGTGATGGATTCGATCATCACCAAAGGACAGGTCGTCCGTGGCTGGATCGGAGTGGAACCGCGGGATATCACACCTGAACTGGCTGACAATCTGGGGCTTCCCAGAAAAGACGGTGTCATAATCGCGGCTGTCCTGAAAAATGGCCCTGCTGACAAATCGGGTATCAGTCCGGGCGATATTCTGGTTTCGATCAATGGAGAATCGATTTCCAATATGGCTGAAATGTTCAATCTGATTGCCCAGTTGCAACCCGGAACCCAGACGGAAATGATTGTTCTGAGAGATAACAGGGAAGTGAAGTTGAAGGTGGGTGTCGGTAAACGGCCTATGCGAAAACGCCAGGACCCTGATGAGTGAATGGACGAATGAAAAGGCGAGGAAACGGCTCTGCCAATAAAGGCATCTTCAGATGCCTTTATTGGTTACAGGACACAGGTTCAATGAGGAATCTTCCATGGACGTGACCCACCCATCAGATGGATATGCAAGTGATAGACGTCCTGTTTGCCATCCGGTCCGGTATTGACGACGACACGGAATCCCCCGTGAGGTATACCTTCTTCAGCACCGGTTACGGCAATGCCCTGTTCTTTGGCCAGTTTCGGGATCAGTGCCATCATTTCACCGAGCAGCCCAGCGTCGCTTTCATCGCAATGCGAAAGGGTCGGGATGTGTTTTTTGGGGATGATGAGAAGATGAACCGGCGCTGCAGGATGGATATCCTTGAACACCTTGATGCGTTCGTTTTCGAAAACAGTGGTCGATGGTATTTCATTTGCGACGATTTTGCAGAAAATACAGTCATCCATGACTTTCCCCCCAAAGGTTTTATGTTTCAAGTATCAGGATTTATTGCGGGACGCTTTTTCGGCAATTCCCGAAAGACCTTCGCGCCGTGCCAGCTCATTTAACACATCATCTGCAGTCAGGCCGTACTGGGCCAGCATGACCATGCTGTGGAACCACAAATCGGCACACTCATAAACCAGTTTCGATGCCGGCATGTTGTTTCGTACGTCTTTGGCTGCCATGACGGTTTCCGTCGCTTCTTCACCGACTTTTTTCAGGATGGCATCGTCGCCTTTGGCGAACAGTTTGCTGACGTAGGATTTTTCCGGGTCTCCGCCATTCGACAGTTTGCGGGATTCAATGACGGCCGTCAGCCGTTCAAGTATATCGTTCATTTATAAATTTCCGATGGTTCTTTCAATACAGGATCGACTGTTTTCCACTCGAACCCTTCCGACTTTTGCAGTTGCTGGTAAAAGCAGGAATGCCGTCCGGTATGACAGGCCAGCCCGCTTTGTTCGACCAGATAAATCAGTGCGTCGTTATCGCAGTCTAGGCGGATATCGACAATTTTCTGGGTATGGCCCGATTCTTCGCCCTTGTGCCAGAGTCTCTGGCGTGAACGGCTCCAGTAAACGGCTTCGCCACATTCAACCGTTTTTGCCAGGGCTTCACGATTGATCCAGGCCAGCATCAATACGTCACGTGAAGAGGCTTCCTGTGTGATTACGGGAATCAGTCCCTGTTCATCCCATTCAATGGAATCCAGCCAGTCGTTTTTTTTCATAAGCGTACCGGGATATTTCTTTCTTGCATGTATTTTTTGGCTTGTTGAACCGTATATTCTCCATAATGGAAAATACTGGCGGCCAGTACGGCGTCGGCATGACCTTGCTGGACTCCGTCTGCCAGATGCTGCAAATTGCCGACGCCGCCGGAAGCGATCACCGGGATGTTGACGGCATCCGATACGGCACGGGTCAATTCCAGGTCGAATCCGCTTTTGGTGCCGTCCCTGTCCATGCTGGTCAACAGGATTTCGCCTGCGCCAAGCTGTGCCATTTTCTTTGCCCATCCGATGACTTCCAGACCCGTCGCATTCCTGCCGCCGTGCGTGAAGATTTCCCAGCGTCCGGGGGAAACCTGTTTGGCATCGATGGCCACGACAATGCATTGTGACCCATAGCGGGTGGAAGCGTCGGCAACGAGTTGCGGGTTGGTGACCGCGGATGTGTTGATGCTGACCTTGTCTGCCCCTGCATTCAAAAGCCTTCTGACGTCTTCGACCGTGCGGACACCGCCGCCGACGGTCAGGGGGATGAATACCTGCGATGAAACGTCTTCGATAATGTTCAGAATCAGGTCACGTTGATCGCTTGATGCGGTGATGTCCAGAAAAGTGAGTTCATCCGCCCCCTGATCGTTGTAACGCCTCGCGATTTCAACGGGATCACCCGCGTCTTTCAATTCGACAAAATTGACACCTTTGACGACCCGTCCGGCTGTCACATCAAGGCATGGAATGATTCTTTTGGTCAGCATAAATTCTTTGTCCTGATGAAGAAATTATATTTCAGACAGTTCGTCTGCCCTGGTCTGTGCTTCTTTCAGATTCAGGGTGCCTTCGTAAATGGAACGGCCACAGATTACGCCTTCAATCCCTTCATCACGTACGGCACAAAGGGCTTCGACATCTTTGATATTGTGGACACCACCGGAGGCGATAATAGGTACTTTCACCGCACGGGCCAGTTTGACAGTCGCTTCGACGTTGACACCACCCATCATGCCATCGCGCCCGATATCCGTATAAATGATCGATTCCACGCCGTAGCCTTCGAATTTCTTGCCCAGTTCGATAACATCGTGTCTGGACAGTTTGCTCCAGCCATCGGTTGCGACTTTGCCGTCTCTGGCGTCCAGCCCGACAATGATTTGTCCGGCAAATGCACCACAGGCATCCTGCAGGAAACCGGGGTTCTTGACGGCAGCCGTACCGATAATGATATATGACAGGCCGTGATCGAGATAACGTTCGATGGTATCCAGATCACGTATTCCGCCACCCAGCTGGACCGGGATTTCGTCGAGGTCGTTATCTTCCGCAAAATCCTGCACAACCTGAAGAATGTTTTTGACGGCCGATTCATTGACAGGTTTTCCAGCGAACGCGCCATTCAGATCGACCAGATGAAGACGTCTTGCGCCCTGTTCAAGCCAGTGCAATGCCATTTCTGCCGGATCTTCCGAGAATACAGTGGCCTGATCCATATCGCCCTGTTTCAGGCGGACGCAGGAACCATCTTTCAAATCAATAGCGGGAATTAGCAACATGATTGTACGAAAAGCAAATTGGGTAGTTAGGGGTTAAGAAATATCAGGGATTCCAGTGTATGAAATTCTTGTAAAGCTGCAAACCGACATCGGCGCTTTTTTCCGGATGGAATTGCGTGGCGAAAATATTGTTGCAGGCAATGGCGCTGCAAAACGGTATACCGTATTCCGTTTCGCCGACCATATGACCGGATTGGTCCGGAACGGCATAAAAACTGTGAACGAAATAGAAGAAACTTTTATCCGGAATATTATTCCACAAGGGGTGTGACTGGCTCTGGCGAACCTGATTCCAACCCATCTGGGGAACCTTGTAACGCGAACCGTCTTCCTGAAGCTGACTGTCGAGCTGGAAACGGATGACCTTGCCGGGCAACAGTCCCAGTCCCTTTGTATCGCCTTCCTCACTCCAGTCAAAAAGCATCTGTTCACCTACGCAGACACCAAATATCGGCTTGGTGCGTGCTGCTTCCAGCAATGCCTGCCTGAGGCCGGATTCTTCAAGGGATTTCATGCAATCCGGCATTGCGCCCTGACCGGGCAGGACAATACGTTCCGCTTTTTTCAAGTCGGATATCTCTCCGGAAATGAGAACCTCGGCTTCGGGAGCGACGGCACGGAGTGCCTGGGCTACCGAACGGAGGTTACCCATACCGTAATCGACAACAACTATTTTTTTCATATGGATAAATTATCAGAATAAGGCGGTAGGCACATGCCGGAATTGGATTACAGCGTCCCTTTGGTCGATGGAATCATGCCGGCTGTTCTCGGGTCAAGCTCGGATGCCATGCGCAATGCACGCCCGAATGCCTTGAAAACGGTTTCACACTGGTGATGTGCATTTTCTCCGCGAAGATTGTCGATATGTAATGATATTCTGGCGTGATTGACGAGTCCCTGAAAGAATTCACGGACGAGATCCAGTTCGAATGTCCCCGAATTGGCACGAACGAACGGTACATGAAATTCGAGATACGGACGACCTGAAAAATCGATGACGACCCGGGACAGGGATTCATCCAGCGGAACATAGGCATGTCCGTAACGACGGATGCCGCTTTTGTCGCCGATAGCCTGCGACAAGGCCTGCCCAATGGCGATGCCGATATCCTCAACCGTGTGATGGGCATCGATGTGCAAGTCACCGTCAGCCTCGACCTCAAGGTCGATCAGACCATGTCTGGCGATCTGGTCCAGCATATGATCAAGAAATGGAATTCCACTGGCCAGTTTCTGCCGGCCAGTGCCGTCCAGATTGATACTGACCCTGATTTTCGTTTCATTTGTATTCCGGACAATTTCTGCTGTTCGGGATGCTGACATAATGTGGCCCAATAATTATTGAATACAGGCAGTAAACCGCTCTAGAAAGATTTTGTTTTCTTCCGGCGAACTGACGGTAATACGCAAACAGTTTTCAAGCAATGTATGCATTTTACCGATATTTTTGATTAATACCTTATGTGACAACAATTTTTCGAAGACTTGATCCGCATTTTGTAGCCGGACCGTCAGAAAATTGGCCCGTGACGGGAAAACTTCGACTCCGGGCAGCTTCTTCAGGGCAGCAGCCAGCTTTTCGCGTTCCGAACGGATAACGGCGGCCTGTTCGTTGAACACATCGATATGATCCATCGCGTATTCCGCGGCGGCCTCCGTCAGGACATTGACGTTATATGGCGGCCTCACCTTGTCGAATTCAGCCAACCATTGGGGACTTGCCGACATATAGCCCAGACGGATACCGGCCAATCCAAGTTTGGATACGGTTCTCATCACGAGCAGATTGGAAAATTCAGGCAGCCTGCTCATGAAACTGGCCTCGGCAAACGGTTGATAGGCTTCGTCGCTGATGACCAGACCGATGTCTTTCATGGCATTGATAATGCTGATAATTTCATCGTCCGTGAACAGGGTTCCCGTCGGGTTATGCGGATTGGCAAGATACACGATTGCCGGACGTTCTTTTCTGATAGTAGCCAGCATGGCATCCAGATCCAGTGTCAGATCCGCTTTTAACGGTACTCCGATGAATTCCATCCCGGCGAACTGGGCAGACAGCGCGTACATCACGAAGCCCGGAACCGGGGTCAGAATCTTTGCCGTCCTGTCTTTTCGTGCACAGGCAAGGGCGACAATGGAAATCAGTTCATCGGAACCGTTTCCGAGAACGACGTCATATCCTTCCGGAATACCCATATGCTGCCGGATTTTGGCCTTGAGGCTCAGGTAGGAAGGGACGGGGTAACGGTTCAGTGCCACCTCGGACAATACCTTTCCCAGCCCGGCTTTCAGGTTTTCCGGTAATGGAAAAGGATTTTCCATGGCATCGAGTTTCAGAAACCCCCTGGAATCCGGAACCGGATAGGCTGACATTTCCCTGACATCGGGACGAATAACTTTTTCAATCAAAGACATGATAAAAATATGCGCTTTCGTTTTTTAACATTCCCGGCAGATTCTATTTTTTCAGTCTGAATCCGGCACTTCGTGCATGCGCTTCCAGCCCTTCGCCCGTTGCCAGTTCGAAAGCGATTCTGCCAAGGTTTTGTGCGCCCTTTTCACTGACACAGATGAGGCTCGACCGTTTCTGGAAGTCATAAACGCCCAGTGGAGACGAGAAACGCGCGGTACGGGAAGTCGGAAGTACGTGATTCGGTCCGGCACAATAGTCGCCCAGCGCTTCGGATGTGAAGCGGCCTAGGAAGATGGATCCGGCATGGCGAATCAGTTTTTCCCATTTCCAGGGATCTTCGGCGGAAATCTCCAGATGTTCCGGAGCGATACTGTTCGCGATTTCGCAAGCCTCTTCCATGTTTCTGGCGTGAATCATCGCACCGCGTTTGGAAAGCGATGTCGCGATGATGTCCTTGCGAGTCATGTCAGTAAGGAGCTTCCGGATGCTTTCATTGACACGGTCAAGATAAGCGGCATCCGGTGAAATGAGAATCGACTGGGCCATTTCATCGTGTTCGGCCTGTGAGAACAAGTCCATCGCTACCCAGTCAGGATCGGTGGTTCCGTCGCAAATGACGAGAATTTCCGATGGGCCTGCGATTATGTCGATACCGACCGTACCGAAAACACGACGTTTTGCAGCAGCCACATAGGCATTGCCAGGGCCGACGATCTTGTCGACAGATGGAATGGTTTCCGTACCGTATGCCAGTGCACCGATGGCCTGTGCGCCACCGATAGTGAACACACGGGTCACACCGGACAAGGCCGCAGCCGCCAGAACGAGTTCGTTTCTGGCTCCGTCAGGAGTCGGGACAACCATCACGATTTCCTTTACCCCGGCAACTTGTGCAGGAATGGCATTCATCAGTACGGAGGAAGGATAAGCCGCCTTGCCGCCGGGAACGTAAATGCCGACGCTATCCAGAGGCGTGACTTTCTGTCCAAGGGAGGTGCCGTCCTCATCCGTGAAGGTATATCCATTGCTGCCGCAGGATTCTTTCTGGTGTTCGTGGTATATCCGGACTCTTTCAGCAGCGATTTCCAGTGCCTTGCGGCGTTCAGGAGACAAAGCGGCAAGCGCGGCCTTGCATGCTTCTTTTGATATTTCCAGTTCGGCTCCGGAATTCAGGGAGAGGCGGTCAAAACGTCGGGTATATTCCAGCACAGCCTTGTCGCCATTTTTCCGTACATCTGCCAGAACATCGGCAACAACAGTATTGATCGATTCATCTTCCTTGGCTTCAAACGCCAGAATATTGGAAAGTTTGCTGGCAAAATCGGCCTCTGCGGTCGATAACTTGCGAATTTGAATAGTCATTTGTTCACTCACGCAGTTTGTTTGTCGGATTCAGGTTCGGCTGAAGCCGCCTTGAATGCATCCAGTATAGGCTGTAACATCTGGCGTTTCAATTTGAGGGACGCCTGGTTGACGATCAGACGGGACGTGATTTCCTGAATCTGCTCGACTTCGACCAGATTGTTTGCCCTAAGGGTATTGCCAGTGCTGACCAGATCGACGATGACATCGGACAGGCCGACAAGTGGAGCCAGTTCCATGGAACCGTACAGTTTGATGATATCGACGTGGATGCCTTTCTTGGCGAAGTGTTCCCTGGCCGCCTGAACGTATTTGCTGGCAACGCGGAGGCGCATTCCCTGACGGATCGCCTTTTCATAATCGAATCCGTTTCTGACCGCTACAGAAAGCCTGCATCTGGCGATCTGCAAGTCAATTGGCTGGTAAAGCCCGGTGTTGCCGTTTTCCTGCAGCACGTCTTTGCCGGCCACGCCAAAATCAGCCGCGCCGTACTGGACATACGTCGGCACATCTGTGGCACGCACGATAATCACACGAACCTGTGGCTTGTTTGTCGGCAAAATGAGTTTTCTGGAGGTTTCCGGATCTTCCAGAACAGTGATGCCCGCTTCTTTCAGAAGCGGCATCGTTTCTTCGAAAATTCTTCCTTTTGACAGGGCAAGAATCAATTCTTGTGGTTTTGCTTCGATCTGGTTCATTCTTTGACTCTTTTAATATTGGCGCCGACTGCCGTCAGCTTCACTTCCATTTGATCGTAACCCCGATCCAGATGATAAATACGGTTAACGTGTGTTTCACCCTGTGCCGCCAGCCCGGCGATGACCAGCGACGCCGAAGCACGCAAATCCGTTGCCATGACCGGTGCGCCGACCAGTTTGCCCACGCCAGTGATAAACGCGGTATTGCCTTCCGTCTTGATTCTCGCTCCAAGGCGATTCAGTTCCTGAACATGCATGAAACGATTTTCGAAAATCGTTTCAATCACGTGGCTGGCATCCTCCGCAAGGCAATTGACTGCCATGAACTGGGCTTGCATATCTGTCGGGAAACCCGGATATTCGGTCGTCCTGAAGCTGACGCCTTTGGGGCGCCGGTTCATTCTGATATGTATCCAGTCGGTACCGGATGCGATTTCAGCACCCATTTCACGGATCTTGTTCAAAGCGGATTCGAGTATATTATCGCGCGTTTTCGTCAATGTGACATCGCCACCTGTTGCCGCGACGGCGCAAAGGAAAGTTCCTGTCTCGATTCTGTCCGGAATGACGTCGTGTCTGGCTCCATGCAGGCGTTCTACCCCGTGAATGACCAGTCGGTCTGTACCGATGCCTTCGATTTTGGCGCCCATCTTGATCAGTAATTGCGCCAGATCGGTCACTTCCGGTTC
Organism: Pseudomonadota bacterium; assembly: GCA_023449275.1. Classification (GTDB taxonomy): domain Bacteria; phylum Pseudomonadota; class Gammaproteobacteria; order Burkholderiales; family Burkholderiaceae_D; genus Oxalobacter. The sequence continues at coordinate 4,359 of JAEXJM010000007.1, read as the reverse complement.
ACGGGCCGCATTTTTGATAATGGTTTCGCCTTCTGCAAGAGTGGCCGCCATCAGGAGGTTTTCAGTGCCGGTGACGGTAATCATATCGGTGACGATACGGGTGCCTTTCAGTTTTCTGGCTTTGGCCAGAATATAGCCACCCTCGATTTCCACGTCTGCTCCCAGTGCCCGCAAGCCCTTGATATGTTGCTCGACAGGACGGGAACCGATGGCGCAGCCTCCGGGCAGGGAGACCTTGGCTTCGCCGAACCGGGCAACAAGTGGACATAAAACCAGAATGGCGGCCCGCATGGTCTTGACCATCTCATATGGCGCATAAAAATTGTCGACGGCACTTCCGTTCAGAATCAGCCGGTCATCTTCCTTTCTTATTCTGACACCCATTTGCTGAAGGAGGTTCAACATGGTCTGGACGTCTTTCAATTCAGGTACGTTCGTGAGTTCGATATCGTCGGAAGTGAGAAGGCTGGCACAGAGGATAGGCAAAGCAGCGTTTTTTGCGCCGGAGATCTGGATTTCGCCTTCGAGACGATAGCCGCCGTTAATGATTAATTTGTCCATTTAAATGATTCTAGATTTTTGATGTTTTCCGGAAGATGAAATAACATCGGTTACAACCGAAATGCAATTTTAAAAACGTTAAAAACGCAATTTATATCCTTTTCGCAATAAATGCACGGCTAAAAACGCCAAAAGCACAAAAAATATACCGACAATCGTCAGGCTGATCATCGGATTGATATCGGAGTGTCCAAAGAAGCCGTATCTGAATCCGTCAACCATATAAAAGAAAGGATTGAATTCGGAAATGCTCTGCCAAACCGGAGGCAGGGAATGTATGGAATAGAAAACGCCGGACAGAAATGTGGCCGGCATGATCAGAAAATTCTGGAACGTGGCAAGCTGCTCGTACTTGTCGGCCCAGATACCGGCTATGATGCCCATCGTACCCAGAATGGCCGAGCCGAGCAGGGCGAAAAGAATGATCCAGACCGGTGAATAAAAGGACGGTTGGGCAAACCAGAAAGTGACGACGAAAACACCTGTGCCGACAATCACTCCCCTGACCATTGCCGCAAGCATGTAGGCGAGAAACAATTCAAGATAGGAAATGGGTGAGAGCAATATGAAAACCAGACTTCCGCTGATTTTGGACTGGATCAGTGAAGAAGAGGAATTGGAAAAGGAATTCTGGAGCAGACTCATCATCACAAGTCCGGGTACCAGAAAGGCGGTATAGCTGACGCCGGGATAGACTTGCACATAATCTTCCAGCGCATGGCCGAAAATCAGCAAATACATTAATGAAGTCAGAATCGGCGCGGTAATGGTCTGGGTCGCGACTTTCCAGAAACGCAGGACTTCCTTGTAAAACAGGGTTTGAAAAGTGGTAGCGAGCACGTCAGTTTTCCGATGGTTCCATCAATTGCAAAAATACATCTTCCAGATCGGCTTGCCTGAACTGCAAATCGGTAACGGCAATGTCATGCTTCCGGAGTTCAGCCAGTATTTTTTCAATATCTGAATAATGATTAATGTTCAACGTCCAGGTTCTGGATGTCGGGGATATATCGCATTGGGAAACGAAAGATTTCAGGTTGTCGGGCAAGTCCCTGTTTTCCAGCTTGAAAATCAGTTTCGATTCCGAAATGCGATGCAGCAGGGCGTCTGTCGTATCCAGTGCCACAAGCTTGCCGTTTTTCATCATCGCAATGCGGTCACACCAGGTTTGGGCTTCTTCAAGATAGTGTGTCGTCAGGACAATCGTATGTCCTTCGCGGTTCAGCCGGCCGATGAATTGCCAAAGAGTCTGGCGCAGTTCGACATCGACCCCGGCTGTCGGTTCATCCAGCACAATGACCGGCGGTTTATGTACAAGTGCCTGAGCGACCAGAACACGGCGTTTCATACCACCCGACAGGGCGCGCATATTCACGTCTGCCTTGTCGCTCAGATCCAGATTCGACATGACTTCATCGATCCAGTCGTCATTGTTTTTCAGTCCGAAATAGCCGGATTGCAGGCGCAAGGTTTCCCGAACGGTAAAAAAAGGATCGAAAACCAGTTCCTGAGGGACGACACCGAGGCTTTTTCGTGCAGCCTGATAATCCCTGACCACGTCGTGTCCCAATATCGTGACGTTTCCGCTATCGGCTTTCACGAGGCCGCCCATGATGGAGATCAGAGTGGTTTTTCCGGCACCATTGGGCCCCAGCAACCCGAAAAATTCACCTTCTTCAATCGTAAAAGAAACGTCCCTCAATGCCTGCAAGGAACGGTAACTTTTATTGATATGGCGGATATCGATAGCATTCATGCGGGAACATCAATGAAGAAAGAACGTCTTGTCTGAAAAATATTCCGGAATGACTGATGTGGGACACCGGGTGGTCATCGGATTATGACAGGGCCAGCAACTCCGTAACACCGTACAGGGATGCCAGACTGATCAGACTTTCCGGAGTATTTTTGAATCGGAGGTGCTGATTGTTTTGCAGGGCGGCCCTTTGCCAGGCCAGCAATACGGCAACGCTTGCGGAATCAACCTGTTCGAGTCTTGAAAGGTCGCATTCATGCTCACCATTTGCAATCGCTGTCAGCCCTTCGGCAAGGGCCTGTTTTGCATCGGTAAAATTAAGTGTTGTGACGGTAAAAGACATGAATGGCGACCGGGCGAAATTAATATTATCGGTTTGCAGCGAGCTGCTTGTTTTTCTGTGCCAGTGTACGGATCAACCCATCGATACCACCACGGCTGATTTCGCTGGCGAACGTGCCCTTGTATGTTTCGACCAGCCATGCGCCCAGAACGTTGATGTCGTATATTTTCCAGCCATCCGCCGTTTTGGACAGACGATAGCTGAGTTCGATCGGTTCACCGCCACGAGGCTGGATGATACGGGTCTGAACAACGGCTTCGGTGGCGTTCGGGCTTGTGCGGAATGGCTTGAATTCGACTTTCTGGTTATCGACCTTGGTAATGGCGTTCGAATAGGTATGAACGAGCAGATCGCGGAATTCGTTGGTCAGTTGGGTTTTCTGTTCCGGAGTCGCCTGACGCCAGTAACGTCCCGCTGCCAGAGCAGTCATGCGCTGGAAGTCGACGTATGGAAAAATGTTCTTTTCAACAAAAGCGTAAATCTGCTTCTGATTGCCTTTTTTGAGTTCCTTGTTGGTTTTGGCTGCATCAAGAACTTCCTTGCTGATACGTTTGATCAGGGCATCAGGCGCTTCCATTGCGTGGGCGGCGGATGCGGAAAGACCCAATACACAAACAGTCATCAGGAGAACAAACCAGTTTTTCAGGATTTTCATTTTAATGTTTCAAAAAATAGTAAACGACACTTGAATTAAATAACGGCATCCGTTTTTCCGGATTCATTCCGGGATACTTCGAGGCTTGCTTCTTTCTGACCGATAGCCGGTTGGGCAATAGTCGACTCAGCCTTGTTTTCAGACAGAACCGGTTTCACGATAGCGGATTCGGAACTGTTTTCGGAAAGGATCGGGCTGACGATGGCCGAATCGGTCTGGTTTTCAGTCATTACCGGTTTGACAGTCACTTCCATATTCTGTGCGCCGGAATCATCACTCAAAACCGGATCGGCGGATGTCAGTTCCACCCATTCATCATTGGTATCGGAAGTTTCACCATGAACCTGTTTGTAACGGCGCTGGAGATAGGCGTCACGCATGAATTCATATTTGTCCAGAGCGGCGTCATCGACAAGGGATGAGGCGTCGAGCAGGGCGGCGCGATAATTGACGGCTCTTACAATGAGGCCAGCATTACGGACACGTACGTTGTTTACATAGCTCCATGCATCACCATACCACTCGGCCGGCAATGCAATCGTATCACGCAGTGTCGACGGGCCGAGAAGAGGCAAGACGACGTAAGGGCCAGCTTCCATGCCCCAGACGCCCAGGGTCTGGCCGAAATCGGCGCGGTATTTCGGCATGTTGAGGTTCGATGCGACGTCAATGACACCGCCGAGGCCGAAAAGGGAATTCACCATGACACGGGCGACATCGGTCATCCCCTTTTCACCCTGTCCCTGCAGCAGGTTGTTGAATGCATACCAGACATCGTTGATATTGCCGAAGAAGTTGGTCACCATCGTCTGGGCAAAATTCGGCATGACAGTGTCGTACAACATGGCCAGAGGTTTGAAAGCCGTATGGTCGAAGGCTTCATTGATGTTGAACATGACACGGTTGTAGTTCTCGAACGGGTCGTTCGGATTCTTTGTGGCGCAACCCGTCAGGATGCAGGCAGAAGCGATAATGGCAACTGCGGGCTTGGCAAGTCGTTTCAAATAACTCATTTAGGTTACCCTTATTCTGTAGCCTTACTGT